>NZ_JAHLPQ010000011.1:0-108786 GCF_018917985.1 Blautia sp. MSJ-36 | reverse complement strand
GCCAGCCTGTGAAAAGCAGTGCAAGAGGCGGGCCCTCTCAGTGCGCCTTCCGGGCGCAAGCAGGGATGAGCCCCTTATAGGGGCAGTGCAAACCACCGGCTAAGCCGGTGGTTATGATTTTCGAAAAAATACCGGTTACAGGCTGTAAAAACTGCACAAAAAGTATAAACTTCCTATTATGAGCATATTTCACAAAAATAAAAAAACTTTTTGAATTCTTTTGCAAATAAATGGGAAAAGTAGTAAAATAAGGACAGAATCCTCAGTGAGAAGCTCCTTGTCTGGATATATACCATGGCAGGGAGTTTTCATTAGAGCAATTCAAGGACATTGAAATGCTTACAGAGCACAATAAGACGCCACGATAACAGAAGAAAAAGCAAAAAAATGAAAGGATGTGGAAAAATGTTTGAAACAGGCGAATATGTTGTGTATGGCCGTACCGGAATCTGCCAGGTGACGGGAGTTACTACAATGAAGATGGACGGTTCCTCCTCGGAGAGACTTTATTATGTATTAAGGCCGGGAGGGGAGACAGAAGGAAAGATCTTTACACCGGTAGAAGGCGGGAAACAGGTTCTCCGTGGAATCATCACGAAAGAAGAAGCAGAGAAGCTGATCGACGAAATTCCTTCTATAGAGACACTGAGTATTGAGAACGAGAAATTCAGGGAAGACAGTTACAAGAACTGTATCCGCACCTGCGAATGCAGAGATCTTCTACGGATCATCAAGACAATCTATATTCGCAAACAGGCCAGATTATCTCATGGCAAAAAAACAACCGCTACAGATGAACGGTATCTGAAACTGGCAGAGGATCATCTCTATTCTGAATTTTCCATGCTACTGGATATTCCCAAAGAACATATGGCAGGTTATATTGAACAGCGGATGCGTCAGCACAGAGAAACAGAAGAACAGGCCTGCGCTGTTTGACAAAGCGAGGCGTATCTGCTATGGTATTTCCGGTAACCTTTCGGGAAATCCTACATTCTGAAAAACTACAGGAAATGGATGCAGGATTGGCCTGAATGCTGTAAAGAAAAGGAGATGCCAGAAGAATGAGAGAACAGCTTACCCGCAAGGATGTTGAAAAAATAGAGCAGGAGATCGAACACCGCAAACTGGTAGTCCGTAAGGAAGCCATCGAGGCAGTTAAGGAAGCACGTGCCCAGGGAGACTTAAGTGAGAACTTTGAGTACTATGCAGCCAAGAAACATAAAAACCAGAACGAGAGCCGTATCCGTTATCTGGAGAGAATGCTGAAGACAGCATCCATTGTATCCGATGATTCCAGATCTGACGAGGTGGGAATGGACGATATCGTAGAAGTGCTTTTTGAAGAAGACAATGAAATAGAAAAGTACAAGCTGGTCACTTCCATCCGTGGAAATTCCATGGAGAACCGCGTCAGCATTGAATCCCCTATTGGAAAAGCGCTTCGGGGACATCGTGTTGGTGACCGGGTTGAGGTGAAGGTTAATGATGACTACAGTTATTACCTTGTGATTAAATCCATTGATAAAACCGGCTCCGAGGATGAGGAGATTCGCGGATTTTGAGAATCGAAGGCAGAAGACCTATAATCAGGTCTTTTGCCTTATTTTTTTACATAGATTTTACATTCCGGTGGGGAAAACTTTACAAAGTGCCGCTATTATGAAAAACGTTGAAATGAGAAAAAAGGAAATCAAACATATCAAAAAGAGAAAGTGAAGGAGAGTATTATGGACTTTTTCAGCGTACTGGCATTGCTTGGCGGCCTTGCCATTTTCCTTTATGGAATGAACTTAATGGGAGACGGACTTGCGAAAGTCGCAGGTGGAAAACTGGAACGTATTTTGGAAACTCTTACATCCAGCCCGATCAGAGCGGTTCTTCTGGGAATGGGCGTAACTGCTGTGATCCAGTCTTCATCAGCAACCACAGTTATGGTTGTAGGTTTTGTAAACTCAGGGATCATGAAACTTTCCCAGGTAGTGGGAATTATCATGGGTGCCAACATCGGTACCACAGTAACCTCCTGGATCTTAAGTCTTACCGGAATCCAGAGTGATAATTTTATTATCCGCCTTTTCAAACCAACATCATTTTCACCGATTCTTGCTCTGGTTGGCGTAATCCTGATCATGTTTACAAAGAGCCAGAAGAAAAAAGATGTGGGAACTATTTTTGTAGGATTTGCAATTCTGATGTATGGAATGAGCGCTATGAGCGGAGCCGTTGAGCCACTGGCAGATGTGCCGGAATTTACCGGGCTGCTTGTGAAATTTTCCAATCCTCTGCTTGGTGTTGTGGCTGGTGCGGTACTTACTGCGATCATTCAGTCATCTTCCGCATCTGTCGGTATCCTGCAGGCCCTCTGTCTTACAGGAATGGTACCGTTCAGTGCGGCGCTTCCGATCATCATGGGACAGAATATCGGAACCTGTGTCACGGCCCTTCTTTCTGCAATCGGTGCGAATGTAAATGCCAAACGTGCGGCAATGATCCACCTGTATTTTAACCTGATCGGAACCGTGCTTTTTATGGCAGTATTCTATACCGTAAATACGGCAGTGCATTTTTCATTTATGCCACAGGCTGCAACACCGGCGGGAATCGCGATTCTGCACAGTACCTTTAATATTACAGCAACACTGGTTCTGCTTCCTTTTGGAAAATGGCTGGAGAAACTTGCCTGTCTTACCATCCGGGACAAAAAAGAAGAAACCGAGACAGCTGTGGCAGCAGATCCGGATTTCATGATCCTGGAGAGCCGTTTTCTGGAAAAGCCTTCATTTGCAGTTGAGCAGAGCCGAAATGCCGCAAAAAAAATGGCAGAGGATTCCCACAGAACTCTGTTTACAGCTCTGGATCTCCTGAAGCATTTCAGTGCAGACGGAAAGAAGGCAGTTGAAGAATCGGAAAAAAAGGTGGACCGTTACGAGGATGAGCTTGGAACCTATCTTGTAAAACTGAACCAGAAAGATCTTTCTGTGCATGACAGCCACAGCATTTCCATTATGCTTCACTGTATCGGTGATTTTGAGAGAATTTCCGATCACGGCGTGAATATTATGGAATCTGCCCAGGAGCTTCATGAAAAAGGACTGAAGTTCTCCGAAAAAGCTCTGGAGGAACTTCGTGTCATGGAACATGCGGTGGAGGATATCGTGGATATCGCCTATAAGGTTTACGAAAATCAGGATGTACAGCTGGCCCGTGAGATCGAACCTCTGGAAGAAGTGATCGATGAGCTGAGCAAGGAGCTGAAATACCGTCATATCCAGCGACTTCGCGCAGGAGAATGTACCATTGAAATGGGATTTATCCTTTCTGATGTGACTACCAGCCTGGAGAGGGTGGCAGACCACTGTTCCAACATCGGCGTCTGTGTAACCCAGGTGCATGAAGATTCCTTTGATACGCATCAGCACCTGAAACAGATCAAGCACAGCCCGGATGAAACATTCTACCGGGAACTGGAGCTGATTCGCAGACAGTATCAGCTTCCAACATTATCCGAAGAAATAGCAAAGGATAAAACAGTAACCGCTGGTGCATAAAAAACAGAATCATAAAAGGCTGATAGAAATGTCGGCTTTCATATGCCCTGGCTATCCGCAAAAGTGTGGAGAACCAGGGCTTGTGCAGTAAAAGGAAAATAGTTATACTGAAAACAGAAAAAATAAAAATACGGCTGACAAAAAAACAGCCGGTGTAACGAACGGAGAGGGATGTGGAATGATCTACTGTGTGGAAGATGAACGAAACATCCGGGAGCTTCTTGTCTATACCCTGGAGACAACCGGATTCGAGGCAGAAGGGTTTGAGACAGGAGTGGAGTTTGACGCAGCGATGAAAAAAAGCCTGCCGGAACTGATCCTTCTGGACATTATGCTCCCGGGAGAAGATGGATATAATATTCTGAAACGGCTGAAAAGCGATACCAGGACCAGGGATATCCCGGTGATCATGGTCACTGCCAAAGAAGCGGAATTTGATAAGGTGAAAGGTCTGGAGGGCGGTGCGGATGATTATATCACGAAGCCTTTTGGAATGATGGAATTTGTAGCCAGGGTAAAAGCAGTTCTCAGGCGCTGCGCAAGACAGAACGAGGAGCGGGAACTGCACTGCAAAGACCTCCGGGTTAATGTAGCCCGTCATGAAGTCAGCTATCAGGGCGAATTGAAAGAGCTTACCAGAAAGGAATTTGAACTGCTGGAGTATCTTCTTGAGAATAAAGGCCTGGTTATGTCCAGAAATCAGATCCTGTGTCATGTCTGGGGATATGATTTTGACGGTGAGACAAGAACGGTGGATGTACATGTGCGAACCCTCCGGCAGAAGCTGGGGGAGGCAGGAAATCTGATCGAGACTGTGCGCGGAGTCGGATACCGGATCGGAGATCACTTATGAAAAAAAAGATCCTGAATCATACAAGTATTATGATCGTCCTTGCTGTCCTGATCACCTTTCTGGCAGCAAGTGTAGTCACTTACAGTAAATTCAACACTTACATGCAAAATGGGGTCCGCGAGGAGGCCAGGTACATCTGCCTTGGCATGGAAGAATGTGGAGATACGTTTCTCTCAAAAAGACTGCGGGCAGTATCCTCCAGCCGTGTAACACTGATCCAAAAAGACGGAACCGTACTTTTTGATTCCCAGACATCCCCGGAAAAACTGGAAAATCACAGCAACCGTCCGGAGTTTATGGAAGCGGAAAAAGACGGAAAAAGTGAAAGTATTCGTTATTCCGAGACATTTGCCAAAAAGACTTTTTATTATGCGGTGCGGCTGAATAACGGGAATGTCTTAAGGGTAGGAAAGACGGTAGATTCTGTATATTCTACCTGGATTTCAAGCCTTGCGGTTCTTGGAATCCTGATGGTACTGGTCCTGATCCTGGAGTTTGCGTTTGTCGAGAGGCAGACCAGGGAGCTGATCAAACCGATCAATGATCTGGACCTGGAGCATCCGCTGAACAATGTGTGCTACGAAGAATTACGCCCCCTTCTTGTGCGGGTGGATGAGCAGAACCGTCAGATCCGGCAGCAGGTAAAAGAGCTGAAAGAGGCCGAAGAAATCCGGAAAGAATTTTCGGCCAATGTATCCCATGAGCTGAAAACACCGCTGATGTCCATTTCCGGATATGCGGAGCTGATGATGAACGGAATGGTTCCGGCAGATCATGTCCAGGAATTTTCCGGAAGGATTTATCATGAGGCGGTACGTCTTTCCAATCTGGTAGCAGATATCATACAGCTGTCCAGACTGGATGAAAGCAACAGTGAAGTTCCTTTTGAGAAAGTGGACCTTTATGAGCTTGCGGAAGATGTACAGAACAATCTCCGTCATCCAGCGGAAAAGAAAAATATATCCCTGGAGCTTACAGGAAGTTCCGAGAAGATCCAGGGTGTCCGTCATGTGCTGTATGAGATGTTTTTTAACATTGCGGATAATGCGGTGCGCTATACAGAACAGAATGGTCATGTGCGTATCATGGTCGGAAACCGTAAGGGAAATCCGTTTTACTGTGTGGTAGACGATGGAATCGGCATTCCGAAAAGTGAACAGGGCAGGATCTTTGAGCGTTTTTACAGGGTGGACAAAAGCCATTCCAGACAGACCGGAGGAACAGGACTTGGCCTTTCCATTGTAAAACATGGTGCAACGCTTCATCATGCACAGATCCATGTGGAAAGTGAGCAGGGCGAGGGAACCAGAATGGAGATCGTTTTTCCGGGAGAAGATCAGGCTCAGGGATAAAGTGGAAAGAATCAGTAGGATTTCCCGGGGAAGTGTAGTATAATAGAACAAGGTTCAAAGGCCGGCCGGATGAGAATCTGACCGGCCCGAACTATGTATGGGAAAAAATCCCTGAATCTCTAAAAATATCAGGAGGAACAAGATTATGAAAGAGCCGGTTCTGGTAGTAATGGCAGCAGGAATGGGAAGTCGCTACGGCGGACTGAAACAGATCGATCCGGTAGATCAGGAAGGTCATATCATCATGGATTTTTCCATTTATGATGCAGTACGTGCAGGTTTTAAAAAAGTAATATTTATTATAAAAAAAGAAAACGAGCAGGATTTCCGCGATGCCATCGGCGACCGTTTAAGCGATAAGGTGGAGATCGTTTATGTACATCAGGATCTGAATAATATTCCGGAGGGCTTTCAGGTTCCGGAAGGACGTGTGAAACCGTGGGGAACGGGACATGCCGTATTAAGTTGTGCTGAAGTTATTGACGGCCCGTTTGTGGTGATCAATGCAGATGATTATTATGGAACACATGCTTTTAAGATGGCATATGATTTTCTGGCCCAGGCACAGGAGGATACCGTTCCTGCCCAGTATATGATGGTAGGCTACCGTCTGGAAAATACACTGACAGACAACGGCTATGTATCCCGTGGGGTCTGCGAGACAGATGCGGACGGTTACCTTGCGGACATCAATGAGAGAACTCATATCGAGAAACGTGACGGCGGAGCAGCCTACACAGAAGACGATGGAAAAACATGGACCAGCCTTCCGGGAGACACACCGGTATCCATGAACATGTGGGGCTTTACCGGCGGTTTTATGAAAGAGCTGGTAAACCGTTTTCCTGTATTTCTCCAGAAGAATATTCCGGAGAATCCTCTGAAATGTGAATATTTCCTTCCGTTTGTAGTGGATGAACTTTTAAAAGAAAAGAAAGCAACCGTCAAAGTCCTTACCACACAGGACAAATGGTACGGAGTCACCTATAAAGAAGACAAACCGGTAGTGGTTGCGGCAATCCAGAAACTGAAAGATCAGGGACTTTATCCGCAGGGACTTTGGGATTAACCGGAAATTTCTGAGAAACTTTCAAAGATATGGGAAAAGTCAGGTAGTAAACCTGGGTTTCAGCTATTGTGGAAACAGTGGAACAGTGCTAAAATAAACAGGAACAGTTAGATCCAGTAGAGGAGGAGAAAAACTATGGCAATTTTAGTAACAGGTGGAGCAGGATACATTGGAAGTCATACCGTTGTAGAACTGCAGAACGCAGGATATGATGTTGTAGTAGTTGACAATTTATGTAATTCCAGTGAGAAGGCTCTGGACAGAGTATCCAAGATCACAGGAAAACCGGTGAAATTCTATAAAGCAGACATCCTGGACCGTGACGCAATGAATGAAGTTTTTGACAAAGAAGAGATCGACTCCTGTATTCATTTCGCAGGACTGAAAGCAGTAGGTGAATCCGTTGCCAAGCCGTGGGAATATTATGAGAATAATATCGCAGGAACCCTGACACTTGTGGATGTGATGAGAAAGCATAATGTCAAGAATATTATTTTCTCTTCCTCAGCGACCGTATACGGAGATCCGGCAATCATCCCGATCACAGAGGAGTGCCCGAAAGGACAGTGCACCAACCCATATGGCTGGACGAAATCCATGCTGGAGCAGATCCTTACAGATATCCAGAAGGCAGATCCGGAGTGGAATGTAGTTCTTCTTCGTTACTTCAATCCAATCGGTGCTCATAAGAGCGGAACCATCGGTGAGAACCCGAACGGTATCCCGAACAACCTGATGCCATACATCACACAGGTTGCAGTAGGCAAACTGAAAGAGCTCGGCGTATTCGGAAACGATTACGATACACCGGACGGAACCGGTGTCCGTGACTATATCCACGTAGTAGACCTTGCAAAAGGCCATGTAAAAGCCCTCAAGAAACTGGAAGACAAATCCGGATTAAGCATTTACAACCTTGGAACAGGTAAAGGCTACAGCGTTCTCGACATTGTTAAGAACTTCGAGGCAGCTACAGGTGTTAAGATCCCATACGTGATCAAAGCACGCCGTCCTGGAGATATTGCAACCTGCTACTCCGATGCATCCAAAGCTGAGAAAGAACTTGGCTGGAAGGCAGAGAACGGGATCCGCGAGATGTGTGCAGACTCCTGGAAATGGCAGAGCCAGAATCCGAATGGATATGAGGATTAAAAATCGGTAAATACATAAAAAAGTGATATAATGGCAGACAGCTTTCCGGGTTGTCTGCCATCTTTTTGTGTAAATGTCTGCTTTCCTCAAGGGTTAAAAAAGAATACTTGCCAGACATACAGCACAGGTGTTAGAATAATCACATCAAATAACAAGGAGAAAACGAAATGTACGATTATCTTATCGTAGGCGCCGGACTCTACGGTGCTGTCTTCGCTCATGAGGCGAAGAAGGCGGGCAAATCTGTTCTCGTGATCGACAAACGCCCGAATATTGCAGGAAACGTATACACAGAGAAGGTTGAGGGAATCAACGTACATAAATACGGAGCACATATTTTCCACACCAATAATAAGAAAGTATGGAATTATATCACACAGTTTGCGGAGTTCAACCGTTTTACAAACAGCCCGGTTGCAAACTATCATGGAGAGCTGTACAGCCTTCCGTTTAATATGTACACCTTCAATAAAATGTGGGGTGTTGTAACTCCGGAGGAAGCTGCGGATAAGATCGAAGAGCAGCGTAAGGCAGCCGGAATTACAGAACCGAAGAACCTGGAAGAGCAGGCAATCAGTCTTGTGGGAACCGATATCTATGAGAAACTGATCAAGGGTTACACAGAGAAGCAGTGGGGCCGTCCATGCACAGAGCTTCCTTCCTTTATCATTAAGAGACTTCCGGTTCGTCTGACTTTTGATAATAACTATTTCAATGCTCTTTATCAGGGAATTCCGGTTGGCGGTTACACGAAGATGGTAGCCAACCTTCTGGATGGCATTGAGGTTCGCCTGAACGAGGAGTATCTTGAGAAGAAGGCAGAATATGACGCAATGGCTGAGAAAGTCATCTACACAGGTGCAATTGACGCATACTTTGACTACAAGCTTGGAACACTGGAGTACCGTTCTGTCCGTTTTGAGAATGAGACTCTTGACAAACCGAATTTCCAGGGCAATGCAGCAGTAAACTACACAGACGTTGAGACACCGTGGACACGTATCATTGAGCATAAATGGTTCGAGTTCGGTAAAGATGAGGAAGGCAATGATCTTCCGAAGACCGTAATCAGCCGTGAGTACAGCTCCGAGTGGAAACCTGGAGATGAGCCGTATTATCCGGTTAATGATGAGAAGAACGGACAGCTCTATGCACAGTATAAAGAGCTGGCTGAGAAGGAGCCGAAAGTAATCTTTGGCGGACGTCTCGGTGAGTACAAATATTATGACATGGATGCGGTTATCGCTTCCGCACTGGATATGTGTGAGAAACAGCTTGCATAAAAACATGGCCAGGTAACATAACAAATGATAAAATCCTCTTATATTTCACATCAAAATCAGAAAAGAAATATAGGGGGATTTTGCATATCAGAAAAACAAAGAGGTACAACTGGGAGATGGAGGAGTATGATGAAAGGATTCATAAGGCTGGCTGCTGCCGGGGCACTGATCTTGAGTTTAAGTGTTCCGGTATATGCAGATAAATCCGCAAAAACGGAACTGCCGGCGGAAACCACGGATTATTATATGACGGTGGATTCCGGCGGAGTGGGAGTGGATATCTATCCGGAAACAGATTCAAAAAGTGAAAAACTCAACGGAACAACCATAGAAGACGGAACGGTTCTTCATATAGAAGGAGAAACGGAGAAGAACGGAGAAAACTGGGGATATACAGAATATAAAGGCGGATATGGTTATGTGCCGCTTGATGAGCTGAGACCGTCCAAGGATGAAGAACTTGCCCAGGCCGAAAAAGAAACAGCAGAAGAACAGCAGACCCCATCCGCAACAGAGACCCCGTCCGCAACAGAGACTCCGTCCGCAACAGAGGCTCCATCGGCAACAGAAAATTCATCAGCAACAGAAACTCCGTCAGAGACACAGATTCCATCAGTAACACAGGAACCGTCCGTAACACAACAGGTAGTAAAAATTTCACCGGTACCTTCTGAAGACGCCGCACAGAAAGAATCCAAACCTGTAAATGGAACAGCGGCAACATCCTTTAAAGAGGACAAAAACTGGTATTCCAGCCCGTTTCTGTGGATCGGGGTGGTAACAGTACTTGCGATAATTGGAATTTTTGGATACCATCTTAAAAAACGTTAGAGAATACAGGAGGATCAGGTGAAGTACTTACAGCTCATAAGAAAAAAGTTACTGCCGCTGCTTCTGAGTGTGGCAGTTATAGGAAGCCAGGTTCCGGTTATGGCCGGAGAGTTTGACACAGAAGAAACAAAAGAAAGTATTGCCGCGGTATCTTCCGGAGAATCTGAGGAAGAAGAGAAGATTTCCGAAAGTGAAGTTCCGGAAATTACAGAGGAAGCAGACGAAATCGAAGCGCCTTCTCCGGACAGTGAGCTGGAGCTTTCCGAGGAGGGGACAGCAGAAGAGTTTTCTGATTCCAAAGATGATACATTCGGAGACGGAAACAGTGAAACTGATGAAGAGGGAATCGAATATATCAAGGGACGCCCTCTTACAGAGGAAGAAGAGCAGGAACAGCTGGCTCCCTTCGATAATCTGCCCGCCTATTCCAAAGCCGTTGAGATTGGCAATGATACTTCGGAAATCCCTATGGGAAGAGCTGTTTCCTATCCATCTTATTATAATGCGGCACAGCAGGGGTATGTAACCTCCGTCAAGGATCAGAATCCATATGGAATGTGCTGGGCATTTGCGATGGCTGCTGTTCTGGAAACTTCTCTGCTGACACAGGGAGCTGGCTCTTACGATCTGTCTGAGGAACATCTGGCATATTTTTTTGCAAACAGAAACAATGACCCGTTGGGAAATACTGCCGGTGATGTCAATCATCATTACGGAACCGATGATTATGGAAATGTGGACTATCATGAAGGGGGAAATGATCTCCTGGCATCCATATTTTTGAGTACCTGGTCAGGAATGACAACGGAGGAAGACGTTCCCCTGGCAACAGATTCCACACATACCCAGAAAACCGGAGTAATTCCGGATGCCTCCAAGGAATATGATGCAGTGGCATATTTGAAAAATGCATATTTTTCAGATTACTCCGTGAACGCATTGAAAAGTCTTCTGACAGCCAACAAGGCAGTTGCTGTGATGTATAATGCACAGAATGCTTATTATAATGCAAATACAGCTGCATATTCTTATCCGGAGGAAACCGATGATGTGAATCATGTGGTTACGGTTGTGGGATGGGATGATAATTATTCCGCAAAGAATTTCAATGCGTCCTCCAATGTGAAGAACAACGGCGCATGGATTGTAAAAAACAGCTGGGGAGCGAACTGGGGAAAAGACGGCTATTTTTATATGTCCTATGAAGATGGTTCTCTCTGTGAACTGGTTTCTGCTACTGCGTCACGGAATCCGGAATATTCCAATAACTATTTTTATGACGGATCCTCCGGTCTTACAAGTATGAAACTGTACGAAGGGGAAAAAGTTGCGAATATTTATAAAGCCACTGCAGGTAACGGAAAGGCGGAACAGCTTGGAGAAGTAACTCTCGCAGCGATGTCAGGCAACAATTCCTATACCATACAGGTGTATACCGATCTTCAGGATTCCGGTGATCCCACCAGCGGAACACCGGCTTATGCAACGCCGTTTTCCTGTACACAGTCCATGGCTGGAGTTATGACGGTTCAGATTCCGAAAGTTGTGATCCGACAGAACAGTCTGTACTCCATTGTGGTGACAAACGCAGGAAACAGTATCGTGCAGTACTGCGTGGAAGCAAGTGCAAATTATGAATGGTGTAAATTCGAGGCATCCGTTCTGAAAGGCCAGGGATTTATTTATTATACGGACGATAATAGCTGGGATGATACTTCTATCTACAGCAGACCGTTGACACCAAGAATCAAGGCACATACCAGAACTCTGAATAACGAGGCCGAAATACAGCTCTCCAAAACATCCATGGAAATGTATGTAGGAGATATGGAAACTCTTACAGCTACTGTTACAAATTCAGAAATGACAGCTTCCGGAATCAGCTGGAAGAGTTCGGATACCAATGTTGCAATTGTCAGTGCAACAGGAACCATTACAGCGAAGCATCCGGGAACGGCAACCATATTCTGCAGTGGCAACAATGCCAAAGGAATCAAAGCCTCCTGCAAGGTTACCGTGAAGCTGAAACAGACCACCGGCCTGAAGGTTTCCTACAGTGCCTACAACAAAATAAAAATAACCTGGGATTCAGTATCCGGTTGTAACCGGTATGTGATCTACCGGGGAGAAAACGGTGGAAAAAAAGTAAAACTGGCAACCATTAAATCCGATACACCAGGCTATACGGATACCACAGTAAAAACAGGAAACGTATATGACTATAGTGTCAGGGCAGCATATGTCTATACCGGAAAAACAACGCTTTACGGAGCTTTTTCCACAACGGTATCCGGAAAGGCGGAACTTGCAAAAGCAGTGGCATCTGCCACAGCAGCCAGCGGACCGAAGAATACAGTTTCCTGGAAAAAAGTCGCCGGTGCCAGCGGATACCGGGTTTACCGCAAAATCAAAGGAAAAAACTGGGAGCGTCTTGCAAAAGTAAAAAGCAATGTGACCAGCTATCAGGATTCCAAAGTACAGGGAATTACAACGTATACCTATTCTGTGCGTGCATATCGCATTGTTGATGGAAAAAAGGTTTTCGGGGGATATCAGGCAAGTGACTATCTTCTGTCCTATCCTGCAACACAGAAGATATCCAGTGTGAAAAAAACTTCCAAGGGACTTAAAATCTGCTGGACTCCGCAGAAACGTGCGACAGCTTATGTGGTATACCGGAAGACAAAAAACAGTACATGGAAGAAAATTGCAACACTTTCCGGAGGAAACAAATCTTCATTTGAAGATAAGACGGCAAAGAAAGGTGTCACCTATTATTACGCAGTGCGCGCCGGAGTGAGAAATTCTCAGAAAAAAGTTCTCTGGGGAAGTTACGTGGCAAAATCCGCAAAAAGATAAAAAATAAAATAAACACAAAAATATAAAACTCCCGGTTTCGGCCCTTTCAGGTATGGAAACCGGGAGTTTTGGATGAATATGTGTATATGATATATCAGGCAGTTCAGAAGAAAAATCAGTCGTTGTTGATGACAACGCCTTTCTGAAGCATTACATTGGCATAAAGTGCTTTCTCACTTGTGGAGATGATGCAGTATGCAGTTTTTGCTTCGTCATAGAATGCAAAACGCTCGATATTTCCGATGGCTTTCTCGCCACGCTCGTCATGTTTGGAAACGATCTCTTTATAGGTATCCCAGATCGGTGTCTCCACATCATCACCAGGCATTACTTCCATCAGGTTTACCGGGTGCTCTACATAAGTATCCAGTGGGAAGAGTTTCAGGATGGCATCCAGGATCTCCGGAACGCCATGTCCGTCACAGCGGATTGTGATGGCATTTTTTCCCATGGATTCTACAGGGAAGTTTCCGTCAGCGATTACAAGACGGTCACTGTGTCCCATCTCACATAAAACTTTCAGTAATTCTGGTGATAAGATTTCAGGAATTCCTTTTAACATAATTCATATCCTCCTAAGATTATTGTGTACTTAATCGTGCCGGTAGTATCAGACGGACCTGCCCGGCCACAGGTTTGTATTGCTTTTAATTATTAATCTAACGGTATTTGGTCTTCTTTTCAAGGTAATATTTTCCTGTAAATGATGAAAATTTTATAGTTGACAGAAACGTTTCGGCGAGTTATGATGAACTCAAACAGAAACGTTTCGGTTTCTAAACCAAATGCAGAAATAATACAAAAAATAAACACAATAATTCCAAGGAGGAAAAGATTATGCCACTGGTTACATCTAAAGAAATGCTGTTAAAAGCACAGAAGGGCGGATATGCGGTAGGAGCTTTCAATGCAGAGAACATGGAAATGGTGAAAGCGATCATCCAGGCAGCTGAGGAGCTGAAAGCGCCGGTTATGATCCAGACAACACCATCTACGATTAAATATGGTACTGTTGAGACTTACGCAGCAATCGTAGCAGCAGAGGCAGCCAAGGCTTCTGTTCCGGTATGCCTTCATCTTGACCACGGCAGCAGCTTTGAGCTTGCAATGCAGGCAATGCATGCAGGTTACACATCTGTTATGATCGACGGTTCCAAACTGGATTTTGAGGACAACATTAAAGAGACCAAGAGAGTTGCAGACGTAGCAGCAGCTCTGAATATCCCATGTGAGGCTGAGCTTGGTAAAGTTGGCGGTAAAGAGGACGACCTTGAGGCTGAGGCAGATACCAACACAGATCCGCAGGAAGCAAAGGAATTCGTAGAGCGCACAGGTGTTACTTCCCTGGCAGTTGCCATCGGAACCGCACATGGCTTCTATGTAGGAACACCGGTTCTTGACAAAGAGCGTTTAAGTGAGATCCGCGAAGTTGTAGATATCCCGCTTGTTCTTCACGGAGCATCCGGACTCAGCGATGAGGATGTCAGCGACTGCGTAAAACGTGGTATCTGCAAAGTTAACTTTGCAACAGAGCTTCGTGCAGCATACTCCAAGGCAGTGAAAGAGACATTTGCAGAGAACGAGAACACCATCGACCCGAAAGCATACGGAAAGAAAGCTATCCAGGCAGTGAAAGAACTAGTTGAGGCACGTATGAAAGTCTGCGGCTGCGATGGCAAGGCAGAATAAGGAATTTCTGTAAAAAGCAGAAACGGAGTGATCAGTATGGCAGCTACCATGAAAGATATTGCCAGGAGGACGGGACTTGGGCTTGCAACGATTTCCTCTTATTTTAATGGCGGAAACGTAAGAGAAAAAAACAGAGTAAAGATCGAGGAAGCCATCGAGGAACTGCACTATGAGGTTAATGAGGTGGCCAGGGGTCTGAAGACCAACGCCACCAAGACCATCGGGGTCGTGATCCCGGAGCTGAACAGTATCTTTTGTGCGGAAATCATCACAGAGATGGAGGATGTGTTAAGGAGTCATGGATATGCCACCATCGTCTGTGACTGCCGTACGGATAAGAAACTGGAGCGGGACGCAGTGGAATTTTTAAGCCGGAAACGTGTGGATGGGATCATCAGCATGCCGGTGGACGCCGAAGGTAATCATCTGAAAAAATTCCAGAAAACAGGGAAGCCCATTGTGCTCATTGACCGTAAGATCCAGGAACTTTCCTGTGACAGTGTCCTTGTGGACAATGAGAAAGCTGCCGAAGATGCCATGAGAGTCTTTTTTAAGGCCGGGCACCGTAAAATCGGGATCATCGGCGGCCCAGAGGGAATTTCCACAGCTCAGGAACGTCTCCAGGGGTACCGAAGCGCATATGAAAAAGAAAATCTTCCGGTGCGGGAATCTCTGATCTATCACGGCGACTATACCATTCAGGGCGGCGTGAGAGGAATTGAGAAACTTGTGGCGGACAATCCGGATATGACAGCCGTATTCGTTACCAACTATGAGATGACCATGGGGGCGGTGATCGGAATGAATGAGCTGAATCTTAAAATTCCGGAACAGCTTTCCATGATCGGTTTTGACAATCTGCAGTTTGCCAGAGCCTGCAATCCCAAACTTACCATTGTGGCACAGCCTACACCGGGCATTGCCAGGGAAGTGGCAGGGATTATGCTGAAACGTCTGGAAGAGGCAGAGAGTGAAGAAACGGAACCGATCACAGAGAAGCTTGGCGCGGAAATTATTATGGGGAAATCCGTGCGTGTGCTAAAGGAGAAGGAGAATTCATAATGAAACCATATTTACTTGGGATTGATATCGGCACCAGTGCCTGCAAGGTTGCGGTTTTTGAGAAATCAGGAAACGTAGTGGCAGCAGCCAATGGTGACTATCCGGTATATTATCCGAAAGAAGGCTGGGCAGAGCAGAATCCGGAAGAATGGTGGAGTGCTGTCTGTCAGGCAGTAAAAAAAGTGATTGAAAAAGCGGGTATCGCACCGGAAGAGATCGCAGGTATCGGTATTGACGGCCAGAGCTGGTCGGCCATCGCCATGGATAAGGACGGAAATGTTCTTACCAACACCCCGATCTGGATGGATACCAGAGCACAGTCCATCTGTGACAGACTGAACGAAGAGATCGGAGCAGATCAGATTTTTGAAGTATCCGGCAATTCCCTTCAGCCATCCTACACAACCGCAAAGATCCTCTGGTACAAAGAAAATCTCCCGGAGGTTTATGAAAAGATTGACAAGATCCTGCAGTCCAACAGTTACATTGCATACAAACTGACCGGTGTGATGAGTCAGGATGTTTCACAGGGGTACGGCCTGCATTGCTTTGACATGAGAAAAGCAGCCTGGGATGAAGACATGTGCAAAAAACTTGGAATCCCTGTAGAATTTCTTCCGGAGATCTGTGACTGTGACCATGTTGTGGGAACGGTTACAGAAAAAGCAGCAGAAGAATCCGGTCTTGCTGTGGGAACACCGGTTGTTGCCGGTGGTCTGGATGCAGCATGTGGAACACTGGGGGCCGGAGTAATCCATCCAGGTGAGACACAGGAACAGGGCGGACAGGCTGGCGGAATGAGTATCTGCATGGATGAGTACAAGGCAGATCCGAGACTGATCCTTGGTTATCACGTTGTTCCAGGACAGTGGCTCCTTCAGGGCGGCACAACCGGCGGCGGTGGTGTCATGCGCTGGTTTGAACGTGAGTTTGCAGATTATGAGCGCTCTGTAGCTGAAGAAAAAGGGTCTTCCCTGAATCAGCTCAATGAGATCGCGGAAAAAATTGCTCCAGGCAGTGACGGTGTGGTATTCCTTCCCTATATGTCCGGCGAGCGTTCCCCAATCTGGAACCCGAACGCAAAAGGTGTATTCTATGGACTGGATTTTGCCAAGACCAAGGCTCATATGGTACGTGCCTGCATGGAAGGCGTGGCACTTTCCCTGAAGCACAACCTTGAGGTGGCAAAAGAGGCAGGAGCAGATGTGGAAGTTCTCCGCGCAATGGGTGGATCCGCCAACTCTCTTCTCTGGACCCAGATCAAATCCGATATTACCGGCAAACCGATCGTAGTACCGTCCTCCGATACAGCCACAACCCTTGGCGCAGCCATCCTGGCAGGTATTGGCGTTGGAATGTATCAGGATTATGATGAAGCCATCCGCCTTACCGTAAAAGAAACAAGAAGACATGAACCGAACCCGGATAACAGGGCCGTTTATGAGAAAACCTATAAAACCTATTTAAATCTCTATAAATCTCTTGAACCTATGATGAGAAATGAGGAGGAAAAATAATCATGAAAGCAGCAGTAGTAGTAGCAAATGAAGATGTCCAGTACCAGGAAGTGGAAGAACCACAGGTAACTCCGGGTCACATAAAGATCAAAGTAAGATATTCCGGAATCTGTGGATCTGATATCCCGCGTGTATTAAACCACGGCGTACATTTTTATCCGATCGTACTTGGACATGAGTTTTCCGGTGATGTAGTGGAAGTCGGAGAAGGCGTTACCAAGGTAAAAGTCGGCGACCGTGTATCCGGTGCACCGCTTCTTCCATGTATGAAATGTGACGACTGCCAGAAAGGTAATTACTCCCTCTGCAAACATTACAGCTTCATCGGTTCCAGAGAGCAGGGAGCAAATGCGGACTATGTAGTAGTTCCTGAGAAAAATGCCGTACCGTTTGCAGACAATGTTCCATATGAGCAGGGCGCTATGTTTGAGCCTGCAACCGTAGCCATCCACGGTGTATTCCAGAATGATTACCACGGCGGTGAGTATGTGGCAATCCTGGGCGGCGGTACCGTTGGTATGTTTACCATGCAGTGGACAAAGATCTTCGGCTCCAAGAAAGTCGTAGTTTTTGATATCAGCGATGAGAGACTTGCCCTTGCAAAACGTCTCGGCGCAGATGAAGTCATCAACACAAAAGAAGAAGGCTACATGGAGAAAGCTATGGCCATCACAGGCGGCAAAGGATACGGCTTCGTATTCGAGACAGCCGGACAGGTTCCGACCATGCACATGGCATTTGAGCTTGCGGCAAACAAAGCACATGTATGCTTTATCGGTACTCCTCATGAGAACCTTACTTTCACACCGAAACAGTGGGAGAATATGAACCGTAAAGAGTTCAAACTTACCGGTTCCTGGATGTCCTACAGTGCACCATATCCGGGACGTGAGTGGGATCTGACCGCGCATTACTTTGCAACCGGCCAGCTGAAATTTGATCCGGGCTTCATCTACAAGAAGATCCCGATGAGCCAGGCACAGGAAGCATTCCAGCTGTTCAAGACCCCGGGCCTTGTAAAAGGAAAGATCCTTCTTTCCAATGAGGAAGACTGATATGATCCTGACTGTAACGTTAAACGCTGCCATTGACAAGCGTTATGTAGTGGATGATTTTAAAGTGGGCGAAGTGAACCGCGTGCGTGAATGTACCTATGTTCCCGGCGGAAAGGGACTGAATGTCTCCAAGCCGGCGTCCATTTACGGTGCCGAAGTGGTTGCCACAGGTTTTGTGGGCGGCCACGCAGGCAATTATATTGAAGATGCCCTGAAACCTTTTGGCATCAAGAGCGCTTTTTACCATGTGGACGCGGAGAGCCGTT
This sequence comes from Blautia sp. MSJ-36, assembly GCF_018917985.1. Classification (NCBI taxonomy): domain Bacteria; kingdom Bacillati; phylum Bacillota; class Clostridia; order Lachnospirales; family Lachnospiraceae; genus Blautia; species Blautia sp. MSJ-36. Next base: position 90,247 of record NZ_JAHLPQ010000011.1, on the reverse strand, counting down.
CCTGCATCAATATCTGGGATGAAGTGAATCACGTGCAGACTGAATTCCTGGAGCCGGGATTTACACTGACAGAGGCAGACTTTGAGGGATTTGAGAAAAAATTCCGCCAGCTTGTAAAAGACGCTTCTGTTGTGGCAATGTCCGGAAGCGTACCGAAAGGTCTTGACGGAACTGCATACCAGCGTCTCGTGAAGATCGTCAAAGACGCTGGAAAACCGGTGATCCTGGATACCAGTGGAAAGCTTCTGGAAGAAGGAATCAAGGCAGCACCAACACTGATCAAGCCCAATATCGATGAGATCCGAATGCTCACAGGAAAGCACTGTGACGACATCAACGATATCATCGAGGCTGCAAAAGCCATCCATGCCGGTGGTGTGGAGATTGTGACGGTTTCTCTTGGCGCAGATGGTTCCCTGGCAGTTGGAGAAGAGGGAATTTTCCGTGCGGTAGTTCCGAAGATCGATGCAGTAAATACGGTAGGATGTGGAGATTCCATGATCGCAGGCTTTGCCCTTGGATTAAGCGAGGGACTTTCCCTGGAAGAGACCTTGCGTAGGGCCAGTGCGATCTCAGCAGCTGCAGCCATGCGTGAGGAGACAGGATTCTTTGTAATGGAAGATATGGAGAAACTCCTTCCACAGATTGAAATTAAAAAATTATAGAGGCCGTAAAACAAGTTTACAATAAGAAAAATTTTTCATAAAAAAGGAGATGTAAAGATGGCAGAAGTTATCAATCCGGCAATCGTGCCGAAAGTGACACTTCCTTCCGGCGAGCAGGTTCCATGCGTCGGAATGGGAACCTTCGGTTCCGACCGTGTATCCGCAGAGGATGTATCCGCAGCTGTTGCAGGTGCGATCCGCAGTGGTTACCGTATGTTTGACTGTGCTGCATGTTACGGAAACGAGCATGAGATCGGCCAGGTATTTAAGGACGCTTTTGACGAAGGTGTTGTAGAACGTAAAGATCTCTTCATCATGACAAAAGTATGGAACGACATGCACAGAAGAGTCGAGGAAGCCTGTGACAAGAGCATCAAAGACCTTCAGTGTGACTATGTGGATATGTACTACATCCACTGGCCATTCCCGAACTATCATGCACCGGGATGTGATGTAGATTCCAGAAATCCGGATTCCAAACCGTTCAGTGTTGAGGAGTTCATGGATACATACCGTCAGTGTGAGGCACTGGTAGAAAAAGGAAAGATCCGCTACATCGGTATTTCCAACATGACCATTCCGAAACTTGAGGCAGTTCTTCCACTTATGAAGATCAAACCTGCAACCTGCGAGCTTGAGCTTCATGTATGCTTCCAGCAGCAGGAGCTTTATGATTACCTGGTAGCACATAACATCCAGCCGGTAGGTTACATGCCGATCGGTTCCCCACGCAGACCTGAGAGAGATATCTGCCCGGAGGATGTTGCAGATCTGGAAGTACCGGAAATGCAGGCAATCGCAAAAGCACATGGTGTTCACCCGGCTCTGATCGCTCTGAAATGGGCACATCAGAGAGGAGAGATCTCCATTCCGTTCTCTGTCCACAACTATGCAAGCAACCTGAAATGTGTCACAGAGGATCCGCTTACAGATGAGGAAATGGCAACTATCGCAACCCTGGAAAAAGGCAACCGTCTTGTAAAAGGACAGGTATTCCTGTGGCATGGTGCAAATGACTGGCATGACCTCTGGGATGAGGATGGCGTTATCGTAAAATAATAAAAGTACTGCAGTAAGATCCCGTGTCCCATATGTCGGATGCGGGATTTTTTTGTATTTAATTTGGACTAAGAAACTCCGTTGTAAATTTTAACCAAACATGTTACCATATAGAAAGAATTAACAGTTATTGTTCACAGAAAGAACAGTAATCTTTACCAATGAAAATGACAGAAACGGGGGGAGGATCTGTCAGGGGGATGTGCAATAAAAACAACAGAAACTGATCAGAGGGGGACGACAGAAATTATGTATCGTATTTTACTGGTAGATGATGAGATACTTGTTCGAGATGCGATCCGGGAGAATATTGACTGGAAAGCAATGGACTGTGAGCTGGTAGGAGACTGTGATAACGGGAAAGCAGCAGCGGAATTTGTACAGAACCATCCGGTGGATATCGTGCTTACAGATATCCTTATGCCATATATGGATGGTATGGAACTGAGCCGTTTTCTCCATGATAATTATCCGGACATCGTGATCGTGATCTTCAGCGGATTCGGAGAATTCGAGTATGCCAAGAAGGCGATCCAGTATGGTGTCAGTGAATATATGCTGAAGCCGGTGACAGCCATGGAACTCAGAAATGTTATCGGAAAAATGAAGGAGAAGGTGGACCAGCAAAGAAAAGAAAAAGAGAAGCTGGAACGTCTGACACAGACTTCCGAGAATTATCAGAAAAACGCCATTGTGATCCGTTCCAGAGCGCTGCAGGGCTTTGTGGATAATATCAAGACACGGCAGGAAAGTCTGGAAGAGCTTGCAGCACTGGGAATCGATCTTGAGGCAGCATGCTATCGTGTGGCTGTTTTTGATCTGGATCTGTATTCGGACGGCAGTCAGCTTACTGCGGAGAAACGCCAGGAGAGTGCACTGATGTCTTTTGTCCTTTTTAATATCAGTGATGAGATCATCAGCAAAGAAAAAGCAGGAGTGGCATATCAGGCCGGAAATAACAAGGTCGGTGCTCTTTTCATGGGAAACCGTACCAGAGAGTTTGAACACAAGATCATGGAGATCTGCAGGACGATCCAGGATAAGCTGAGGGAACTGATGTCGCTGGATGTTTCTATCGGTGTGGGAAGCTGGGCCAGGACCCAGCAGGAGCTTCGGTTATCTCATGAGCTTGCGGAGAAAGCGATCGAATACCGTTATCTTCTTGGTGGAAACCTTCTTATCAGTATGGAGGAACGGCCGGAGGAGAACCGTCTTTCCATCAAAAATCTTGTGGAGAAGCTGGTAGCTGCTCTGAAAGCGGGTAAAAAGGAAAACGCAGAGCATATTCTGGAACAGATTTCTTCTGAGATCAAGGAAGCGCGGGTGGATAAAAGTCGTGCCTGCGTGTATCTTCAGCAGATCATCCGTGCAGCAGATGAGACCTGTGAGGATATGGTTCCGGACAACAGGATTTTTTCCAAAAGAGAAGCACTTCTGCAGCAGGTTACGGAGCAGAATTCTTTTGACAGTGCTGTTGAACTGGTCAGGAATCATATCGGAGAGATTTTCCAGACACTTTCCGATGCAAACAGCTCCAGCGGTCAGCGTCAGGCAAGACTTGCCCTGGATTATATCCAGAAGAATTATATGGATCCGGATTTAAGCCTGAACAGTATCTGTTCTTATCTGAATATCAGTACCAGCTATTTCAGTACGATCTTTAAGGAGCTTACAGGAGAGACATTTACAGAGGTTCTGATACGTACTCGTATGGAGAAGGCGAAGGAGCTTCTTGAGAATACAACTATGAAGAATTATGAAATTGCCGAGAAAGTCGGATTTGCAGACCCTCATTATTTTGGTATCTCCTTCAAAAAAATGACCGGCTGCACACCGACAGAATATGCGAGGGAGAAGCGTAAATGAGAGATATCCGTTTTGCGGCAAAGCTCATAGGGAAATTCAAAAGCATCCAGAGTGCGATCTTTGCGGTAGTGACGGTGCTGCTTTTAAGCGCAGTGCTGGTCATAACAGGCGTTTCCATGAGATATACCCGCAATTCTATTTTTGAAAATTCCTCAGTCTACACCCAGAATATCGTACAGCAGATGAATCAGAATATTGATTCCTATATTGATTATATGGAAAATATTGCATATATGATCTCCAGTAACGAAGACGTACAGCAGTATCTTTTTGGCGACAATGTGGATGATGGAACAAGAGAGCGTCTGATCAATCAGTTCAAGACTATTCTGGACGGGCGAAGTGATATCCGAAATCTTGGGATCATTGGAATCAATGGACGGAAGCTGATCAACGACGGCAAGCAGTCTGTGAATCCGGATCTGAAGCTCTCCACCCAGAAGTGGTATCTGGATGCTTTGCAGAAGCCGGAAGGTCCTCTTCTTACATCTTCCCATGTACAGCACATCATCAGCGGAGAGCGTCCGTGGGTGATCACTTTAAGCAGGGGAATCCGTAATTTTTCCAACAGTGGTGAGAAAGAGGGAGTCTTTTTTATTGACCTGAATTACAGTGCCATCAGTGAACTCTGTGATCAAAATACCATTGGGAAAAAAGGATACGCATTCATTCTGGATGAAAGCGGAAATATCGTTTATCATCCCCAGCAGCAGCAGCTTTACAATGAACTGCAGACTGAGAATATCGACCTGATCGTGGAATCAAAAGAAGATACGGTGCGTACCGGAAAGGGAAACAGAGGAAAGCTGTATTCCATTTCCAGATCCAATAAAACCGGATGGACCGTTGTGGGCTGTATGAGCGTCAGCGAGCTTCTGCGAAAAAGTAATCAGGCGCAGAGTATTTATGTACTTATATCTGCACTTCTGATGATCGTGGCGCTGCTTTTTTCAAGATTTCTGGCAAAGAGTCTTACCTATCCCCTTCAGCGTCTCAGGGATTCCATGTCCAGGGTTCAGGAGGGGCATTTTGACGGAGCAGATGTGGAGATCGATTCGGAGAATGAGATCGGTAGCCTGACGAAGTCTTTCAATGTGATGACACACAGGATACAGGATCTGATGGAGCAGAATGTGAAGGAACAGGAAGCAAAGAGAAAAAGTGAGCTGAAGGCTCTTCAGTCTCAGATCAATCCGCATTTTCTCTACAATACTCTGGATTCGATCATCTGGATGGCAGAAGGCAAAAAATATGAGGAGGTTGTTCTGATGACAGCATCCCTGGCGCGCCTTCTTCGTCAGAGTATCAGTAATGAGGATGAAGTAGTTCCTGTGGCAAGGGAAGTGGAGTATGCTAAGGGTTATCTTACGATCCAGAAGATGCGTTACAAGGACAAGCTGGAATTCGAGATCGACGTAGAACCTTCTATATTAAATATCCCGCTGATCAAGCTGGTTCTCCAGCCGATCATTGAAAATGCTATCTATCATGGACTGAAATATAAAGAAAGTAAAGGACTTTTGCAGGTAAAAGGCTTTATGAAGGACGGGAATGCGGTCCTTCAGGTGATCGACAATGGTGTAGGTATGGATGAGGAAACACTGGCACATATTTATGATAAGCATAAGGTAAATTATCATTCCAATGGCGTGGGTGTTTATAATGTACAGAAACGTCTGAAGCTTTATTATGGAGAAAATTACGGGATCACTTATGAAAGCGAAAAAGGTGTCGGAACCACTGCCACGATCATTATTCCGGGAATACAGGAGGAATCAATATGAAAAAGCATAGAAAGCTCCTGACCTTTGGAGTGGTCATCTGCCTTGTGGCAGGACTTGTAGCCGGAATATTCTATTATAAACAGGCAGAAGAAGAGAGAAGATTGTCGCTGATCTATATTCCGAAGGTTGTGGACGGTACCAACGATTTCTGGACTTCACTGATCCAGGGAGCGGAGATGGCTGCAAAGGAATATAATGCGGATATCCGCGTATGGGCACCTGAGGAGGAGAATGATGTAGAGGGGCAGAACAAGCTGATCGAAAGGGCGATAGAAGAAAAACCGGATGCGATCCTGATCTCGCCGTCCAGCTTCACTGAATCCGACCAGCTTTTGAAGAAGGCAAAGGAACAGGGAATACATATCGCATTTATTGATTCTTACACACAGGAAGAGGTCCAGGATCTTACCGTTGCGACCGATAATCTGGAAGCGGGACAGATCCTTGGCAGGTTTGCGAAGGATCTTGTGGGAACGGATGATCAGATTGCGATCGTTTCACATGTAAAGGGTGTATCTACAGCAGTTGAAAGAGAAAAAGGTTTCCGGACAGGACTTGGCAGTCTGAAGGATAATATCGTAGATGTGGTATACTGTGATTCTCAGTATGACAAGTCCTATGAGCTTACAAAAGAGCTGATGAAAAAATATCCGGATCTCAAGATGATCGCGGGAATGAATGAATATTCCTCTGTAGGTGCTGCAAGAGCAGTAAAGGCAGCAAAAGCAGAGAACCGGATCAGGGTGGTGGGAGTAGACAGCTCACAGGAGGCCGTCCAGCTGATGGAACATGGAATCTTTCAGGGAATCGTTGTACAGAAGGCATTTAAAATGGGATATGTGGGTGTTCGGGAAACTGTTAAGATGCTGCGTGGAGAAGACTATAAGAAGAATATTAATTCCGGGTGTCAGCTGGTGACACCTGACAATATGTATACCAGTGAGATCGAAAAACTGCTTTTCCCGTTTAATACGTTAAAAACATATGGTGCTCTTACACCGTAAATAGTCATAAATGCACAAAGAAAAAGGTTAAATATTTACCATACAGTAAATATTTAACCTTTTTTTGAAAGATATTCTATTACAATTATTGAATTTTGACGGTATTATAATAACCAAGAAAACACAAGATACGTGCAAAACGTGAGGAGGGTAAAAATTGGAAAACTTAAAACAAAATCCAATCGTTAAGAAGCTCGGATTGAACAGAATACTTCTTGTCTGTGTTCTGATTCTCATGTTCCTGGTTTTTAAAGTAGTTCTTGGAAACAAGTTTCCGGCTGTTGACAGTATCAAGTCTACTTTGAACTATGTGTACTTCCTGGGCTTTTTGTCACTTGGCGTTACATTCGTAATCGCTACAGGAGGAATTGATTTCTCCATCGGACCTGTAATGTTCTGCTGTGCACTGGTATCCGGTTACTGCATGACATCCTACAAGGTTCCATGTGCAGTTGCTATGATCCTTTGCATTCTGATCGGTCTCTGCTTTGGCATTTTCAATGGCTGGATGGTTTCTTACATGTCAGTACCGCCATTCATTATTTCCATGGCATCCATGAACATTGCAAAAGGTATTGCTTCTGTATTCACAAAAACACAGTCAGTAAGCTGGCCGGCAGCTGGCGATGCAAACGGCTGGTTCCGTAATATCGTTTCCGTAAACGGTTTCCCTGTAGGAATTATTATTTTCCTGGTAATGGCAGTTATCTGCGGTATCGTTCTTTACAACACAAAGCCAGGACGTTACATCCTCTGCCTTGGATCTAACAAAGAGGCTGTCCGTCTTTCCGGTGTTAACACAAAGAAATGGGAAATGCTTGCTTATGTGATCTGCGGATTCCTGGTAGGTATTGCAGCACTCTTCTTTGTAGCTACATACACAACTGTTCAGCCAGGTTATGGCGATCAGTACAACAATGAGGCTATTGCAGGCTGCGTTATGGGTGGTACATCCATGGTTGGTGGACTTGCTTCCATCGGCGGTACTGTAATCGGCGTATTCATCATCTCTCTTCTTCAGCAGGGCATCATGGCATTTGGTCTTGGTAAAGGACAGCAGATGATCATCACAGGTATCATCGTTATCGTTGCAGTTTATATCGACGTTTCTGCAAGACGCAGAAAGAACTGATCTTAGAGGGAGGATGCGACAATGGGTGAAGTTATTTTAACTATGAAGGACATTGATAAGTCCTTTCCTGGAGTTCATGCTCTGGATCACGTTAATTTCGAAGTAAAACGCGGCGAAGTACATGCACTTATGGGAGAAAACGGTGCCGGTAAATCAACACTGATGAAGGTTCTTACCGGTATTTATCAGAAGGATTCAGGTTCCATCGTTTACAAAGGACAGGAAACAGAATTCCACAATACACGTGAGGCACAGGATGCCGGCGTTGTAATCGTACATCAGGAGCTGAACATGGTAGGTGATCTTACCGTTGCTCAGAACATCTTCATCGGACGTGAGCCGAAAAAAGGTTTCCGCATTGATGACAAAAAGATGATCGAGGATTCAAAGAAGCTTTTCCAGGATCTGAACATTGAGATCAATCCGAAGGAAAAGATGAAAAACCTGACAGTCGGAAAACAGCAGATGTGTGAGATCGCAAAAGCAATCTCTCATAAAGCTGAGGTCATCATCTTCGATGAGCCTTCCGCAGCACTTACCGAGAAAGAGATCGCGGATCTGTTTGAGATCATCCGTGACCTTCGTAAGAAAAATCTTGGTATCGTGTATATCTCACACCGTATGGATGAGATCAAAACGATCACAGACCGTGTAACAGTCATGCGAGATGGTGGTTACGTAGGAACCCTCATCACAAAAGACAGTACAAAAGAAGATATCATCAACATGATGGTTGGTCGTGTTATTTATGAGGATCCGAAGCAGGAGAGTGCAGTTCCGGCAGATGCACCGGTAGTTCTGAAGGTTGAGCATCTGAACGCAGGCAAGATGGTTCAGGATGTAAGCTTTGAGCTGAGAAAAGGCGAGATCCTTGGCTTCTCAGGACTGATGGGTGCAGGACGTACCGAAACAGCCAGAGCACTGTTCGGAGCAGATCCGAAGCAGAGTGGTAAAATCTCCGTTATGGGTAAAGACGGTCAGCTTCATGAGGTGACCATCAACAGCCCGCAGGATGCTGTTAAATGTGGTATCGGTTATCTGTCAGAGGACAGAAGAAGATACGGTGTTGTTGTACAGAAATCTGTAACAGAGAACACAACACTTGCTACAATGGAGAACTTTACAAACGGTCTCTTCATTAATAAAGCAAAAGAAAAAGAAGTTACTGAGAAATATGTAAAAGAGCTTGCAACAAAGACACCTACAACAGATCAGCTGGTAGTAAACCTTTCCGGTGGTAACCAGCAGAAGGTTGTTATTGCAAAATGGCTGACACGAGACAGCGATATCCTTATTTTCGATGAGCCGACAAGAGGTATCGATGTTGGTGCCAAGAACGAAATCTACAAATTAATGAACAGACTGGCAGCAGAAGGAAAATCCATTATCATGATTTCTTCTGAGATGACGGAAGTTCTCCGAATGAGTGACCGTATCATCATCATGTGTGAGGGTAAAGTTACCGGATGTATTGATATCTCCGAGGCAACCCAGGAAAACATCATGGACAAGGCCACACGGAATATCGATTAAGGAGGAAAGTCATGACTAAGAAGAAAAAAAGTATTTTAAGTGATCAGAGATTTATTGTTTTGCTCGTTATCATTGTCCTGTGTGCAATATTCTCAGGCTTGAGTAAAGAATTCAGACAGTACACCACGATCCTGAGTATGCTGGATTTCTCATATTACGATCTTCTTATGGCGATCGGAGTTACATTCCCGCTTATCACTGGTGGTGTTGACCTGTCAATCGGAACTGGTATGGTAGCATACGCACTGATCGCCGGAACACTGATCAGAAACAACAATTGCCCGGTAGCTCTGGCAATGCTGATCTGTATTGTTCTTGGTATCGCAGTCGGTGCACTGAACGGTGTACTGATCGGTGTTATGAACCTGCCGCCATTCCTGGCAACACTTTGTACCTGTATGATTACCCGTGGTGCTGGATCTCTTTGCAGTGCGACACCTTGGCCGGGACTTACACAGCCGGGCGGATGGTTCCATACCATCTTCAAGGTAACAGTTGGTACAGGAAGAAGCGCTTCCCGTTATCCACTTGGTTTCCTCTGGATGATCATCCTGGTACTGGTTATGGAGTACATCCTGAACCACACAAAATTCGGTCGTTACACAATTGCAATCGGTTCCAACAAAGAGGCAGCAGCCCTTTCCGGAATCAATACAAAGTTCTATCACGTAATGGTATACGTTGTCTGCGGTCTGTTTACAGGTCTTGCAGCAATCGCATACGCAGCAGTAACACCTACTGTACAGCCTGGTACTGGTGCCGGACTTGAGATGGATGCTATCGGTGGTGTATTCGTTGGTGGTGTAGCAGCTACCGGTGGATATGGTTCCGTAATCGGTACATTCGTTGGTATCTTCGTCATCATGCTTCTGAAAACAGGTCTTCCATACATCGGCCTGCAGGCAAACTGGCAGCAGATCATCACCGGTATCGTTCTGATCGTAGCCGTTCTGATCGATATCCTGAAAGAGAAAAAAGCAGCACACTAATATTAAGAAGTGTGGTACAATAAGCAAGGGTGCTGTTCACAGAGAAATGTGAACAGTATCCGATAATCAAAGATGTGAAACGCCAAGGGGTAGCAATGGCGTATGAACATAAAAAAACTATATAATATATTTTAAGGAGGAAATATTATATGAAAGCAAAAAAGGTTATGGCATTAATGCTCTGTGCAGCAATGGTAACAAGCATGAGCGCAACAGCAGCTTTTGCAGCTGAGGAGAAAGAAGATGCAGCAACAGAGGAATCCGCAGATTCCACAGCAGCTGAGGATCCTACCGCACAGTTCGACGGACTGAAAGCAAACGAAGCTTATGAGTTCCCGATGATGGTTAAATCTTTCCAGTCCACATACTGGGATGCAGCTCAGGAAGGTATGAAAAAAGCATCTGAGGAGCTGGGCGTTACTTATAAACCACAGGGACCGAACAGTGAGTCCGATATCGCTGACCAGGTTAACATGATCAACACAGCTATCGCTTCCAATCCTGTTGGATTAGGACTTGCAGCTTGTGATACATCTTCCGTTACAGATGCACTTAAGACATGTGCAGAAAAAGGAATCCCGGTTGTAACATTCGATACAGGTATCGCTGATGCTCCAGAGGGATCTGTAGTATGCGAGGTTTGTACAGACAACGCACAGGCTGGTGCAGTAGCAGCTGAGAATATGTACAACAGCATTAAAGACGTTGTTAAAGATGCTGAGGGACAGGTTGTAATCGGTGAGGTTAACCAGGATGCAACAGCTCAGAACATCCAGCAGCGTGGTACAGGATTCATCAACAAGATGATCGAGCTTCTTCAGGCTGATGGAAAGACAGTTGCAGTAAGCGGCAACGAGTTCTATGTAAACGCAGCAGAGGGTGCTGACGCAGACGCTAAAGACGCTGACGTTGTTATCCAGGTAGCTGTTCCGGCACAGACAACTGTAGAGCTCTGCTCCACAGAGGCACAGGCAATCCTTTCCCAGGAGAACTGTATCGCAGTATTCGGTTCTAACCAGGTTTCCGCAGAGGGTGTTCTTGCAGCAAATGCTAACCTTAACGTTCTTGGTTCTGACCCGGCAAACGGTGATGTAGTTGGTGTTGGTTTCGATGCTGGTTCTATCATCAAAGCAGCTGTTAAAGATGGCACATTCATCGGTGCTGTTACACAGTCTCCTCTTATGATGGGATACTATGCAATCTACGCTCTGACAGCAGCAGCAAACGGCCAGGAGCTTCAGGATGTTCCTACAGACGGTTACTGGTATGATGCAACAAATATGGAAGACGAGGATATCGCTCCTAACCTTTATGACTAATCATATAATCGATTAGATCGTGAAGTTGTAATGAACGCGGATTGCGTTCACGAACGTAAAAATAAGAGATCCGCTGGCTGATTCAGTCAGCGGATTTTTTAAACAAATAATGCAGTAGTTCATAAATAATCGCTGTATTATTTGCAAATAAAGACACTTTTTTTGACAAAAGAGGTTCTTATCACCGGAAGGATCCTGATGTATGATAAATACAACATCAGATATGAAAGTGATCAGAAGCTTACATATTGAGGAGGATTTAAAAATGGCAACATATTATTTAGCAGTAGATATCGGAGCATCCAGTGGACGTCACATTCTGGGACATATGGAAAACGGAAAAATGATCCTGGAAGAAATCTATCGTTTTGAGAACGGTATGGTTAAGAAAGACGGAGAACTCTGCTGGGAGTTTGACCGCCTTTTCAACGAGATCGTAAACGGTCTTAAGAAATGTAAAGAGATCGGCAAGATCCCGGTAAGCATGGGGGTTGATACCTGGGGTGTTGACTTTGTGCTTCTTGACAAGAACGACAAGGTTCTTGGCAATACAGTAGGCTACCGTGATCATCGTACAGAGGGAATGGACGAGGAAGTTTACAAGACAATTTCCCTGAAAGATCTGTATGCAAGAACCGGTATCCAGAAAGCAATCTTCAACACTGTATATCAGCTGATGGCAGTTAAGAAGAAACATCCGGAGTATCTGGAGCAGGCGGAGACACTTCTCCATGTACCGGATTACTTCCATTTCCTTCTTACAGGAGAGAAGACCTGCGAATATACAGAGGCAACAACAGGACAGCTTGTATGCCCGACAACAAAAGACTGGGATTATGAGCTGATCGACATGCTGGGATATCCGAAAAAGATCTTCCAGAAGCTGATCATGCCTGGTACAAGCATCGGACATTTAACAGACGCAGTAAAAGAAGCAGTTGGCTTTGATCTTGAGGTTGTAGCACCGGCTACCCACGATACAGGATCTGCAGTACTTGCTGTTCCTGCAAATGACGACGATTTCATCTACATCAGCTCCGGAACATGGTCTCTGATGGGAATCGAGAGAGTAGAGGCAGACTGCTCAGAGAAGAGCTGTGAGATGAACTTCACAAACGAGGGTGGATACGCAGGACGTTTCCGTTACCTGAAGAACATCATGGGTCTCTGGATGATCCAGTCTGTACGTCATGAATTTGATGACGCATACAGCTTTGCTCAGATCTGTGAGATGGCTGAGGAAGCAAAAGATTTCCCGTCAAGAGTAGATGCAAACGATGAGTGCTTCCTTTCTCCTGAGAATATGACAAAAGAGGTTCAGGACTACTGCCGCAGAACAGGACAGAAGGTTCCGGAAACTCTTGGTGAGATCGCAACCGTTATCTACACAAGTCTTGCAGAGTGCTATGCAAAGATAGCCAAAGAACTTGAGGAGATGACAGGAAGAACCTACAGCCGCATCCATATCGTAGGCGGTGGTTCCAATGCAGGATACTTAAATGAGCTGACTGCAAAAGCTACAAAGAAAGAAATCCATGCAGGCCCTGGTGAGGCTACTGCAATCGGTAATATCACAGCACAGATGCTGAAAGCCGAGGAGTTTAAAACGATCGAGGAGGCTCGTACAACCATCCATGAGTCCTTCGGTATCAAAATATACAAAGCATAAATAAAAATAATTGGAGGTTTTATTATGTTAGTTAACACAAAGGCAAAAGTTGGTGTATTTTCAATTGCTTTAGGCGCATATCTTCCGCAGTTCCCGTCACTGGTGCCGGAATTTGAGGCACAGTACGACGCGTTCAAGAAAACGATCCCGGATACAGTAGAGATCGTTGACGGCGGAATGGTGACAACAAAAGAGCAGGCAATGGTGGCAGGAGATAAATTCCGTGCAGCAGATGTTGATCTTGTATTTCTTCAGATGCTGACCTATGCAACATCCTACAACATGCTTCCTGCAATCCGTGATCTTGATGTTCCGGTCGTTCTTGTGAACGTTCAGAAATTGAAAGCGCTGGATTATGAGCACACTGACATTGCCTCCTGGCTGGGTGAAGGCTATGCATGCGGTGCTGTAGGCGAGGCAGTTGCTGACCTTGAGAGAGCAGGCAAGAGACATGCGGTTATCACAGGCGTTGTAGAAGGCGGAGATCCGGCAGTTCAGGCTGAGATCGAAGACTGGTGCAAGGCTGCTCAGGTAAGAAGAAGATTCCGTGAAACTAACATTGCACAGATCGGAAGACCATACCCGGGTATGATGGATCTGTATATTGATGAGACAAACCTCTATAACAGAATGTTCCTCTACACAAAACAGTTTGACTGGGAGAAGATGTGGGCGATCGCTGATGATATCACAGACGAGGAAGCAATCCGTGTAAAGGCACAGGATATCCTTGATACATTCGATATTGAGGGCGGCGGCACGATCGAGAAAGTATGGGATATGGCTAAATACGTTGTTGCTTTTGAGAAATGGGTAAAAGACGAGCATCTTGGAATGATCGCTTCCCATTACGACGGATTTGCACAGGGTAAAGCGGGTGTCCTTGACAGTATGCTGATCCCGGCATTCTCCATGCTGATCAAACAGGGTACTGCATGTGCGGTAGAGGGTGACATGAAGGTTGCCATGGCAATGAGTATCTTAAAGACAATTTCCGGTACAGGTCAGCTTTCTGAGATGTACTCCATCGACTTCAACGATGATATCTGTATTATCGGACATTCCGGAAGTGGAGATGCTGACATCTCCGACAAGAAACCAACCATGAAAATCGTGCCGGTATTCCACGGCAAAACAGGCGGCGGATACCTGACACAGTTTTATCCATACACAGGCCCTGTAACCTACCTTGCGATCACTCAGGATAAAGACGGAAACTTCAAATTCGTTGTAGCTGAGGGCGTAAACGAGGAGGGACCGATCCTTTCCTTCGGTGATACAAACATGAGAACACGCTTCACATGCGGAGCAAGAGAGTTCGTTAACCGCTGGAGCGAGGCTGGCCCGACACATCATATGGCAGCTGCTACAGGAAGACACATCGATACAATCCTGAAAGTTGCAAAAATCTTCAACGTACCGGTAGATATCGTAACAAGATAATTATCAGTACCATAAAAAACGATAAATTCTTTCTTATAACCAACCTAAAACATATTCAAAAAAAGGAGACTGCAAATGCGGTCTCCTTTCCTTTTTTGATGGAAAATTTCTTATTTCTTATGCATCATTTTATGCTCTTTTGTAAGTTCGTCATGGAGCTGAATGGAAGACCAGTGCTGGGTCACAGGGGTGAGCATGGCTTTTAACGAAACCGAAGGAATCGCTTCTTCCCGGAAAAAAGCCAGGAACGCATCCATCTGCTCACTGGAAAAATTGTTCAGCACCATCATCTCATCACTGAAATTTTTGCCCAGATTAAACTGTGTGGAGGGCTGAAATCCCGGAAGTTCAAAGAGATAACCCAGAGGATGCAGAAACTCCGGTGGGGTGACGATCCGCACGTTTACTTTCTGACGGTTCAGATAGCGGCGGATGATCCGGAGACGGTCCGGATCATTGAAATTATATAGAAGTACTGTTGGTTGTGTATTCATAAGTAGGATACCTCCTGTAAATTACTCTTCTCTGTGTGCTGGAAAACGGATCTCCACTTCTGTCCCTTCGCCGGGATTGCTGGAATAGATAAGCCCATAATCCTTTCCATAAAGGATCTGAAGGCGCCGGTGTGTATTGTAAACGGCAATGTTGGTACCGCCGGACTGGCTGTTTCCACTTCCGGAGAGAATTGTTGAAAGGATTTCAGGGGAAATCCCCACACCGTCATCGGAAATCAGAAGAACGATGTCTTTGTTTTCCATCCATCCGGTAATGACAATGGTTCCGGATTTTGACTCTTTTTCCAGGATTCCGTGGAGAATGGAATTTTCCACAACCGGCTGAAGAGTCAGTTTCGGAATCTGATATTCCGACAGCTCATCCGGAATATCCGTGATCAGTTCGATGCTGTCATGATAGCGCATATTCTGGAGCTGTACATAAATCGTCACATGTTCCAGTTCCCTTGCAATGGTAGAGATTCCTTTTTTCCGGCTTAACGTCAGTTTGTAAAAACGGGAAAGACTCTGTACCGCATGGCTGATTTCTTCCGTCTGTCCCTGCAGTGCCATCCAGTTGATCATATCCATGGTATTATAAAGAAAATGGGGATTGATCTGTGCCTGGAGGGAATTAAACTCCGCAATCCGGAGATCTTCTGCAGATTTTGCCTGCTTTTTCATCAGTTCATCCATTTTTCGGGTCATATAATTGTAGGTATCAATCAGATCACCGATCTCATCGTGGGCTTCCGGGCTTTCCATGGGAGTTGGTGGTCCGTGGCGTACGGTCTGCATCTGCCGGATCACAGAAGAAAGTCTTCCGGTGATGGAGTGTGCCAGTATATTGGCAAAAATAAGGGCCAGAACAAGAAAACCTGCGTAGAGCAGTGCAATCTGAAGCATCAGATGATTGCTTTCGTGGATCAGCGGCGGGGCAGGAAGAATTGTAACCATAAACCAGTCTGTATTGGAAATACTGTAAAAGCCGGCATAAACCTTAGTGTCCAGAATGTTTCGCTCAATAAAGTTGTTGGATGACATGAAGGAATCTTTGATGGTGTCGTAATCCAGCCGGTAGATTCCGGACAGTGATTGATCAGAAGTTGCAACGATGGCATCACGTTCATTTACAATATAGGACACGCTTCCCTCCAGAGAAAGATTGTCGGATAAAATATTGTTCAGCTTATCATCGGAAAAGTAAACAGCCAGATAAGCTTTGTAGGCGGTACTGTGGTAGTAAAGGCTCAGGGGACAGATATATGCCATATCTCCGTAATTCTGTTTTTCCTGAGAACCGAGATAGAAGGAAGGGCAGAACATTTCCTGCGGCTCCCGGTTTCCCTGGAAGATACCATACCAGTAAGTACCCTTTGCCTGACTTAAAGGTGCCAGGAGATCTTCTGTATTGGGATAGGCGTTCAGCGATTTCAGATCATCCGGGAAATCCACATAGATCCGCACATCGGTAACAATGGAATCCGTGGTCAGACGCTGAACGGCATTTTTGAAATCAATGGCATGATTGGATGTGGCAAGTTTTTCAGATGAATCGCTGACCGGCATGTAAAAAAGTTCCTGAAAAAAATTCTGGCCGGTGATATTCCGTGTAGTAGCCAGAATCGTATCCATGGTCCGCTCGATGAGAGGCGCAGTCTTTGCGGAGGCATCCTGTTCCTGCCGGATGGTATTGGACACGACCATATTGTACAGTCTTCCGTAAAAAAGAAATACGGTAAGAAATGCGGGAAGCACCACAATACTGATCAGCGCAATGGTGAATTTGGTCTGAAGGCTTAAGTTAAGATAGCCGTTTTTGAAACGGCGCCAGAAGTCCCTCATGACATTTTCTCCCGGTATTCGGACGGGGAGAAACCGGAGTATTTTTTGAAGCTTTTACCAAAGTAATTGCCGTCTGTATAACCTACTTTGGAAGAAATCTCAGAAATTTTGTATCTGGGATCAGAAAGCAGCTGTTTGGCTTTTTCCATGCGGTATTCCGTCAGATACTGATTGAGAGTCTGGCCAGTTTCACTTTTGAAAAAGGTGCATACGTAGGAAGCGGAAAGATATACATGGCTGCTGATATCCTTTACGGAAAGGGTATCATTCATGTAATTCCGGCTGATGTAATCCTTGATCATAAAGATGGTGGAATTTTCCGGCTGGGAATTCCTTGCATCTTCAAAATACTGAGCGGTTTTTTCTTTCAGAGATTCATGAAGCTCTTCGTAGGTAAAAGCATTGTTCAGGGTGTCCATGATCAGATCCTGTTTTTCGTGAAGCCCGGATTCTACCTGATTTTTTTTTCGGGAAGAGGAAAGCGCATTAAACAGCTGATAATAAAGATCACGGATCTGGTTGGGCATAAATGTGTGATTACAGCTGTAATACCGGAAAAGTTCCTCAAGAAACTGAACACAGTGTGTTTCCTCTCCGGCAAGGAGGTATTTGGAAAAAGTATTTTCCGGAGACTGCAGGGAATCCGGAACCGGTCCTTTTGGGGAAAGCTGTTTTATGGTGTTTTCTGTAAGAAATGTTTTTTCCGGAAAGAAAAAGCAATTCTGTAAAAGGATCACGGCGGAAGCGTAGGACTGATAAACTCTGGAAATATCAGTTACCGTATTGCCGGCAGCGATCAGATGTTTTCCACAGCAGTCATATTGCCTGGAAATATAGCTTCCTACGGCGGAAAGTGTAGTCGGGGAAGGCGCATTGCTTCCATATATATGGTGGACCAGATACTGTACTCTTTTTTCCACAAAGAGACATTTCAGGTGATAATGTTCCAGAAAACAGGAAATATCATTCAGGATATCTTCCAGAAAAATACCGGATGATTCTACTCCACTATTGAGTTTCACGATTATGGAAGTAAAATTCATGTCGGGATCAAGAAGCTCCGGCTGTCCGAGTTCCAGACAGAGATCTGCGATCTCACTGTTGTCGGAGGGCGGAAGGGTCAGTTTCTGTGCAAGCCGGGTGGCTGTTTCCTGAGAGTGCAGGGCTTCTCCACGGTGGGAACGAAGCTTCTGCCTGTAAAGAGACTGGGCCTCCAGCACTGCATCCCGTACTTCTTCGGGATGAAGGGGCTTTTCGATATAATTAACAGCTTTTAATTTAATGGCGGCTTTCAGGTATTCTTTATCTGAGTAGCCACTCATGAAGATAGGTACACAGTCCGGCAGAATCTTTTCCAGTCGTTCCAGCATGGCGATGCCGGTCATTCGTGGCATCCGCACATCACAGAGAATGATCTCGGGTTTATGAAGTCTGGCCATTTCCAGCCCGTTCACACCATCGTCAGCCTGAAGGATTTCGGTGATCCCCAGAGAATCCCAGTCGATAGATGAGATAAGTCCGGTACGTGTAAGTTCTTCGTCATCAACGATCAGTAATTTCATAGATAGTTCTCCAATTGGATATAGTTCATAGCCTTGTAAATCAGACATTTACGGTTCTGTTTATATTCACAGAAAACAGAAACGTCAGCGCTATCATTATAGCATAAAATATATAGAAATACGAGAATGCGGTATTGGTTTATGGGTAATATTTTACATAGAAAAGAAGAATATTTTACCCTTATCCAAAAATATTCCCATTATCAGCCAACAGGTGGGATGATAAAATAAAATCATATCAAAGGAAAGGGAGGAGAAAGAGCCGTGTCAGAATATGTTCTTGAATTAAAAGGTATTACGAAGATATTCCCCGGTGTCAAAGCTCTGAATAATGTACAGTTCCAGCTCAAACCTGGCGAAGTTCATGCGCTGATGGGTGAGAACGGTGCTGGTAAATCTACGTTTATCAAGGTTATTACCGGAGTACATAAAGCAGAAGAAGGTGAGATGTTCTTAAACGGACAGAAGGTTGACTTCAAAGGTCCGAAGGATGCCCAGGAAGCAGGTATCGCAGCCGTATATCAGCATCCGACATCATATCCGCACCTTACAGTTGCAGAAAATATTTTTATGGGTCATGAGATCATCAAACATCATATGATCCAGTGGAAAGAAATGAATCAGGAGGCGAACAAATACCTCAAAGAGCTGGATGCAGATTTCGATGCAACCGCTGAGATGGGTACCCTTTCTGTTGCACAGCAGCAGATGGTAGAGATTGCCAAGGCACTTTCCACAAATGCGAAGATCATCATTCTGGATGAGCCAACAGCAGCACTTACCAGAAACGAGTCCGAGAAGCTTTACACACTGGTTGACAAGCTGAAAGCAAATGGAGTTTCCATTATCTTTATTTCTCACCGTTTTGAGGATATGTACCGTCTGGCTTCCAGAGTTACCGTATTCCGTGATTCCCAGTACATTGGAACTTATGATGTAGACGGAATCACAAACGCAGATCTGATCAAAGCTATGGTAGGCCGTGAGATCAATGATCTGTTCCCGAAACCGGAAGTTGAGCTGGGAGATGAGATGCTCCGCATCGAACATTTTTCCAGAACAGGATTTTTCAAGGATGTTTCCTTTAATGTACGTGCAGGCGAGATCGTAGGTCTTACCGGTCTGGTTGGTGCAGGACGTACAGAGGTTGTGGAAGCTGTCTGCGGAATCACTCGTCCGGATGAAGGAAAAGTTTTCCTTGAGGGAAAAGAAGTTTACATCAAGACTCCTTCCGAGGCAATGGAAAAAGGTGTCATCCTTCTTCCTGAGGACAGACAGAAGGAAGGCCTGATTATGAGCTGGGGACTTGGAAGAAACGTAACACTTCCGATCATCAGCAAATATGCAAAATCCGGATTCAACGATGAGAAGGCAGAAAGAGAACTTTCCAAGAAACTTCTTGAGGAAGTTGATACCAAGGCGGTTGATATCTTCCAGCCGGCAAGCTCTCTGTCCGGTGGTAACCAGCAGAAAGTTGTAGTTGCCAAGGCACTTGCTCAGGAAATGAAAGTTGTTATCATGGATGAGCCGACCAAGGGTGTTGATGTTGGTGCAAAAGCTGAGATCTATGCGATCATGGGAGATCTTGCTAAAAAAGGATATGCTATCATCCTGATCTCTTCCGAGATGCCGGAGATCCTGGGTATGGCGGACCGTATCGTAGTTATGTGTAACGGCCGCAAGACTGGTGAACTGAGCAGAGATGAGGCAACACAGGAAGGAATCCTTGAGCTGTCCATGGAAAAGAGCACTGGAAAGGGGACTAAATAATGGAAAAGAAATCTGTCATCAAGAAGATTACAGGCTCCCGAGAGGCTCTGCTGGCAATTATCGTAATCGTGCTGTTTGCAGTTGTCACAGCGATCAGCCCGTCATTCCTTACGCCGAAGTCACTCATGGAGATGCTGAAAAATAATGCAGTAACAATGGTAATGTCACTTGGTATGTTATGTGTCATGCTGGTAGGCGGAATCGATATTTCCATCATGTCAACTCTGGCACTTTCCGGTATGTCCATCGGTATGCTCCTGAAATACGGACATATCACAAGTACATTACTTGCTTTCATCATTGCAATGGCAATCGGTATTGCCTGCGGACTTGTTGTAGGTCTTGTAATTTCAAGAGCAAACGTTCCGCCGATCATTGCAACCATGGGCTTTATGTACATCTACAGAGCAATGGGTTATCTTGTTTCTCACGGTGGTGAGTGGGCAAGTGCCGCAGCTCTTGGTGAGTTTAAGAATTTTGCAACAACCAATTTCCTTGGAATCAACAAGGTTATCTGGGTAATCATCGTATGCTATGTAGTATTCTTCTTCTTTATGAAATGGACAAGAACAGGACGAAGAATCTACGCAGTAGGAAGTAATGCAAGTGCAGCACAGGTTTCCGGTATCAATGCAAAGAATATCAACCTTCTTGTATATGTGATCATGGGATTCCTCGCAGGTCTTGGCGGAGCACTTCAGGTATCTGTTTATGCTTCTGCAATGCCGGATATGCAGTACGGCGGTGAGATGGATGTCATCGCAGCCTGCGTTATCGGTGGTGTAAGCATGAGCGGCGGACGTGGAACCGTAGTTGGTGCATTCCTTGGTTCCATCATCCTTGCAACCATCGCAAAAGCTCTTCCACTTGTAGGTATCAGTTCCCTGTGGCAGAACATGATCAAGGGTGTCATTATCCTGGTAGTAGTTGTGATCAATGTTGTCCTGCAGAGAATCGCAGACAAAAACGCATTAAAGGGAAGGGAGATGTAAATCATGGCTGGAAAATCTGGAAGAAGTATTAACAATGTGCCGGAAAATCCGATGAAACACATCATATTCAGTTGGGAAGGCATCCTGGTCATTCTCTTTATCCTGGTAAATATTTTCTGTGCATCATTTTCTGAATTTTATAACCTGAAGAGTGTTCTTCGTCAGATGCCGGTTTACCTTGCAGAGGTATTCATGATGTTCCCGATGGCGTACATCCTGGTATTAGGCGAGATTGATATTTCCGTTGGTGCGATCGTGTGTCTCTCCGCAACATTAAGCTGCATGGTCTGCAACACAAACGCTCCATTCATCGTAGTAGCAATTACAGCACTGGTTGTTGGCGGTCTCTGTGGTGCGGTTAACGGATTCATCCTTACCCGTTTCAAAGAGCTTCCTCCAATGATCGTAACACTGGCAACACAGATTATCTTCCGTGGTATTGCAGAGGTAACACTTGGTTCCGGCGGAAGTATTGCAGTTACAAATACAGATGGTTTCCGTGCCATCGGTGGAAAAGTCGGACAGGTTCCGTACATTCTTTTCCTGGTGCTGATCCTTGGTGTTCTCTTTGCAATCTTCCTTGGAAAGAGCACATTCGGACGTCGTACCTACGCAATCGGAACAAACCGTGTGGCAGCTTATTATGCAGGAGTTCATGTAGAGAAGATTCGTTTCATTATCTACACAGTTATGGGACTCATGTCTGGACTTTGTGCACTGTTCCTGGTATCATCTTCTTATGGTGCCAACACAACAACCGGTAACGGATTCGAGATGGATGCTATCGCAATGGCAGTATTCGGAGGCATCTCCTCCACAGGTGGTAAAGGTAACCTGGCCGGCGGTATCATTTCCGCATTCATCATCGTATGCTTACGAGTTGGCCTTGGACAGAGAAACGTAAATGCACAGGTAATCCTTCTCATCATCGGTGTACTTCTGGTAGCAGCAGTAGCTCTTCCGAACATCATCGGCGATGTAAAAAAAGCAGTCGCAATGAAGAAAAACTAAATATCACTTTTTGAACGCAGGTCGCGAAACGACTGCGTTCATGAGCAAGTAGCGAAGCGGATTGCGAATATCCGCTTTACACCCCATATGATTGTTAGCTGTCTCCATCGGTGTAGCGGAGGCAGCAGCATATAAAAAAAATTATATTTTTATAGGGAGGAACAAAAATGAAAAAAAAGGTAATTAGCGCAATCCTTTGTGGAGCAATGGTTCTTGGTACAGTTAGTCCGGTTCTTGCAGCAGATGACAAAAAAGACGATACTAAGACAGAAGCAGCAGCTGGCGATTCCGCAAAAGGCAAGAAGAT
This sequence comes from Blautia sp. MSJ-36, assembly GCF_018917985.1. NCBI lineage: Bacteria > Bacillati > Bacillota > Clostridia > Lachnospirales > Lachnospiraceae > Blautia > Blautia sp. MSJ-36. The sequence continues at coordinate 67,803 of NZ_JAHLPQ010000011.1, read as the reverse complement.
CGCTCTGGTTGGTAAAGCAGCCGGCAACGCATTCTTCGAGATCGCAGCAGAAGCTTTCAAATCAACAGTAGAGGCTGAAGGTGGCACAGTAGAGACTGTTTATCCTGAGACAGCTACTGCTGATGCACAGATCAAGGTTCTTGATAACCTGATTTCCCAGGATTTCGATGCAATCTGTATTTCCGCAAACGATGTTAACGCTCTTCAGGCTAAACTTGAGGAAGCTATGGATGCAGGAATCAAAGTATCTTCCTTCGACTCCGCACCGAACAAAGACAGCCGTGAGATTTTCGTAAACCAGGCTGGTACAAAAGAAGTTGCTCAGGCACTTATGGATGCAGTTCTTGATATTTCCGGTGGTGAGGGACAGTTCGCTATCCTTTCCGCTACATCTCAGTCCGCTAACCAGAATGCATGGATCGACGCAATGAAGACCATCATGGAAGGCGACGACAAATACAGCAAACTTGAGCTTGTAGACGTTGTATATGGTGATGATGAGCCACAGAAATCTACAGACCAGACAGCAGCTCTTCTTCAGAACTACAAAGATCTGAAAGTTATCTGTGCACCGACAACTGTTGGTATCGCAGCAGCTGCTAAATACCTTCAGGATAACGGATCTGAGTGCAAACTGACAGGTCTTGGACTTCCGTCTGAGATGCAGGAGTACACAGGTGATGATGCAGATCATTCCTGCCCATACTTCTATCTGTGGGATATGCAGGGCCTTGGAAAACTCAGCGCTTACACAACAATCGCTCTGATCAACGGTGACATCACAGGTGCCAAAGATGACAAGTTCACAGCTGGCGACCTTGGTGACTACACAATCACAGACGCTGATGACGGCGGTACAGAAGTTGTACTTGGCGCACCTCTGAAATTCGATACAAGCAACATCGAAGAGATGGCTAAACTGTACTAATCAGAAATCTGATTAACGGATTGACATTTTTATATGATAAAGTCCTTTTAAAAAGAGGTTGCTGTACTGTTCTGACGGTATGGCAGCCTCTTTTACTGATACTTGTCAGAGGAATCCAAAGGTGACAGAAAAAGAGACAGGAATAGCAGAAAAGACCTGCTTCAGATGGGTTTACAGATAAAATTGGTTATGGTAAAATATAACAGAATATACAATACGGAGGAGATTTGCCATGAAACAGTCAGATTCATGCAAAATCTATAATAAACTCTGTAATAACAGCCGCAGTGATAACAGATTTCTGACCGGGGCTGTTTTTGTATTATCCAAAAGTATTGAACTTAAGAAGGAGATGAAAAAATGAATTGTGAAAAAGCACCTACAGGAAAACCAAGCGAAGATCGTCGTTGGATGCAGTATTATCCGGAAATGATGCTCAAAATGATTCAGAAACCAGAGTGTACCTTATGGGAATACCTGGAACAGCATTGTCCTGGACCAGATGTGGTGGCAATCCATTATTATGGAGAAGATATCACCTGGAAAACTGTTTTCGAGGAATCCGAAAAATGTGCGAGATCATTGAGGGCGATGGGATTTGGCGAGGGAGATCAGATTCCTGTATTTTTCAGATTGGTTCCAAACTTTGTATTCCTTTTACTGGCAGCAGAAAAAATCGGTGCTTCTCTGTTATGCAGAGATAACACACTTCTGGAAAACGTTGAGGCAGTCAGCAAAGCCGATGCAAAAGCAATTTTTGCACACGATTTCCTTGCACCGAAGGAACTGAGAACTTATTGTGAGGGAGCAGGCGTAAAGAAAGTAATTCTTCTGAATCCGATGTACTATGGAGATGAGAGTACACTTCCGGATTACATAAAAGAATCTCTGGATGAAAATTATCCGCGGGTAACGGCATCCGGAGAGAATACCATGACCTGGGATGAATTCCTCTCCATCGGTAATTATTACGTAGGAAAAGTAGAAGCGGAAAAAGATCTCAACAGACCGCTGTTCCGTGCTTACACAAGTGGTTCCACAGGCCCATCCAAACAGGTTATTCACTGTGCGAATAGTATGCTCGGTACTGTATGCCAGATGAATTTCTATGGTGGATCCGATGATGTCCGTCCAACCTGGATGGTAACCTGTCTGCCACCTGCACTGGTAGCCGTTGTTGTTTCCATGGTACTGCTTCCATTATCCTCAAATAAACTTCTGATTATGGATCCGTTTGTTGATCCGGAGGATGTAGACCTCGAGATGATGCGTTACAAACCAAACGGCTGGCCGATGATTCCGATGTTTATTGAAGCGGTTATGCGTAATGGCCGTGTTCCGGAGGATTACGACATGTCCCATCTTCTGGCAGCAGGAGCCGGATGTGAGGCAGTAAACAACAACCAGCTTGACCGTGTACAGGAATTTCTTCATAAACATAACTGTAATGTACGTTTTACAGTAGGATACGGAAGCAGCGAAGGTGGTTCCAACCTGACCTTCCAGATGGCTCCGAAATCTGTTCATAACGGAAATGTGGGAATCCCGATGCCGCTGAACGACATGGGCGTTTTCAAACCTGGAACACAGGAAGAACTTGGATATAACGAGATGGGCGAGATCTGTACTGTAGGTCCTGGAAATATGCTTGGTTATGACAGAAGAAGTGCCACAGCAAAAACACTCCAGAGACATGCGGACGGCAAGATCTGGCTTCATACCGGAGATATTGGTTATGTAGATGAGGATGGCGTTTTCTACGTACTGAACCGTGGTGCCGCATTCCGTTACGGTGGTGGTGAGCTTGCAGTACTTCCTATGGAGAACCGCCTTGCAGATGCCAAGATCAAAGGAATTAAAGATGAATTTTTCGTACTGATCGAGGATGAAGATCATGACGGATACTTTGTTCCATACCTCTATGTTGTTCTGGAGGACGGATACAAAGTTGATGATATCATTAAAGACGTACAGTCTTGTCTGGAACCATACATGTTTCCAGTTGAAATACTGGCAATTGATGAGAGACCTTTCTTCCACTTTAAGACAAATCGTATTGAGTTGTCCAAAGAGCTGAAGAAAAAGAATCACGATTGCTGAAAACCTGGTACTGTAAAAACAGTAAAAACCAGATGAAGCTGTAAAACAAAAAAAGAAAGAAGGAGAGAAAAATGAGTACAAAATTACACTCAGGTCTGAAGCGTACTCTTGCATGGTTATTGACAGCTGCAATGCTTGCACAGGGATGCTTCGTTGTATCTGCGGATGATTTTTCAAGCGAGCCGGCGGCAGCGCAGGAAACTCAGGCAGATACACAGTCTGATGCGGAAGCAGTTGATTTTGACACAGATGCTGTTGAAACAACAGAATCATCAGACGATGTTACGTCAGAGGAAGATGAAATTGCTGCCCCAGACGTACAGCAGGATGCTGATGTGGAAGATATTTCACAGGAGACAGACAGCGAGGAGTTAACAGCTCCGGAACAGACCACAGATGACAGTGCAGTTGCTGAGCAGGACGCATTTGATGACGGCAGCGCAGTTGCGGCATTTTCTGATGGTACAGATGCACAGGATGACGCAGACAATGCAAATCATGAATCAGGTTATATTGATATTGCTGATGGTCAACAGTACAGTTATACTCGCGTTTATCAGCAGACCGATACTAAGCGCAGCATTCGATATCTGCTCGGATGCTATCCTGCAAATAACAGTGAGATTACAATGAATCTGAAAGACCAGAGATATGCTATCTGGCACAGAGTTGCCTATACAGACTCAACATATGTTGCTAATCCGTGGGATGTAAGATCAATAGACTGGGATAATGGAGCCACCTCAGCCAGTAGTAAGTATGGCTCTTATGTTAACTGGACAAGTAGTGATCCTGACACAGTACAGGTAACCAAGGATGGTACAAATGGTTGTAAGGTGAAGCTTACCGCTTTAAAGGAAACTACAGAACCGGTAACAATTAGAGCAACCTGGGAGGATACAAAATACAAAACAGGTACGGTTACTAATACTTTTAAGGTTAATGTAAAGCCTGAACGTAAAATTGTAAATGCTGGTGATGAGTTTGAAATGGAAGCTTCTATCAGCTCTCCAAGTGGTAAGTATTATAGCGGTAAGAGAGAGTATGATTTGACAAAGTTCTGGCCGGTAGGTAACGTAGGAGGTTCCAGTTCCAATGGATATGTGCCGGAGGCGGATTTCGCCAGGGATGAGAATGGAAACGCTAAAGTTACAGGTGCAGGATTCCAGAAAGCTTCTCTGAAGTATGTCAAATGGCGTTCAGAGGGAACTATCCTCCATCGTTATATCATAGACTTCGATGAGATGGCCAATGATCTGACTAATCCAGAAAACAAGAAAAATAAGAAACCGGGTGATTATACTTCTATATTCAGAATTGAGTCAGATACAGAGTCCTTATACCAGCCGATGGTATCTCCGGCAGACGGCATTTATCTCAGAGGTGATGTCGGAGCTGACACGGATGTAGAAATGATCGATGGCAATGTAGTATTTAAGAGGGTTATGCCGAACTCTTCTATTTACGTATATGCTTATGGCGTAAAAGACGGACAGAAGATTAAAGTTAAAGATATTACCTGGGAATCTAGTGATCCATCTGTCGTAAGAGTATATAATACTAATTCAGATATTCAGATTCAGTTAAGAAGTGACAAGGTTGGCGGAGCTGTTATTACAGGTACTTATCAGCCAAAAGATGGAGAGGGAAATCCGGTCGGTGATCCGCTGACTATGAGTTTCCGTGTTTTTGTTAAAGGTTTCTATATTACAGAGCCGGTCGGAAGTGACGGAACAACAAAAACTATTGAATTATCTCTGGATGAAGAAGACAAGAAGCAATCAAAAGCAATTGATTTCAAAGTAATTGATGGTCATGGTGAAACCGGTGAGGCAGTTGATACAGCGGGAGTCTCCTGGAGTACCGACAAGCCAACGGTTGCAGTTGTAGATTCCGATGGCAAGGTAACAGCGAGAGCAGCTGGAGAAGCTACCATAACAGCATCATATGGAAGCTCTGAGGATACAGTCAAGGTCATTGTTAAAGGATCAGGAAGCCTTGCTTTTGATGCTGCAGAATATAACATTAAGAAAAACGGAACTGCTACGATCAAAGCGACTGCAAAATCCAACGATTCTACTGTAAGAAATCCTGAAATCACATGGTCAGTTGACGATGACAAGATTGCAACTGTAAATGGCGGTAAGATTACAGGTGTCAGTGAAGGTACAACAACAGTAAGAGCATCCTGGACAGCTGCCAATGGCAAGACCTATAAACAGAGTGCAACAGTAAACGTTGTATACGATGGTCTGTATTTATCTGACAGACAGAATGAAGTAACTCTGGCACAGGGAAGTACACAGGAAATCGTATGGCAGCTCCTGAATATGGGCGAATATTCTAAGGGATCCACCGGAGAGGGATATAATGAGTCTTCAGATGTAACCTGGAAGTCAGCTGACGAAGCTGTTGCAACAGTAGATTCTGTTGGTGTTATCACTGCGAAGGATCTTCCAGAAGGTCAGACAACAGCGAGCACAACTGTTACAGTAAGCTACAACGGAACAAAAGTAAAAGATATTAAAGTAAATGTAACCGAAAACCAGAAAGTTGTTGTAAAAGGTGAAGCTGTAGAAATTACCGGAACTAAGGGTGAAACCAAAACCAACAATGCCGGTGAAGATATTACAGATACCTGGAAGATCGGTTATTTTGAAAACGGTCATGGAAGTCTGAATGCCCAGTTTTATGGTAACGGTATTTATAATATTGATATTGTAAAGCAGGCAGGAGAAAAAGTAAGCGTTACAGGAAAGACTCCATACAGTGGATATATTTATTTGAGCCATAAATATTATGTACCGATGGAAACTGGACAGCTTTATGGTGTATGGCAGAGTATCGCCATTAAGGTTAATGGTGAAGCAGGACTGTATCTGAACAAAAACTCCTTATCTATGAAGATGGGAGAATCCGGTACAGCAACAATCCTGGGTACCTTTATTAAGGAAGATGGAACAGAACTGGAACGAAAGTTCTGGGCAGATAAGAGTAATCCGAAGCTTTCAAAACTTGAGATGGTTGAAGGCGATACAAATATCGTTACAGCAAAAGCAGATCCGGAAGATGGAAGAATGCTGCATCTTACAGCTGTTTCTCCTGGAAAGACTACGATCACAATCAAATGTTATCCGTTTGATCCTACAGCTACCTGTGAGGTAGAAGTAACATCTGACGCAAGACTGGTTCTTACTCCGGCAGATAAGCTGAGAGTAGTACAGGGCGATACAAATACAATTGAAGCGAAAGCATGGGATGGAACTCAGTATGTTGAGAATCCGGAAATCACATGGGAGAGCTACAATACTGGCATTGCAACTGTAGATAAAGGTGTAGTTACAGGTGTTAAAAAAGGTAACGTCGGTGTAGTTGCAAAATGGAATAATGTTACATCCGACCCGGTACAGGTTACCGTAGTTCCAAGTAGAACACTTAATGTAACAACTACATGGGATGATGACAACAACCGTGATAACAAACGTCCGGAAAAAACAACACTTCAGCTGACAACAACAGATGGAGAAAAAGTTGGTGATCCGGTAGAACTCAACGCAGAGAATGAGTGGAAATATACATGGAAGAATCTGGCATCCGAGGATGAAGACGGACAGCATATTTCCTATCTCGTAACAGCTGTTGAAGATGACACACTGACAGCAAACAACTATACAGCAGAAGTAACAAGAAGCTCTTCTGATGATGAATTTGTTGTTACTTACAAACACGAAATCGAAAAAACAGGTATCACCGCAAACGTAACATGGGATGATGCAGACAACCAGGATGGAATCCGTCCGAAGGAAGTAACCTTACAGCTCAAAGCTGACGGCGAAGCAGTTGGAGATGCCATCACTGTAAAAGCAGACAGCAATGGTAACTGGACAAAGACCTGGTCAAACCTTCCGGTAAATAAAGCTGGTGCAGTTGGTCAGGCAATTGTGTACACTGTAGAAGAATCCGGACTTCCGGACGGATACGCATCTGCAGTAGTAACTGATGAAGAAACAGGAGCTATCACAGTTAAGAACTCCCACACACCGGCAGTAAAAGATCTCACAGTATCCGCAAAATGGGATGACGCAGAGAACCAGGATGGTGTTCGTCCGGCATCTGTTGACGCAGTTCTTTACGCAGGTGACACAGCAACAGACAAGACAGTAACTCTTACAGCAGAAGAGAACTGGACAGCAACCATCAAAGACATGCCTGTATACGCAGCAGGTAAAGTCGGCGAGGCAGTGAACTATTCTCTGAAAGCTGCAAAAGAAGTAGAAGATTATACAAGCGCAACAGACGGACTTACTCTTACATTTACCCATAAGGCAGCCGTTACAGCAGTAACCGCAACCATCACATGGGATGATGCAGAGAACCAGGATGGAATCCGTCCGGATTCTGTAACACTTCAGCTGAAAGCAGACGGTGAGGCAGTTGGATCCAGAATCACAGTTGATGGAACAAACGACAAGTGGACCAAGACATGGGATAACCTTCCGGTTAACAAAGCTGGTAAGAAGGTTACTTACACAGTAGAGCAGACCGGTCTTCGTTCCGAGTACACTCAGGCAACAGCCGGAGACGCAGCAACAGGCTTCACAATCACAAACAGCTACACACCAAAGGGTGTTGATATCGCTGTATCTGCAAACTGGGATGACCAGGACAACCAGGATGGAATCCGTCCGGAGGCTGTAGAGGCTGAACTTTATGCAGACAACGTATCTACAAACAAAAAGGTACGCCTTACAGCAGATACTGACTGGAAGGCAACCTTTGAGAAACTTGCAGTAAACAAAAACGGTAAACCAATCAACTACACACTTCAGGCAACCAAAGTTGAAGGATATGATCTGACAACAGAGGGAAGCGGAGCAGACGGCCTTGTTCTGAAATATACACACAAGGTAAAAGCAGTCGATGTAACAGCAACTGTAAAATGGGCAGATGGTGAGAACCAGGATGGAATCCGTCCGAATACTGTAACCTTACAGCTGAAAGCAGATGGCGAGAATGTTGGCGATGCAATTGTTGTTAATGCAAACAGCAACTGGACCAAGACATGGAGCGGACTTGCTGAGTACAAAGCTGGTAAGAAAGTTGTTTATACCGTTGAGGCACCTGGAATCAGATCTGAGTATACAGTAGAGATTACCGGAGATGCAGCAACCGGATTTACAGTTACAGCAACTCATGTACCTGAAGAAGCAGAAGTAAAAGCATCTGTTGTATGGGATGATGCAGAGAACCAGGATGGAATTCGTCCGGAGGCTGTAGAGGCAGAGATCTATGCAGGAGATGTATCCAACAGTAAGAAAGTAAGACTTACTGCAGATAACAACTGGACAGCTTCCTTCGGTAAAATGGAACTGAAGAAAGACGGCCAGGAAATCAAGTACACTCTGGTAGGAACCAAAGCAGATGGATATACTTACACATGCACCGGAAGCGGAGCAGCAGGACTTGTTCTGACATACACTCACAAACCGGAAGTGGTAAGCGTTTCCGTAAACACAACATGGAATGACAAGAACAATCAGGATAATCAGCGTCCGAAAGCTTACAGTGTCCAGCTGAAAGCAGACGGTGAGGCTGTTGGCGATGAGATTACTCTGAGCAGCAACAACAGCTTTGCAAAAGTATGGAAGGATCTTCCGAAATACAAAGCAGGCAAAGTTGGCGTAACAGTTAAATATGAGGTCGCAGTAACAGATCTTGATTCTGAATATGAGACAAGAACAGAAGCTGATGGCAACACATTTAATGTGATCAATACTTACATCCCGGGAACAGTTCAGATCCCGGTAAGCGTAAAATGGGATGATGCAAACAACCAGGATGGCAAACGTCTTGATTCTGTAGAAGCAGAGCTTTATGCAGAAGGACAGGCAACAGGAAACAAAGTAACCTTAGATGAGAAGAACAGCTGGAAAGCTTCCTTCAAAAAGGTTGATGTCAAGAAAGACGGAAAGAGAATCAACTATACCGTTAAGACAACCGAAAACAAAGATTACACCATTACAACAACAGGTAATGTCCTGGATGATAATGGAGTTGTAGTTACTTACAAACATGTACCGGAGACAGTAAATGTATCCATCAAGAGTGCATGGAATGACGCAAACAACCAGGATGGAATCCGTCCGGCAACCATCAGCGTACAGCTTATGAAAGATGATAAAGAAGAGGGAGATAACATCAACCTGAAGATTGATTCTTTCAAGACATGGAATAATCTTCCGAAGTACGCAAACGGAAAAGAAATCAAATATGCGGTTGCAATTTCCGATGTATCCGGTTATACTAAGAAAGTGACTGGAAGCGTTGCAGACGGCTATGTTGCAGCATTTACACACAGTGTTTACAAGACATCTGTAGTCGTACAGAACACATGGAGTGACCTGGACAATGCCCTTCTCACCCGTCCTTCCAGCTTAACCGTTCAGATCTATGCAAATGGTAAAGCAACCAGCAAGAAAGTAGTACTGAACAGTGCAAACAAGTGGAAAGCAACTGTATCAGGACTTAACAAGAATTCAGCAGGCAAGAAGATTGCCTACTCTGCAAAACTCGTTAAGACACCGACTGGTTACAAGGTAACAATTGGCAGCATCAGTTCCAAGGGCACAATTGCCATCAAGAATACATACACCAAGTTTACCAAGAAACTTACAGTTAAGATTTCCCCGACTAAAGTTACCTACAACGGAAAGACACGGAAACCTGCTGTGAAGTCTGTATACTATGGAAAGACTAAACTCAGCTCCAGCTACTATACAGTAAGCTTCAAGAACAACAAGAATCCGGGAATCGGTTCCGTAATTGTAAAAGGTAAAGGCAAATATGCTAAATATGCAGGTTCTGCAACATTCAGCATTCTGCCAAAAGCTCCGACAGGTTTAACTGCCAAGAGTACAGCCAAGAAACAGGCTACAGTAACTTGGAAGGGAAGCACAGGAGCAACAGGATATCAGATTATGATCAGTCAGAAGAGTGATTTCAGAAAAGGTACAACAAGAACCTTCACAATTAGAGATTCTAAGAGAAGAAGCGGTGTACCGAAACCGATGACCAGTGGAAGGACTTATTATATCCGTATCCGTAGCTACAAAACGACATCTGATGGCAAGACAGTATATTCCGCATGGAGTAAGAGCACTAAAACAAAAATTAAATAAGTAATTATTTATTTTAGCGGATGGAGCGCAAGCGCCATCCGCTAAAGCAAGGAGAGGAGGAGCAATGTTTAAGAAATGGGCTGGCTGGAAGAAAGTTGCTGCCTGCCTGATGGGCGCTGCACTGCTTATGCAGGGCGGAAGCGTTGCCATGGGTGCGACAGAAACAGCTAAATATTCTTCCACAAAAGCAGAAAAGAGCAGTGTAAAGAAAGCCGCTGCGAAAGATGAAAAAGAAGAAGATTCTACAGATGAGGAAGATTCTGCAGAGGATGAGGATTCCACAGAGGATACAGATTCCGCAGATACAGAAGATTCCGCGGACGCAGAAGATTCCACAGAGGATACAGATTCCGCAGATGCAGAAGATTCTACAGAGGATGAAGATTCCACAGATGCAGAGGATTCTACAGAGGATGAAGATTCCACAGATGCAGAGGACTCTACAGAGGATGAAGATTCCACAGATGAGGATCAGAAAGCAGACAGAGTAGAGGATAATGATGCAGATGCACAGGATGCAGAAGGTAAAGAAGCAGATCCGCAGTCTTTAGGTTTAAGCACAACTGGAAGTGTAGATCATATCGATATCGGAGCACTTACATCTGCAACACTGAAAGTTGGTGATAAGACTATCACACAGCCGGTAATTTTGACATTTGAGGATATTGCAAATGCATCCATTTCCGGTGATGCAGGCTTTTCAGCAGACCAGTCTTCCCTCAGCGGAAGTGTTGGTGTCAGCGGAATGGCACAGATCCGTGTTCCTGGAAATTATCCGGTTGGAACTAAGGAAGCACCAGCTGTTTATAGTGTAAGTGTAACTAAGGATGTTACATTTGTTGACCCGGATACAGGCGCAACTTATGTAAGAACTATTACATTCTCTACATCCTTTACATACTGGGATTGGACAAATGACTGTCCGAACCTTGGATTCAGAGTTAACTGGGCAGCAGGATATGTAATTCCTTGCTCAGGTATGGATATTGTACTGGGATGTGGATATGATGAGATTCCGGCTCCGGAGCCAAGTGTGAGCCCAGAGCCAAGCGTAAGTCCTGAGCCAAGTGTGAGTCCAGATCCAAGCGTAAGCCCAGACCCGAGTGTAAGTCCGGATCCAAGCGTAAGCCCAGACCCAAGTGTGAGCCCGGATCCAAGCGTAAGCCCAGACCCGAGTGTAAGCCCGGATCCAAGCGTAAGCCCAGACCCGAGTGTAAGCCCGGATCCAAGCGTAAGCCCAGACCCAAGTGTGAGCCCGGATCCAAGTGTAAGCCCAGACCCAAGTGTAAGCCCGGATCCAAGCGTAAGCCCAGACCCGAGTGTGAGCCCGGATCCAAGTGTAAGCCCAGACCCAAGTGTAAGCCCGGATCCAAGCGTAAGCCCAGACCCGAGTGTGAGCCCGGATCCAAGTGTGAGCCCAGACCCGAGTGTGAGCCCGGACCCAAGTGTGAGCCCGGACCCGAGTGTAAGTCCGGACCCATCTGTAGAGCCGACAGACACACCAGAGCCAACAGATACACCGGTACCAATGAACCCAACAGGAACAGCAACACCAACTCCAACAGGAACAGCAACACCGGTACCTGGAACAACCAATAACGGATCCAATGGCGGTAATGGAACTACCACAAATGGAACAACCAATAACGGAACAACTACAAACACAACTTCCAATAACACAACATCCACATCATCTTCAGATGCGGTAAAGACAGCAGATAATTCTCATATCGCTGGTTATGGAATGCTGGTTGTATTTGCACTGTTAGATGCTGCATTAGCATTCTTTGCACTGCGTTTAAGACGTCGTGACGACTAATTCACAGGCAGGAAGCATATAAGAACTGAATTACAGACAGGAGATTGCATTTTGTGATCTCCTGTTTTGCTATAGAGAAAAGCAGCGATGGAGGTGCGTTATGCAGCAGGCATTACTGGATCAGCTGAGAAAAATAACCGAAGAAGAGCGAAAAATCCTGGATGGGGAAGCGGAGGTAGATAAAGATCTCTATACATCCGGAAGAGATTTTACCGTAGACAGTGGGAAGATGCTGAAAGAAGGCAGACTGATTGCGGTGCGTACCCATACCCGTTTTGTGCATTTCCCGGCGCACAGGCATAATTTTGTGGAAGTGCTGTATGTGTGCGAGGGATCGCTGACCAATATCATCGATGGAAAAAAAGTTGTGGTGAATAAAGGGGAGCTGCTTTTTCTCAACCAGTTTACGAAACATGAGATCCTGAAAGCGGGACAGAATGATATTGCCATCAATTTTATGGTGTTGCCGGAGTTTTTTGATGTGGCCTATTCCATGACAGGGAATGACAACATGCTGGCAGATTTTCTGGTGAATGTATTGCGCCAGGATGAAGAGCGGGGTGAATATCTCCACTTTAAGGTCGCGGAAGTCATGCAGATCCAGAACCTTCTGGAAAATATCATCTATTCTCTTGTAAATGGCGAAGAAAACCGGGAACGGATCAACCAGACCACCATGGGCCTGATCTTTATGTATCTGGTGGAATCCGTACAGTATGTGGAGATGCGCCTTCCCAATCAGTACGAAAATATGATCTCCATGACAACACTGGACTATATTGAGCAGAAGTACCGGACAGCTACCCTTACGGAGCTGTGCACCAGGCTTCATCTGCCTATGCATGTGCTCAGCAAGATGATCAAAAAGACCACAGGATTTAATTTCAAGGAACTTCTTCAGAGAAAACGCCTGAATAAGGCAGTAGAGCTGATGTGTGAGACGGACCTTCCCATCAGTGATATTATTGCAGCTGTAGGGTATGAGAATAACAGTTATTTTCACAGAGTGTTTAAAGAACATTATCATATGACACCGCGGGCGTTCCGGGTAAAGAACAGTGAAAAAGAGCAGGTAAGATTATAATCTTACCTGCTTTAACTTTAGATATCATGGAACCGTCCGATTTTATCTTTGATTCGCTGCATTTCATTATCCATATCAATGACAGCGCGGGCACAGTTCAGAAGCTCGCTGCTGACTTCCTCGTAACCATCCATTTCTTCAATATCCTGTTTATATCGGAGCTGATGTTCCAGTGTAGCCCAGAAATCCATTCCATTGGTACGGATCTGGATCTCCGCGCGCATGGGCGTTTTTCCTTTTGAGAAGAATACCGGGATCTCTACGATCATGTGATAGCTACGGTAACCGTTTGGTTTGGGATTTTTGATGTAGTCTTTTACTTTGATGACGGTGATATCGTCCTGCTTGGCAATAAGGTCTGCAATGGTGTAGATATCATCAATAAAAGCACAGACAACACGGATACCGGCTACGTCATTGAGCTGATCCTGGATATTCTCGGCAGTAAAATCATATCCCAGTTTCTTCAGCTTCTTGTAGATGCTTTCCGGTTTTTTGATCCTGGTCTTGATAAAAGAAATCGGGTTACGCTTATATTCTACGGAGAACTCATCATTGAGAACTTCCAGTTTGGTACGGACCTCACGGACAGTACAGCGGTACATCATCATCAGATCATTAAATTTTGCAGAATTTTTGATAAAAACCTGTGGATCTGGGGTATCCAGCCAGGCGTTTGCATTTTTTTCAGTCATGGTATTTCTTGTAAAACTCCCTTCTTAGGTAGGTTTTGTGATAATCACACTGTCATAATTATAGAATAAAATGACATTTTTTTCAACTTTTGTATTGACATATTAAAAATCCTGTGCTATTTTATATAAAAAATTTAATCGAGTAAACCACTAAACCGTTGAAGCGGAGATAAAGGTATTCATGCGCGCACAGAGAGTCCGGGAGGGTGAGAGCCGGGCCGAGAAGCAGTTTACCAAATGGACCGCAGAGGTCACAGGGAAAGGTGTTATGGATACCGAGTATTCTGTGACGTGAGGGCATACGTCAGTTGCCGGGAATATGCAGGTATTCCGCTAAGTGCACGGATCGAACCGTGAATCAGGGTGGCACCGCGGGTGATTTTGAATTTGACGCTCGTCCCTGGCAGAACCAGATTCTGCCGGAGACGGGCGTTTTTTGAATTCCAATTTTTTCAAAACTGGAATGCATGAACAAGTAGTGAATGTGGATCGCGAATTTTCCGTATCGTACCGTTCCAACGTCTCCGGCACAGGAATGAAAAAAACTCAGGAGGGCCTGTATATGTATCCAACATTAGAAAAACTCAAAAGTATCGCACAGTCAGGCGAATACCGGCGTATCCCCGTATGCCACGAGCTGTATTCCGACCGCTATACACCCGTAGAAGTCATGAGAACCTTACGCACAGCCAGCAGACATTGCTATCTTCTGGAAAGTGCCAGTCAGACAGAGGTTTGGGGACGTTATTCCTTCCTGGGATATGAACCATCCATGGAGATCACCTGTACGGACGGAAAGCTCCAGATAAGAAGAATCCATGAAGACGGAACCGAGGAAAAAACCGTGCAGCAGGTAAAACATCCGGGAGATGCTATCCGGGAGATCCTGAAAGAGTACAAAAGCCCGGTACTGGAAAATATGCCAACATTCACCGGCGGTCTGGTAGGATATTTTTCCTATGATTACATCAAGTACAGTGAGCCGAAGCTGAAGCTTGCCGATGAGACCGTACAGGATTTCCGGGATATGGACCTGATGCTTTTTAACCAGGTAATCGCTTTTGATCATTACAGACAGAAGGTACTTCTGATCACCGGTGTGATGACGGATGACCTGGAAAATTCCTACCGGAAAGCCGAAGAGAAGTTAAAAGAGATGGCAGATCTGATCCGAAACGGAAAACAGGATGAGTTTCCGTCCCTGAAACTGAAATCTTCCATTGAGCCACAGTTCCCAAAAGAAAAATACTGTGAGATGGTAGAAACCGCAAGACATTACATCCGCGAGGGAGATATTTTCCAGGTGGTTCTTTCCAACCCCATGCGGGCAAAAGTTGAAGGAAGCCTGTTTGATACTTATCGCGTTCTCAGAGCTACAAATCCTTCTCCGTATATGTTTTATTTTTCCAGCGATGATATTGAGATCGCAGGAGCATCCCCGGAAACACTGGCCAAGCTTACCGGAACGGAATTGAGCACCTTCCCGTTAGCCGGAACTAGACCAAGAGGCAAGACAAAAGAAGAAGACCTGACATTGGAAAAAGGCCTTCTCTCTGATGAAAAAGAACGTGCCGAGCACAACATGCTTGTAGATCTTGGAAGAAATGATATCGGAAAGATCAGCAAGATCGGAACTGTAAAAGTAGAAAAATATATGTGCATCGAGCGTTTTTCCCATGTTATGCATATCGGTTCCACAGTTACCGGACAGATCCGGGATGACAAAGATGCGGTGGATGCAGTAGATGCCATCCTTCCGGCAGGAACCCTTTCCGGAGCACCGAAGTTCCGTGCCTGCCAGATCATCCAGGAACTGGAACAGAGCAAACGAGGTATTTACGGCGGCGCCATCGGATATCTGGATTTCGCCGGAAACCTGGACACCTGCATTGCCATCCGCCTGGTTTATAAAAAGAACGGCGAGATCTGCATCCGGTCCGGAGCCGGAATCGTGGCAGACAGTGTTCCGGAAAACGAATTCCAGGAATGCTGCAACAAGGCAAGAGCCGTTGTACAGGCAATCGAAACTGCACAGGAGGGACTGGAATGATAGTACTGATCGATAATTATGATAGCTTTTCCTATAATGTTTACCAGCTGATCGGTTCTGTGGAACCGGATATCAAGGTCGTAAGAAATGATGAAGTGACCATCGAAGAGCTGGAGGCCATGAAGCCGGAAGCCCTGATCCTTTCCCCGGGCCCGGGACGTCCGGAAGATGCAGGGATCTGCATTGAATCCATAAAATATTTCAAAGACAAACTGCCGATCCTGGGCATCTGCCTTGGACATCAGTCCATCTGTGAAGCATTTGGAGGAACCGTCTCCTATGCAAAAGAGTTGATGCACGGCAAGCAGAAGGAAATCCATAAAGTTGGTGAGAGTCAGATGTTTGAGGGCCTGCCGGAAACTTTCCTGGCAGCAAGATATCACTCACTGGCAGCAATCCGGGATACATTACCGGAAGAACTGGTTGTCACCGCAGAGTCTGAGGACGGCGAGGTGATGGCACTGGAACATAAAAAATATCCGATTTTCGGATTACAGTTTCATCCGGAATCGGTTATGACACCAGATGGAAAAACGATGATCGAGAATTTTATAAAAGTTGTCAGAGAGAAATAAGGAGGAAACCACAATGATCAAAGAAGCAATCATTAAACTTTCAAAAAAACAGGACCTTACATATGATGAAGCAGAAGCCGTAATGAATGAGATCATGGACGGAGCGGCAACACCGGTACAGATGGCATCCTACCTTACCGCACTTTCCATGAAAGGCGAAACCATTGATGAGATCACAGCATCCGCAGCAGGTATGCGTGCACACTGCATCAAACTTCTCCACGACATGGATGTTCTGGAAATCGTGGGAACCGGCGGTGACGGAGCAAACTCCTTCAATATTTCCACAACTTCTTCTCTTGTAATCGCGGCAGGCGGCGTGCCGGTTGCAAAACACGGAAACCGTGCAGCATCCTCCAAGAGCGGAGCCGCAGATGTTCTGGAAGCCCTTGGCGTAAAGATCACCATCCCACCGGAAAAAAGCGCTGAGATCCTGAAAAAGATCAACATCTGCTTCCTGTTCGCACAGAATTATCACATTGCCATGAAATATGTGGCACCGATCCGAAAAGAGCTGGGAATCCGTACAGTATTCAATATCCTCGGACCATTAAGCAACCCGGCAGGCGCAAACATGGAGCTGATGGGAGTATTCGATCAGTCTCTGGTAGAGCCGCTGGCGCAGGTTATGATGAAACTTGGCGTGAACCGTGGAATGGTTGTTTTTGGACAGGACAGTCTGGATGAGATTTCCATGAGCGCCCCGACTTCCGTATGCGAGATCAAGGACGGATGGTTCCAGTCCTACGAGATCACACCGGAGCAGTTCGGTTACACACGCTGCAGCAAAGAGGAACTTGCAGGTGGCACACCGGAAGAAAACGCAGAGATCACAAAAGCCATTGTAAACGGAACCGAAAAAGGACCGAAGCGTCAGGCTGTATGCATGAATGCAGGTGCCGCACTTTATATCGCAGGAAAAGCAGAGAGCCTGGAAGCCGGCGTGAAGATGGCCGAAAATCTGATCGACAGCGGAGCTGCAGCAGCCAAACTTCGGGAATTTGTGGAGGAGACAAACAAAGAATGAGTGAAAAAAACATTCTGGAAGAAATCGCAGAAAAGACAAGAGAACGTATCCGGAAGGAAAAACTTCAGCTTCCTCTGGAACAGCTGAAAGCTCTGGCAGAAAAAGCACCGCAGCAGCCCTCTTTTCTGGAAGCTCTGAAAAAGCCGGGCATGTCCTACATCTGCGAAGTAAAAAAAGCGTCCCCTTCCAAGGGACTGATCGCACCGGATTTTCCATATGTGGAAATTGCGAAAGAATACGAGGCAGCAGGCGCATCCGCAATCTCCTGTCTTACAGAACCTTTTTATTTCATGGGAAGGGATACTTATCTTCGTGAGATCACAGAAACGGTGGATATCCCGGTTCTCAGAAAGGACTTTACGGTGGATAAGTACATGATCTATCAGGCAAAAGCCTTTGGTGCATCGGCAGTGCTTCTGATCTGTGCCATTCTGGATGATCAGGAACTCCTGGAATACCGGGAGCTGGCAGAATCTCTGGGAATGGATGCACTGGTGGAAGCTCACGATGAGGAAGAAGTGGCAAGAGCACTGAAAGCCGGAGCGAAGATCGTCGGTGTAAATAACCGTGATCTGAAAACCTTTAAAGTTGATATGAATAACAGCATCCGTCTTCGAAACCTGGCACCGGACAATGTGGTATTTGTTTCTGAAAGTGGCATCAAAAATGCCGGAGACATTGCCATCCTGGAAAGAAACCGGGTAGGCGCCGTTCTGATCGGTGAAACCCTGATGCGAAGCCCGGATAAAAAAGCAGCGCTGGAAGAGTTAAATGGCGGAGCACTGAGATGAAGACAGAAGAGAACAATACCATACGACAGGGAAGAGGCTGCGCTGATCGGAAACAGCAGGAGAAACCGGTCAGAACCAGGATCAAGATCTGCGGCCTTACCCGCCTGGAGGACATTCAGGCAGTTAATGAAGCGAAACCAGACTTCTGTGGATTCATTGTAGAATTTCCAAAAAGCAGAAGAAACGTCACAGCAGCTCAGTTACGAACTCTCCGGGAAAAGCTGGATGAGAGTATTTTGCCGGTAGGCGTATTCGTCAATGCACCGGTGGAACTTCCCGCACAGCTTTTAAATGAAGGAACCATTGCCCTGGCACAGCTTCACGGACAGGAAGACGAAGCGTATATCAGACAGCTTAAGACTATGACAGACCAGCTTCTGATAAAAGCTTTTTCCATAAAAACAGAAGAAGATGTAAAGAGTGCGATCCGCTCGGAAGCAGATTACATTCTTCTGGATCAGGGAGCCGGAGGCACCGGAGAGACCTTTGACTGGAATCTGGTACCGGCCATAAAGCGTCCCTGGTTTCTGGCCGGAGGCCTGGGATGTGACAATCTGGAAACAGCTATAAAAATGCTTCATCCCTGGGCAGCAGACTTAAGCAGCAGCGTAGAAACCGACGGTCACAAAGACCCGGATAAAATAGCAAAAGCGGTACAGACCGTGAGGAACATAAAGGAGGATTTTTAATATGTCAAAAGGAAGATTCGGCATCCACGGCGGACAGTACATCCCGGAAACACTGATGAACGCCGTTTTGGAGCTTGAGGAAGCATACAACCATTACAAAAACGATCCGGAATTTAACCGGGAGCTCACAGAGCTTCTCAATGAATATGCAGGAAGACCGTCTCGTCTTTACTATGCGGCACACATGACCGAGGATCTTGGCGGAGCCAAAATCTATCTGAAACGTGAGGATCTGAACCACACAGGCGCACACAAGATCAACAATGTATTAGGTCAGGTGCTTCTGGCAAAAAAAATGGGCAAGACCCGTGTCATTGCAGAGACCGGCGCAGGTCAGCACGGCGTGGCAACTGCAACCGCAGCAGCACTGATGGGCATGGAGTGTGAGGTTTTCATGGGAAAAGAAGACACCGAGCGTCAGGCCCTGAATGTATACAAAATGCGTCTCCTCGGTGCAAAAGTCCATGCAGTTACAAGCGGAACCGCAACTTTAAAAGACGCCGTTTCCGAGACCATGCGTGAGTGGACAAACCGTATTGCAGATACCCACTATGTACTGGGATCTGTTATGGGACCACACCCGTTCCCAACTATCGTCCGTGATTTCCAGGCAGTCATTTCCAAGGAGATCAAAGAACAGATGCTGGAAAAAGAAGGCAGGCTTCCGGATGTTGTCCTGGCCTGCGTAGGCGGCGGCTCCAACGCCATCGGAACTTTCTACAATTTCATTGAGGACAAAGATGTCCGCCTGATCGGCTGTGAGGCCGCAGGCCGTGGTGTCAATACCGCAGAGACTGCAGCAACCATCGCAACCGGCCGTCTTGGAATTTTCCATGGCATGAAATCCTATTTCTGCCAGGATGAATACGGACAGATCGCACCGGTATACTCCATCTCCGCAGGTCTGGATTACCCGGGGGTAGGACCGGAGCATGCACACCTTTACGATATCGGAAGAGCAGAATATGTGCCGGTAACTGATGACGAGGCAGTAGATGCATTTGAGTATCTTTCCAGAACAGAAGGAATTATTCCGGCAATTGAAAGTGCTCATGCAGTAGCCTATGCGAAAAAGATCGCACCAACACTTGGAAAAGACAAGATCATGGTAGTTACCATTTCAGGACGTGGAGATAAAGACTGTGCGGCAATCGCCCGTTACAGAGGGGAGGATATTCATGAGTAGAATCACAGAAGCATTTGCAAACGGAAAGGCATTCATTCCTTTTTTAACCTGCGGAGATCCGTCACTGGAGGTTACCGAGCAGCTGGTATACGCAATGGAAGAAGCAGGGGCAGACCTGATCGAACTTGGAATCCCGTTTTCAGATCCTACTGCAGAGGGACCGGTGATTCAGGCAGCCAACATCCGGGCACTGTCCGGTGGCGTTACCACAGATAAAGTTTTTGCAATGGTAGAAAAAATACGTAAAAACACAACAATTCCAATGGTATTTATGACCTATGCCAACGTAGTATTTTCCTACGGAACCGAGCGCTTTATCAAAAAAGCAGCAGAAGTTGGAATGGACGGATTGATTCTTCCGGACGTTCCCTTCGAGGAAAAAGAAGAGTTCGACGTTGTCTGCAAACAGTACGGCCTGGATCTGATTTCCCTGATTGCACCGACTTCCCATGAGCGGATCGCCATGATCGCAAAAGAGGCAGAAGGGTTTGTATACTGCGTATCATCCATGGGTGTTACCGGAATGCGTACCAACATCACAACGGATATCGGAGCCATGGTAAAACTGGTAAAATCCCAGAAAGATATTCCATGTGCGGTAGGATTCGGAATCTCTACCCCGGAGCAGGCAAAAAAAATGGCCGATCAGTCTGACGGAGCCATTGTTGGTTCGGCCATCGTAAAACTCTGCGGAACATACGGCAAAGATTGTGTGCCGAAGGTAAAGGCGTATGTGAAAGAGATGAAGGATGCATTAAGATAATTTATCTGTTACGGACACATATATAGTTGAAGAAAAAATCTGTTTTACTGAGAGATCATGTAGAACAGATTTTTTTGTATTCAGGATTGTAGAGGAAAATTATAAGATATCTTGCTGAGTGCACAAAGAATCTTGTGAATATTTGACAATGATGGTATAATTTGCACAAGACATATCTGAAAAAAGG
Source organism: Blautia sp. MSJ-36 (assembly GCF_018917985.1). Taxonomy (NCBI): domain Bacteria; kingdom Bacillati; phylum Bacillota; class Clostridia; order Lachnospirales; family Lachnospiraceae; genus Blautia; species Blautia sp. MSJ-36. Next base: position 46,731 of record NZ_JAHLPQ010000011.1, on the reverse strand, counting down.
AGGATTTTGCGAATGAAGAAGAAAAGATTAAAACAGTTTGCTTCTGTAGTGCTGACACTTACGCTTGCTGTTCAGCCTGTTATTGCCGGCGCGCAGGAGCTGGATGTTCCGGCAGAAAATTTCGACAGTGCGGAAGTTTTTGCAGATGCGAAAGAGGAAGAAACAGAACCGGCTGCTACAGAAACGGAAAACGACAGCGAAGAGGAAAATTTGGAAATTGTGGGAGAACAGCCAGATCTGGAAAATCCGGAGAGTGAAGTGGAAGAGATAGACATTACCGATGATTTTTCAGATTCGGAAACGGATGAGATGCAGCGGGAATCTTCACAGCAGATTGAACTGGAAGAGCAGGAATTTACAACGGATGCGGCAGGAACCAGTATATCCGGGAATAACACGACAGCAGATACAGCATCGGTTATCAGTGTGAATGCAACCTATACAGATTATATAAAAAGTTATGATGATGTCAGCTGGTATAAATTCCGGATATCGAATCCAGGATATATTTCATTTAAATTTACCCATGATTATGTGGATTCTTCAGGAAATTACTGGGAGGCATATCTTTATGACATGGATAAATCCTGTTTAAACAGTTATGATTACCGTGGCACAGAGACATCGGTCACAGGAGGAAACATCGGCGTTCCGGCAGGTACTTATTATATAAAAGTAAAAAAAGGCGGAAGTGGATATAAAGACGTTAATTATAACATAAAAGTAAATTATACTTCATCCAGTATCTGGGAAAAAGAGTTCAACGATACCTATTCTTCACCAAATGTTATGACTCTGGATACCAATAAAACATATTACGGAAGCATAATGAAATATTCGGATGTAGACTGGTATAAATTTAAAATATCAAGTCCGGGATATATTTCACTGAAATTTGGCCATGATTATGTGGAAGAATCGGGAAATTACTGGGAAGCATACTTGTATAACCCGGAAATGAACTGTCTGAATTACTATTATTATCAGGGAAATAACACTTCAGCTACCGGGGAAAATATTGGTGTTCCGGCAGGTACTTATTATATAAAAGTACAAAAAGGTGGAAGTGGGTATAAAGAAGTAAACTATAATGTGAAAATAAACTATACTGCATCAGGTGTCTGGGAAAAAGAGTTTAATGATGACTACAATTCCGCAAATACGATCAGCATCAATAAAACATATTATGGAAGCATAATGAAATATTCGGATGTGGACTGGTATAAATTTAAAGTATCAAAAACAGATTCTGTTTCATTAAAATTTACTCATAAATATATGGAATCAAATGGATACTACTGGTGTGTCGATCTGTACAATTCAAGTTTTTCGAAGCTGAAGACTTATGATTTGAGAGGAACTGATTCCTCGAAAACCATGCCAAAGATCCGTCTTTCATCAGGAACCTATTATCTGAAGGTAGCGAAAGACGGAAGTGGTTATTCTAGTGTAGATTACACAATTAAAATAAATCCGTCTCATACGCATGCTTATAAAAATGTTATTACAAAAGCAACTCCGAAAGCCAACGGAAAGATCGTAAAGACTTGTTCCTGCGGCGCCACTAACGGAACGACAGTTCTTTATGCGGCGAACAAAATTTCACTGTCTCCGTCAAGTTGTACATACAATGGAAAAGTACGAAAACCATCTGTAGTTGTAAAGGGAAGCAATGGTGCGGCAATCAATTCCTCTTATTACACGGTAAGTTACCCATCCGGCAGAAAAAATGTCGGAAGTTATGGGATAAAAGTAACTTTTAAAGGCAGCTACTATCAGGGATCTGTTACCAAAACGTTTGTAATTAAACCGGCTGCAACATCCATTGCAGCAATTGCATTTGTATCAAAAGGATTTCGGGTAAGATGGAAAGAACAGTCTGTACAAACAACAGGATATCAGATTCAGTATTCAAGAAATTCCAATTTTTCCAATGGAACAACTGTATCTGTCAAAAATAACAAGAAGACAGTAGAAACTTGTAAGCGGCTGACTGGCAGCAAAAAGTATTACGTCCGGGTCAGAACATATAAGGAACTTAATGGAAAAACATACTATTCTGCATGGTCTGCGGCTAAGACTGTTACGACTAAGAAGTAGAAGGGAACATTATTTATAAATGAAAAGAATGCTGTTCTATCATCAAATGAAATGATGGGACGGCATTCTTTTTGTTTTCTCATATACTCATATATTATTTGTTTTCCAAATTCCGGATCATAAGGTTAATGATCGCAACAGATTCTTCCGGTGTGTAATAAACATCCGGGTCCATATTTGTCAGGAAATCCTGAAAAATCTGAAGGATAAACGGTTCAGTGATCGCAAAGCATATATGCTCTCCGGCATTTGTCTGATAGGTAAGAGAACACGTATTTCCACAAAGAGCCATTCGAAGATTTTCAGACAGATGATTCAGAGGTTTTTTCAGGATCCGATAAATACCATTCTGACAACACTGCGCTATTTCATGAAGAATACGGATACGTTGTTTCACAGTCAGAGGATGGTAAAACGTGGAGGGGATTTCTTCGAATAATCCATCCTGCAGAAAGCGTGTTATACCATATTCTGTAAAGTATATGATAAATTTTTCATCTTTGATCCGTTGCATATTATCGATAAATAAAGTATCCGCCATAGAGATAACAGCATCTGCTCCGGGAATATTGTAATTAAAGATCTCTTCCAGCAGATCTCTTCGCAGAAATGGTAAAATACATGCCTCAGGTTGAATGAAAATTGATACATCGGCAGAAGCCCTTGTGTTTGCAACAAACTGGAAAAGGGACGGAAGATCATCTGCAACGATGGGAAAAGTCTGGGATACAGGCTGGCAGAGATCCTGATGGGAGTGGAAAAGATTCCACAATGCCTGTAAAATTTCCGAATCCTGATATAAAATGCCCATCTGATAATCGGAAGAACACGTAATTGCATATTCCGAAGTCAGAATCATATAAGGCAGGGAAGAGAGGTTTTTGAAATGCGAAATCTCGTTTGTGTAAAAGCAATGGATACGGTAATCCAGTTTATTCATAGAATGAAAAACTTTGTTTCAGGTGTATTTACATGTCTCTCAAAAAAAGCGGCACTGCTGCTTTGCGTAGTCCGTGTTACGGTGGTACTTGTCAGTGCGATCATTTTTGTAACCGCAAAAACAGCATTCGCTTATAAAAAAAAGTAAAACCCGGCTCTTCCGCCCCATCTGTTAAGCTATAGACACTTCAAAAAACACCAACACGATTAAGAGAGGGAGGAAACAAATGAACAGAAAAGCACTTTTATTATATTTAAGGGATTTAAGGGATTTGGAATTCGCAAGAAGAAAAATTGCGGCGATATATGAAAAAGAAGAATACAAAACAAAAAGAACTCTGGAACAGCTGGGAACCGCGAACCTCAGAGGCGGTGAAAAAACGGATGTGGGATCTTTTGTTAAAGTCCTGATTGCAGCGGGAGTACTTGGAGTTGGAGCTTATTTTTTTCAGTGGTGCGGAAGAATAGACGATAATTTCTTTCTGAATATGGTGTCAAAATTATTATGGGGTATATGTATTTTTTCAGTGGCGGTAGGGATTATCGCATTTATAAAAGATATATCCGCTACAAGTGCAATAAAAAACAGTAACAATGCAGAGAGAAGGAGAGTAAATAATAATCAGGGAACAATCCAGAATATTCAGAAAAACTGGAAATTAAGACAGATATATCTGCAAAAAGAATATGACAAAGTATTAAAACTCCAGAAAGAATATTACAATATGAATATTCTTGCAATGCAGTACAGAAATTTACCGGCGCTGATTTACATATATCAGTACATGTCAACTTCAAAAGCTAGCCTGGAAGTTGTGTTACTGCACACTCATATGGAAGATGGAATTCGCCGGATTGAAAGTAAACTGAACGAAATAATCGCACAGAACGAACAGATCATTTTCGCACAGCATATTGCAGAGTCACAGAATGAAAAGATAATCGCACAGAATGAAAATATGCTAAATTCACTGAGTGAGATAGAAAAAAATACCGGCGATGCCGCATACTATTCCAGAATGGCAGAAAATTATGGAAGAACAGTTGCATATTTTGAAACTGCAAGGTATCTGGAAGGCAGATAGAAAATGGATGTTTTGTGAAAATACTTATAATCAGGAGAAGAGAGATATGAAGAAAACACAGATTTTTGCGGGAATTTTATGTTTGGGTATTACAGCGACACTGATGACAGGATGTGGAAAAAGCGAGACTGTTGTTTCGGATAAGGAAGATGACTGCATAGTTGTTGAACTTCCAGATGATTATGGAGTCAGAGATATTTTTAACATCGTATCCAGTACGGAGATTTCTGTGAGTGCGATCGGTGATCCGACAGTGGCACAGTTTTATATGATTGGAAAACTGGAAGATGGGGGTAGTGTAGTATGGAGGTCTAAGGAAGAACAGACTTTCGTGTACACGGAAAAAGAAGTGAAAGGTGTGGAAGTCAGCCATTATGGCAATGAGCTGAGAGATAAAACTCCGATATCTCTGGAGGAATTTGATGAGATATGTGAGAGTAAAGAAGGATGAAGATCAAAAAACACTAACATGATTAGGAAAGGGAGGAAACACAAATGTTTATTATAGTGGATTTGGGAGCACTTATAATATTTCTGGCAATATTGGGAATTGGCTTGGGGTATACGATCATCAGTAATATAGGACCTATATTATTTATGATTACGGCCATAATCGCATTTTTTGGTGGAGGCTACATATTTTTTTCCGGATTTACGAAGAAAACAATATCACACAAAATAGCAACCTGTGTAAAAGGTTTAATGATCATGACCATTTTTATGTATGTATTACTTATGATTGATTCTGCGGCCTGGGGAGATAATCTCTCAAAAGGAAGTTATATAGTAATAGGACATTTTGATTTTCTGATGAAAAATATATTTTTTACATCATTAATTGTTGGTCTTGTTTTGATTGAGGTTGCGTTAATACCTGGACAGATAAAAGTACTAGCAGATATTACAAGCAAAAAGGGAGAAGCAATTTTGAATATCATTTCAATTTTTCTGGTAATTGCAATCTATGTTGCTACATTTCAGATTACCGTAAAAGACAATTTTAATAACAACATAGGATTTTTTGCGGAGTTAAATAATCCAAAATACGAAGTAATGCAGAATGTTGATATAAGAAATGATGATCTTCTCTTTGTAAAAACAGGAAGTTTTAAAGTCGGCACAAAATTATATAGTCATGGTAGCAGCATGGAGTACAAAGATACTGAATATGTAGAAGTTACAGATGGAAAACAATTGGGTTATGTACGGGCCGAGGCTTTGAAAACGTTATATTAAAAAAGTAAAAGCCGGTTCATTTCTCTCAGCGGGTAATCTGTAGTTACTTCAGAAAATACTAAAAGGCGGGAGGAAAAAAAGAGGACGATGCAGATATCATCGTCCTCTGTCTGTATCTACCGCATAAACATCCTCACCATCTTCTCATAAACCTTCCGATACTTCTGATACCGCATGGGAAGATCAATCCAGGTTTTCTTGTCCACAATACTCTTATAATGCGAAAATGTCCGGAAGCCGTCGATGCCGTGGTAGGAGCCCATGCCGCTTTCGCCGAAGCCGCCGAAGCCCATATTGCTGGTGGCCAGATGGATGAGGACATCGTTGATGCAGCCTCCGCCGAAACCGCACCGGGAAGTTACTTCCCGGGCGGTTTTTTCGTCGCTGGTGAAGAGGTAGAGGGCCAGTGGATGAGCCATGGAGTTGATCTTTGCTACGGCACTTCCGAGAGAGTCGTAGGTGAGGATCGGAAGTACCGGGCCGAAGATCTCCTGCTGCATGACCGGATCGTCGAAGGTTACGTTATCAAGAACCGTGGGTTCGATCTGAAGTGTTTCACGGCTGGAACCGCCGCCACAGACGGTTTTGGCAGGATCGATCAGGCTGTTGATACGGTCGAAATGTTTTTCGTTGATGATTTTTCCGTAATCCCGGTTTTTCAGAGGTTCTTTGCCATACTGGCGGCTGATCTGGCGGCGGAGTTCTGCTACCAGGGCGTCTTTGATCTCAGGGTCGCAGTAAATATAGTCCGGAGCCACGCAGGTCTGTCCGCAGTTTAAGAATTTACCGAATACGATACGTTTGGCTGCAAGACGGAGATTGGCGGTTTTATCCACGATGCAGGGGCTTTTTCCTCCAAGCTCCAGTGTGACCGGGGTGAGGTATTCCGATGCTTTCCGCATGACTTCCTTTCCTACAGCCTGGCTTCCGGTGAAAAAGATGTAATCGAAGTGCAGACTGAGAAGATGGGTATTTTCCGCGCGGCCGCCGGTAACAACCGATACATATTTAGGGTCAAAACACTCATGGATCAGAAGGCGGATCACTTCGCTGGTTGCTGGAGAGTAAGCGCTTGGTTTCAGGATGGCGGTGTTTCCGGCTGCAATGGCATCCACCAGTGGTTCTATGGTGAGAAGGAACGGATAGTTCCATGGACTCATGATGAGAACCACTCCGTATGGAGATGGCTTGCGGAAACTGCGGGAATGGAACTGTGCCAGCGGAGTGGGAACAGTTTCTTCTTTTGTGTAGGAGCGGATATGTTTCAGCATATGTGTGATCTCGGAGAGCACCAGTCCAGTCTCGCACATATAGCTCTCGAAATTGCTTTTTCCCAGGTCTTTTCGGAGAGCCGCATGGATTTGTGCTTCGTGTTTCTGGATGGAGGCATGGAGGCGTTTCAGGGCGCTGATACGAAAATCGAGATTTAAAGTTGCACCGGAATAGAAGTACTGGCGCTGTTTTTCCAGAAGCTGGGTGATCTGTTCTTTTTCCATGGAATGATAGTCCTTTCTTATAAAATAGGATGCATGATCAGCGGTTACCAGCCGGCGGCATCAGTCTGTAATACAAAGTTTCCAGTTCGCTGGCATCCATCAGCACAGGAACAGGGTACAGAGGATTGGCCTCTTTGTCTGCATAATGGGAAAGCTCCGGGATATCGGTTTCCTGGATTTCCGGAATATAATCTCCAATGCCGAAACGCTTTTTCATGTCTTTTACCGCGTCAATGAACATCCGGGCAGCAGTTTTATCATCCTCCTGTTTGTCGCAGAGCCCTGCGGCCAGAGAAAGGTTACGGAGTTTATGGGTGATGCTGTCACCGTAGGTTTCCAGAACCATAGGCAGGATCACGGCATTGGCAAGTCCATGAGGAACGTTATATTTTCCACCGAGGGAATGGGCAACTGCGTGGACATATCCCACATAGGATTTTGTGAAAGCGCAGCCTGCAAAATAGGAAGCGCGGAGCATATTTCGTCTTGCCTCAATATTATTGCCGTCTGTGTAGGCGGTATCCAGATTTTCAAAGATCAGCTGGACTGCATCCAGGGCGTTTTTCCGTGTGCCTGGTGTGGTGGAATTTCCAATGTAGGCTTCCACTGCATGGGTTAAGGCGTCCATTCCGGTAGTGGCGGTGATAAACGGCGGAAGGCTTAAGGTAACCTTCGGATCAAGAACTGCATACCGTGGGATCAGCGGAAAATCGTTGATGGCGTATTTATGGCGTGTTTTTGCATCGGTGATCACTGCTGCAAGTGTGGTCTCACTTCCGGTTCCTGCAGTTGTGGGGATGGCGATGAGAAGAGGAAGCTTTTTGTGGACCTTCAGGATTCCCTTCATCTGTGCCAGAGACTGGTGCGGTTTGGCAATGCGGGCTGCGGTAGCTTTTGCACAGTCCATGCTGGAACCGCCGCCGAAACCGATAATTGCCTGGCAGTCATTGTCCAGATACATATGAAGGGCTTCGTCTACATTGACGGTTGTGGGATTGGCTACGGTTTTGTCGTAGATCTGGTAGGAAATGCAGTTTCGTCTCAGAGTCTGCTCCAGGCGTTCGGTAAGGCCAAGACTTCGGATGCCTGCGTCTGTGATAATAAGCACGTTGTTATAACCTCTTTTTTCCAGAACTTCCGGGATACCTCTGACGCTTCCGATGATCTTCGGATTGCGGTAAGGCAGCAGAGGAAGGGCGAATTTAAAGACATTCTGAAAAATACGGCAGTAAGCTTTTTTTAATGGATTCATGGTGTTTATCGTTCCTTTTATAATCAAATTATTTTATTCTAAATATTATATATAGCAGTTGGGAGGGGAAAAGTCAAGATTGAGGTTGATAGCTGCCGCTTTTGTCAGTCATAAAAAGGAAAAGGAGAAAATATAATATTGTCATGGCTGGAAATATCCGTTAGACTAAGAGCAGTCGAACAAAACTTGACTCACGGAGGAAACCATGCCAGGAACAGATATATCCGAAAAAAATCCTCTTCACGTATCCGAAGTGGATGATAATTTAAAAGAATTAAGCCCCCACGGCTCCTTTGAGCTGCCGGTGGAGACGTACACGGGGGACTGTGAGATCTTCCATGCGCTGTATGACCACTGGCACAGTGAGATGGAGATCATGTATATTGAGAAAGGCAGCGGTTTTGCCAGACTGAACCGGGAGAGTATCCGGTTGAAAAAGGGAGATATCCTGATCGTAAACTGCGGGGTTCTTCACAGTATGCGGACAGATTTAAACAATCCTCTCTATTATAAAAGTGTGGTGTTTGGCCTGGGATTTTTGGCCGGGCAGCCGGGAGATATCTGCCAGGAATGTGTGGTCTCCCCTCTGATGGAAAACAGGGCAGAATTCTGTCATCATATAGAAGAAGGCGATTCCGGGTATGAGAAGCTTAAAGAGATTTTTATGGAGATCCATACCTGCCATACAGAGAAGAAACCGTACTTTTATGTGAAGCTCAAAATGCTGTTCTTTGATTTCTTTTATGAGATGCTGACAAAGCACTATATCATTCCGGTAAGCACAGAGCAGAATAAAAGCCTTGCGGCAGTGAAGGAAGTTCTGGATCATATCAGCCTTCATTACCAGGAAAACCTTACAGTTTCGGAACTTTCCGGGCTGTCCAATTACAGTGAATATTATTTTATGAAGCTTTTCCGCCAGTATACGGGAAAAACTCTGGTGGAATATATCAATGATTTCCGTATGGAGAAGGCGAAATATCTTCTTACCCATTCGGACGCACCGGTGACGGAGATCGCCATGAACGTGGGATTTAACAGTACAAGCTATTTTATCAAGAAATTTCAGCAGGCCAATGAGGTTTCTCCACATAGGTACAGAAAGAGCATGCGGCAGTCAGTCTGACAAATATTTTGTATATCATGACAGGATTGTTATATTTTTGCATTGCATCACATGATATCCTAATATCATCAAAAACAAAGCAAACAACCTTGTAAAAACACATTTCATCCCATAAAGATCCATGAAAGGAGATCAAAAATGGAAACATTAAGCAAAGTATTCGAAGACAAATATAACAAAAATGTAAAAGACTGTACAAACGAGGAAATCTATCACGGACTTCTCTCCTGGACAAAGGAGCAGCTGAAAGGCCGCGGATATCAGGAAGGAAAAAAGAAGATTTATTATATTTCCGCAGAGTTCCTTATTGGTAAACTTCTCTCCAACAACCTGATCAATCTCGGTGTTTATGACGAAGTTTCCAAATATCTCAAAGAAAACGGAAAAGAGCTTTCCATGATCGAGGAGATCGAGCCGGAGCCATCTCTTGGAAACGGCGGCCTTGGCCGTCTGGCAGCCTGCTTCCTGGATTCCATCGCAACTCTGGGACTTCCGGGAGAGGGAATTGGACTTAATTATCACCTTGGACTTTTCAAACAGGAGTTCAAAGATCATCTTCAGTTTGAGACACCGAACCCTTGGATCCAGCCGGAGAGTTGGCTTACAGATGCAGGCGTTTCCTATTACGTGCCGTTTAAGGGCTTTATGCTGAAATCCACACTGTATGATATTGATGTTGCAGGCTATGAGAACAAAGCGATCAAGCTTCGCCTTTTTGATATTGATATTGCAGATGAGAGCATTGTAGGCGAGGGAATCTCTTTTAATAAGAAGGATCTGCTCCACAACCTGACACTGTTCCTTTATCCGGATGACAGCGATGATGCAGGAAGAAAGCTTCGTATCTATCAGCAGTACTTCATGGTAAGCAATGCGGCACAGCTGATCCTGGATGAGGCAACAGCAAAAGGCTGCAATCTTCATGACCTTGCCGATTACGCAGTGATCCAGATCAACGATACACATCCGAGTATGGTAATTCCGGAGCTTATCCGTCTCCTCACAGAGCGTGGAATCGAGTTCGAGGAGGCATGCGAGATCGTATCTCATGTATGCGCTTATACCAACCATACCATCCTTGCAGAGGCACTTGAGAAATGGCCAATCTCCTATCTTGAGGAGGTTGTTCCGCATCTGATGCCGATCATCCGCAAACTGGACGAGCGTATCAAAGCAAAATATCCGCAGGAAAATCTTGCCATCATCGACAAGAACGACCTGGTCCACATGGCACATATGGACATCCACTACGGATTTTCCATCAACGGTGTTGCATCCCTTCATACCGATATCCTGAAGGAGACAGAGCTTCATCAGTTCTATGAGATCTATCCGGAGAAATTCAATAACAAGACAAACGGAATCACCTTCCGCAGATGGCTCCTTCACTGCAACCATCCGCTGACAGAGTACATCACCTCCATGATCGGTGACGGCTTCCGCAAGGATTCCTTTGAGCTTGACAAGATGCTTGGCTTCAAGGGAAATCAGGACGTTCTTGCAAATATCCTTAAGATCAAGCAGGATGCAAAGAAGAGATGTGCGGAGTTTATCAAAGCTAATACAGGTGAGGAGATCAACACACACAGTGTTTATGATATCCAGATCAAACGTCTTCATGAGTACAAACGTCAGCAGCTGAACGCACTTTATATCATCGACCGTTACCTGAAGATCAAGGCAGGTGAGAAGCCGCAGCGCCCGGTAACCTTTATCTTTGGTGCAAAGGCAGCTCCTGCATACGTTATCGCAAAGGATATTATCCACCTGCTCCTCTGCTTACAGGAGCTTATCAACAATGATCCGGAGGTTTCCCCGTACATGAAGGTTGTTATGGTGGAAAACTACAACGTAAGTGCAGCAGAGAAGCTGATCCCTGCCTGCGATATCTCCGAGCAGATATCTCTTGCTTCCAAAGAGGCCAGCGGAACAGGAAATATGAAGTTCATGCTCAATGGTGCTGTAACACTGGGAACCATGGATGGTGCAAATGTGGAGATCAGCCAGCTGGTAGGTAAGGATAACATCTATATCTTTGGTGAGTCCAGTGAGCAGGTTATCGAACACTATGAAAAGGCTGACTACTGCTCCAGAGATTTCTATGAGAAAGACGAGCGCATTCGTCGTGCAGTAGACTTTATCGTAGGAAACGAGCTTCTTTCCATTGGAAGTGAGGAGCATTTAAGAAGATTGCATCATGAGATCGTAAGCAAAGACTGGTTCATGACTCTTCTTGACTTCGAGGATTATGCGAAGGTGAAAGATCAGGCATTGTCCGATTATGAGGACAGAACCGCATGGGCAGAAAAAATGCTTGTAAACATCGGAAAAGCAGGATACTTCTCTTCAGACAGAACGATTGAGGAGTACAACAGAGATATCTGGCATCTGACAGCTGAGAAATAAAACGGTCTCAGCCAGGGTGTTCCGGCGTGTATGTGAAATAGAAAAATAGAGAAACACCGGCATTCAGCGTAAGTTGCTGAATGACCGGTGTTTTTTATGAAAGCAGATAAGGGCTGCTTCAGGCTTTTCCATGCTTAAACGCCATCATCATTTCCTTGGTAAGGCTGATATTGTCGCCCTCATCAGGAATATCTTCCCGGTTAAACCAGGAGGCCATGGAAAGTTCGTTGTGGTCTACAGTGAGAGTATCGTCACCGTCCAGATCGCAGTAGAAGCCGAACAGAAGAGTTCCGGAGAAGGACCATGGCTGGCTCTTGTAGTAACGGAGATTTTTGACTTTTACGCCGATTTCTTCCATAACTTCACGGTGAACGGTCTCCTCGATGGTCTCACCAATCTCTGCAAAGCCTGCGATCATGGCGTAGCGGGTGTGGTTGCGGCCTTCATATTTGGAAAGGATTAGCTTGTCACCATTGGTAACACCCACGATTACAGCCGGGGAAAGTACCGGATATTCTCCGTTTCCGCAGGCTGGGCAGATCATCTTACGCTCTGCCTTATCATGTACCATCGGTTTGCCGCAACAGCCGCAGAAACGGCGTTTGCTGTACCACTGGAAAAGCTGGTATCCGGTGATTCCCGCAAATGCCAGATACTGTGGTTCAGCTGTACGGAGTACGCGGGTGATCTCAAACTGATAATCCGGCAGAAGACTGGTATCCAGATCCGGGATCAGGTAAAAATGTTCCTCGTCAACAGAGAAGAGATAGATATAATTTTCATACAGATTCCCGACTTTTCCCTCCAGCTCACCAAAGCTTGGAAGAGTCATGGTCTCGCCGTCTTTTTTCATAAGGATCTTACCCTCTTCATAGGCGAGGATGTGGCTTGATTTATCCGGAGCCACAGGTTTGTATTCGTTGTGATAGGTATGCGGTGCGATATCCTGGATCATGATCGATAATTCCTTTCCGAAGTTATTGTTTTTCAGTGTTTTCTGATAAGTTTTGCCGTATAAAATACAGCACGCTTTCTACAGTATAAGCTTACCGATGAAAAAAGGCAACCTTCCTTTTCTTAAGAGAAAAATCTGATAAAGTTTATGAAAATTGTGTAAATCCCATTGCCTGAGATCAAGAGAGAAGTGTAAGATAAGAGTATTACATAACGCACAGAAGGAGAACCTAACATTATGCCAACAACAGAAAAGCCGGGCCTGACCCGGGATGCCATTAAGTATCTGGCGATTTTTACCATGCTTTTGAACCATATTGCCAAAGTACTTCTGCCGGAAAAAACAATTCTCTGGGAAGTACTGGTGGATATTGGTTATTTTACAGCCATCACCATGTGTTATTTCCTTGTGGAAGGTTTCTATTATACCCATTCCAGAAGAAAATATGGCGAAAGACTTCTGATCTTTGCCGGAATCTCTCAGGTTCCCTATATGATGGCTTTCGGATTTTCCCAGCTGAATATGATTTTTACATTGTTTATCTGTTTTATGATCCTGGTGATTCAGGAAAAAATGATGGCAAGTCCATGGAGAGTTCCGCTATTGATCCTGCTTCTTTTACTGTCCGTTTTTTCGGACTGGGCGATTCTGGCGCCGGTTTTTACCATCTGGTTTTACGCAGGCTGGGGGAACCGGAAAAAGATGATAACCGCTTATGGAGTCGGTGCGATTCTTTTTGTGCTGTTTAATTACGGCTCCTATGCAGAAAAAATGGCGTCTGGCCCGGCGATGGTCCATGCATTGCTGTCTGCAGTTGGAATTGTAGTGTCGGGAATTATTATCCTGAACTTCTATAATGGAAAAAAATCCGAGAAAGCACCGAAGTTTTCCAAGTGGTTTTTCTATATTTTTTATCCGGCCCATCTGCTGATCTTAAGTATAGTCCGGATTATGGTACAGTAAGAAATAAGATAAAATTTTCTCAACATTTATAACCGGATAGATTGCCGAAAATAAACGCCATATCCACATAAAACATAGTAATTCTGTAAGAAAACAGAAAAATAACGGAAAAACTCTTGAAAACCGAAAAATTATCTGCTATGCTAACTGACATGACAAAGGCGTCTGGAAATTAAGTTTCCAGGCGCTTTTTGCGTTGCAGAAATAAGTGAGGGAATCGAGGAGGAAAGGATTATGAATGCAGGAGATACTGGCTTTATGCTGATCTGTACAGCCTTTGTGTTCTTTATGACACCTGGGCTTGCGTTTTTCTACGGAGGACTGGTCCGCAGAAAAAATGTGGTAAATACCATGATGGCCTGTGGGGCGATCATGGGACTGTCTGTTGTTATGTGGACATTGTTTGGATATTCGCTGGCATTTGGTGGAAACCATGGCGGGATCATCGGAGATCTGAGATGGTTTGCGCTGAACGGTGTAGGCTGGGAGCCGGGACCTTATGCGGATACGATCCCACATCTGGTATTTGTGGCGTTCCAGATGATGTTTGCCATGATCACACCGGCGCTGATCACCGGTGCCGTAGTTGGAAGAATGCGTTTTAAGGCACTGTTTTTCTTTGTTGCGATCTGGTCTTTGATTGTGTATTATCCGATGGCACATATGGTCTGGGGAGACGGCGGATTTTTGGCAGCCATCGGTTCTGTGGATTTTGCAGGTGGAAACGTGGTACATATCAGTTCTGGTGTCAGTGCGCTGGTTCTTGCCATTTATCTGGGACAGAGACGTGGCTATGCAAAAGCAACCTATCGTACACACAACATTCCATTTGTATTTCTCGGAGCAGCCATGTTGTGGTTTGGCTGGTTTGGATTTAATGCAGGAAGTGCCCTGAAAGCAGACGGTCTTGCAGCGCATGCTTTTATGACCAGCAGTATTTCTTCTGCCTGTGCACTTCTGACCTGGATGCTGATTGAGGTGATCCGTGAGGGAAAACCGACGCTGGTGGGTGCCTCCACAGGTCTTGTAATTGGTCTGGTAGCGATCACACCGGGGGCTGGTTTTGGACCGGTGTGGGCATCCTTTATCATTGGAATCCTGGTAAGCCCGATCTGTTACTTTACGGTGATCCTTCTGAAACAGAAACTGAAGATTGACGATGCGCTGGATGCTTTTGGCTGCCATGGTATCGGTGGTATCTGGGGCGGAATCGCCACAGGACTTTTCGGAAAATCTTCTGTTAATTCCGTTGCAAAATGGGATGGCCTGGTGTTTGGCGATTACCGGCTGTTTCTGGCACAGGTCTTAAGTATTGTGATTACCATTGCGGTTGCTATTGTGGGAACTCTGATCTGTATCGGAATCGTGCGGATCTTTACACCCCTTCGTGTAGATCCGAAGGAAGAACTGGTTGGTCTGGATGCAACCCAGCATGGCGAGAATGCATATCCGTCATTCAATGGATTTGACTGATCATAAGAAAAGAATTTTTTATGGCAATGGTCGTGCGAAAATGGAGGAAATCGTATGCTTATAAAAATAGAAGCAATTGTAAGAGAAGAAAAAATGGAAGATGTCAAAGCCGCATTAAATGAGATCCAGGTAAACGGTTTTACCGTGACCCAGATCATGGGATGTGGAACCCAGCGTGGTTACACAGAATATGTCCGTGGTTCCAAGATCGATGTATTTCTGAAACCGAAGATCAAATTTGAGATCGTGGTATCTTCAGAGGACTGGGAGATCAAAGTCATTGATGCCGTGCAGAAAGCCGCCTTTACCGGCGATCCCGGCGATGGAAAGATATTCAGCTATGAGATCCGAAACGCCGTCCGCATCCGTACCGGCGAGACCGGATACGATGCGCTGCAGTCGGAATTCCTGTAAATTGTTTCATTAATATGTAAATGATGTGTGAAAGAGTCCTTCGGGAAGTCACAGGGATATCAGGAGATATGACCTTGAGACTTTTCGGAGGACTTTTTTACCACAGATTTAACAATAGCCTTACGCTGATTTGATGAAAAATATCATGTGGCCGGTATAATATATAAGATGTACACGAAAACTGAAAATAACAGATAAGGCAAAAATGACAAAAAAGAAATCAAAGAAAAAAATAAGTAAAAAACAGAAATCCATGAAAGAAGGATTCACACAGGCCAAAGAGGCGCAGAAGAAGGAAAATCCCAAAAAGGATGATCCGGCTCAGAAATCAGAGCAGAGCAAAGTTATGGATTCAACGGAACTGGAAAATCAGAAGCTGGCAGCAGAAAAAACAGCAGCTATCGCAAGCTACATCAAAGATCCGGACTACCGTCTCCGCTGCAAGGCAGCTATTGATATCCTTATGGCAAAACTGAAGATGATCAATGCGGAACTTTCCGGGCAGAAAAAACGTACCGTGATCAGTCAGATTACCAGCCGGATCAAAAGCGCGGAGAGCATCTACGCAAAACTTCTGAAAAAAGGACTGGAACCGGATTTCGAGACAGCCAGGAAAAATCTGAAAGATCTCATCGGCATCCGTGTGGTCTGTCCTTTTGAGGATGAACTTTACCAGGTGGCAGAATTTCTGGAGATGCAGAAAGATATCGAGATTGTCCGGATCAAGGATTATATCAGAAATCCAAAGAAAAACGGCTACAAAAGTCTGCATCTCATCATAAAAGTTCCCATCTATTCTGCAGAAGGCGAGCAGAAAGAACTGGTGGAAATACAGCTTCGGACCATTGCAATGGATTACTGGTCTGTGTTAGAATATGAATTGTATTATAAAAAAAGAGACAATGCTGAAATTGAAGCAGAATTAAAAAAATATGCAGAAGAAATTGCAAATCTGGATTACAGAATGCTGAAATTACGAAATAAGATCGAGAAGATCGTATACAAAGAAACGAATTAATCAGCGGATTCAGATTGCGAATATCCGCATCAGACAGGGAGGAATTTATGGAAACATTAAGATCCAAAAAAGGATTTATCTGCGATATGGATGGTGTGATCTACCACGGAAACAAACTTCTTGACGGAGTAAAGGAATTCGTGGAATGGCTTCAGAGAGAAGATAAGAGCTTTCTGTTCCTTACCAACGCAAGCAGCCGTTCCCCGAGAGAACTTCATGAGAAGCTTCTCCGTATGGGACTGGATGTTGGAGAAGAACATTTTTATACCAGTGCACTTGCAACTGCCAAGTTCCTGCAGAGCCAGGCTCCGGGATGCAGCGCTTATGTAATCGGAGATCATGGCCTTTACAATGCTCTGTATGATGCAGGGATCACCATCGATGATGTTTCCCCGGACTATGTAGTTGTAGGTGAGACGACCACATACGGATATGAGCATATCTTACGTGCCATGAACCTGGTAAACAAAGGTGCCAAGCTCATTGCAACCAACACAGACATTACAGGTCCTATCGAAGGCGGAATCGCACCGGCCTGCCGTGCATTTGTGGCACCTATCGAGGCAACCACAGGCAAACAGGCATACTATGTCGGCAAGCCAAACCCTCTGATGATGCGTACCGGACTTCGTATTTTGGGCGTACATTCCAATGAAGCCGTAATGATCGGTGACCGTATGGATACCGATGTGATTGCCGGTATTGAGACAGGCCTTGACACAGTTCTTGTACTTTCCGGTGTATCCACAAGAGAAACCGTAGACAAATTCCCGTACAGACCGCGCCTGATCCTCAACGGGGTAGGAGACATCCCGACGCTGGAGAAATAAAAGATGTTTACGCATGAGATTATAAGCTAAACTTTATAAGAATAGAAAACGGAGAATTCCCGAAAGAAAAGTTCAGGAATTCTCCGTTTTTATTCATAGTTATAATGACGAACAGCTTATGAAAAACAGCATCAGCTGCAAAGATGACATCTCTCACATGCAGACGGTGTGGCCGCGCAGCCGCCAAGAGCAGTCTCACGAAGCTCGGCAGGAAGTTTTTTGCCCACGGTATACATGGTATCGATCATCTCATCCAGTGGGATGAACTGGGTGATACCTGCCAGAGACATTTCCGCCGCGATAAGGGCATTGGAAACACCGGCTGCGTTACGGTTCTGACACGGATATTCCACCAGGCCGCCTACCGGATCACATACCAGGCCCAGCATGTTCATGAGAACCGTGGAAGCCGCATAAGTACACTGTAGAGGCGTACCGCCAAGAAGTTCTACAGCAGCAGAAGCAGCCATTGCGGAAGCAATTCCAACCTCAGCCTGGCATCCGCCTACGGCACCGGCAACGGTTGCGTTACGCATGGCAAGATAGCCGATGGCACCTGCATTAAAAAGTGCCTGGCGGATCTTTTCATCAGAAAATCCGTAAACTTCCTGAAGGGCAAGTATCAGTCCGGGAACGATCCCTGCACTGCCGGCAGTAGGAGAAGCAACGATAAGGCCCATGGAAGCATTGGTTTCCAGAGTAGCCATAGCGAAAGTGATACTTTTTGAGAGGACATTGCCGCAGAGACTTTTTCCCTGGAACTGGAATTCGTAGAGTTTCCGGGATTCACCACCGATGAGGCCGCCCATAGACTTTACCGGATTTTTGATCGGGGAAAAAGCAGCGTCCTTCATGATCTCCAGAACCCGGTCCATGCGCTGATCCACGATTTTGGCAGTGGTCTCGCCGAGGAGGATCTCACGCTGGCGCATGACCTCGGAAATTGGAAGATTTTTTTCCTGGCAGAGAGCAAGGAGTTCTTTTGCATTTTTAAAATCCATGAAATGTTTCCTCCTTTTCCCTACATCTGAACAACCATGACGTCATGGATGTTGGTGTTCTGGTGAATGCTTTCTACGATATCTTCCGGAAGATGGCCGTCAGATTCCACGATGGTATAGGCCGTGGTTCCCTTGGATTCCCGGAAAAGGCGCATGAAAGCAATGTTAATGTTACGTTCACTTAAGCATCTGGTGATGTAAGCCACAACACCAGGGGTATCCTGATGGATCACGATGATGGCGCTGTATTCGCCGGTGAAATCCACTTTTACGTGGTTGATCTCCACAATGCGGACTTTGCCGCCGCCAAGGGATTCGCCACGGACCGTCATTTCCTGTCCCTGGTCATTGACCATATGGATATCTACTGTGTTGGGATGCACATCCGTTTCCACTTCATTGGGGGTAAAGGAAAAGTCGATTCCCTTATCCGTGGCAATGTCAAAAGAATTCCGGATACGCATATCATCGGTGGAAAAGCCCATGATCCCGCCAAGGAGGGCACGGTCTGTACCGTGTCCTTTATATGTTCTGGCGAAGGATCCGTAAAGGGTGAACTCCACTTTTTTCAGGGGCGGCGTGATCATCTTCTGGGCAAGAAAAGCGATCCGCGCCGCACCTGCGGTATGAGAACTGGAAGGGCCGATCATATTCGGACCCATAACGTCAAATACACTGATAAAAGACATTTTGCTTAGATCTCCTGTGGTGTTTTTACAATAAATTTCTTATAGATCGTATCAACGATCACGCCGATGGCATTGTCACCGGATACGTTGCAGGCAGTTCCGAAGGAATCCTGTGTAATGTAAAGGGCAACCATAATAGCGCAGATAGCGCCGTCCGGATCACCGGCTTCGGCTCCGAATACCATGTAAAGAAACGGAAGGGCAGTCATGATGGAACCACCTGGAGCACCAGGGGAAGCAACCATGGCAACACCGAGAGTCATGATAAATGGAACTACAGTTCCGAGGCTGATAGGCAGCTGGTTCATAAGACAGACAGCTGTTGCGCAGGCTGTGATGGTGATCATGGAACCTGCCATGTGGATGTTTGCACAGAGAGGAACTACGAAGTTACGGATCTGCTCACATACACCGTCATTTTTTGCACATTCCAGGTTAACCGGAATTGTAGCTGCGGAAGACTGGGTTCCAAGGGCGGTGGTATATCCCGGAATCTGATTTTTGATCAGGGTAAAAGGATTCTTCTTGCTTACAGTACCTGCGATCAAGAACTGGATCGTAATGCAGATCAGATGCATGATGATTACAACAAGGAACACTTTCCAGAGGATGCTTAAGATAGCAAATGTTTTTCCGGAAATAGTCATATCTGTGAAAGTACCGCAGATGTAAAGCGGAAGCAGCGGGATGATAATGGTATGAAGGACTTTGTCAATGATCTTGGAAAAGTCGCTCATTCCGTTATAAAGGCTGTTTCCCATCTCTTTTCCACGCATGGAAGAGAGACAGAGGCCCATCACAAAGGCAAGGGCAACTGCGGAAAGGGTATCCATGACAGGACTCAGGGTAATGCTGAAATATGGTGTCAGGGATGCGTCAGCAGTAGCCGCGATCTGATCCAGTGCACCTTCACTCATAAAGTGCGGGAACAGGTTGGATGACACCAGATAGGATGCGGAACCTGCGATCAGAGTGGAGCCATATGCCAGAGCCACTGTGATCAGAAGAAGCTTGCCTGCACCCTGTGAAAGATCTGCAATACCCATGGTCACATAGGCAAGGATCATCAGCGGGATGACAAATTTTAAAAAGGTACTGAAAAATCCGGAAAGGGTTACAACAAAGCGACAGAAGCCTTCCGGAAGGAACTGGCCGAACAGGATACCTACAATGATGGCAATGATCAGCTTCGGAACCAGTCCGATCTTGATTTTTTTCTTTTCCATTTGGATTCTTTCCTCCTAAGTATGAAAATATGTGGTTGCCTGGCAAATTCCAAAAGTTTTGGTGAATTTGCACAAAAATACGATTGACGTCTTCGTGATTGTATTGTAACATTGATATAATAATAAGGCAAATTCACAGATTTCATCATCACGATGAAAAATTTTCATAGAAAAAGGGAGAAAAATCATGGAAATCCGTCAGTTGGAGACGTTTGTACATGTGGCACAACTTCAGAGCTTTTCAAGGGCAGCAGAAGTTCTGGGATACTCCCAGTCAGCCATCACAGTCCAGATCCGTCTCCTGGAAAATGAACTGGAAACCCGGCTTTTTGACAGAACCGGAAAGCGCGTGCTGCTTACTCCGTCCGGAAAAGAATTTCTGGAACATGCAAGCCGGATCTTATATGATGTAAATAAAGCAAAAAAATCAATGAATGATGATGCGGAACTGAAAAATCCACTGCATATCGGAACGATAGAATCCCTCTGTACAGCCAAGCTTCCTTCAGTCTTAGGTAAGTTCCGCGAGTTTCACCCAAAAGTCAGTCTGCAGGTGACCATCGACACACCGGAGCAGCTGATCCGGATGATGGAGCATAACGGTCTGGACTTAATCTACATACTGGATACCCCGAGGTGGGATCAGAACTGGGTGAAAGTTATGGAGAAGGCGGAGCCGGTAGTGTTTGTGGCATCCGCGGATTCAGAGTTTGCGGGAAAGACGTTAAAGATGGAAGATATCCTGGAAGAGCCTTTTTTCCTTACAGAAAAGAACGCCAATTATCGCCAGGCCCTGGATCAGCAGCTGGCTCTTAAGAAGCAGGCACTGTCCCCGGTGCTGGAGATCAGTGACACCGCCTTTATCATCCGCATGCTGGAAAAAAATCACGGACTTTCTTTCTTGCCATACCTGGCTGTGGAGCGGGATATCCGGAAAGGACGGATCGCCCTTTTACATGTGGAAGACGTGGAGATATCCATGTACCGGCAGATCTTTTACCATAAGAATAAGTTTAAGACGAGAGAGATGGAGGAGTTTATCCGTCTGGCAGCAGAGTGAAAGTCTGCGCTTGTAAATACAAATAAAATGTGGCACTATAAAGGAAAAAACACAGGAGAGAGAAAAATGGATCTTATTGAAGAAGCAAAGAAGCTTGGCTTTTCCGATGCTGCGGTCATGAAAACCGATAAGCTGGTGTTTGTGCCGGAATATCGTGTTTTCTGTGAAGAAAATGCCTGTGGCAATTATGATAAAAATCCTGCATGTCCACCGGAAAGCGGGACTGTGGAAGAAATGAAGGAACGTGCCCTGGATTATGAGAACACCCTGGTACTCCAGACGACGCAGGACAGACTCATGGATTACAGAAAAGCCAAGCTTGTACATAATAAGCTGACAGAGCAGCTCGCAGAGAAGATGAAAGAGTGCGGAAAAACAGATATTCTGATCATGAGCGCCGGACCATACAAGCATAATTCCTGTATGTCTGCCTACTGTGTGGATGCGCAGAAGATGGCAGATGCTGTGGGAATGCAGTGCTGGACCAATGATGGAAAGTTCCGGTATTTTTCGCAGATCCTTTTTCGAGAGTAGCGTAGCGCATTTTTTATACATTTTTTGTATAAAAACTGGACATATTGTCAGAAAAAGGGTAAATTTATTTTGAAATGATCAAACAGGAGGGAAACCAGAATGGAGAAATCAACAGTTTATTTCACTGATTTTCGTTGTCCGGTGGGAACCAGCCAGCTGGACAAACTGAAAAAACTCTGCGTTGCAGCAGGAATCAAAGACATTGACATGGACGGAAAATTCGTAGCCATCAAGATGCATTTCGGAGAGCTTGGAAATATGGCATTCCTTCGTCCGAACTATGCAAAGGTAGTCGCAGATCTCTGTAAGGAGCAGGGCGGAATGCCGTTCCTGACAGACTGTAATACTCTTTATCCGGGAAGCAGAAAGAATGCACTGGAGCATCTGGACTGTGCAAATCTTAATGGATTTAACACGATCACTACCGGATGTCAGATCATTATTGGAGATGGTCTTCGCGGAACCGACGAGGTGGAAGTTCCGGTAGTAAACGGAGAGTACTGTAAGACAGCCCGGATCGGACATGCCATTATGGATGCGGACATTTTTATCAGTCTCAGCCATTTCAAGGGACATGAGGCAACCGGTTTTGGTGGTGCCCTGAAAAATATTGGTATGGGCTGCGGAAGCCGTGCCGGAAAAATGCAGCAGCATGCCAGCGGAAAACCGGCCATCAACGATGAAGTCTGTCGTGGCTGCCGTCGCTGTGCAAAAGAGTGCGGAAGTGATGCGATTACTTATATAAACAAAAAAGCAGTTATTGATTATGATAAGTGTAAAGGCTGTGGTCGCTGTATCGGTGCCTGCAGTTTTGATGCGGTATACAATCCCAATAACAGTGCGAATGAACTCCTTGACCGCAAGATGGCAGAGTATGCACAGGCTGTCTGTCATGGACGTCCTCATTTCCATATTGCACTGGTACAGGATATCAGCCCCAACTGTGACTGCCACGGAGAGAATGATGCACCGATCCTTCCGGATATCGGAATGTTCGCAAGCTTTGATCCGGTTGCACTGGATCAGGCCTGTGCGGATGCCTGTCTGAAGGCAACACCGATCGCTAACAGCCAGCTTGGAGAGCATCTGGCAGAGCCGGGCTGGCACTGTCATCATGACCATTTCAAGGATTCCAATCCGAATATTGAGTGGAAGGCAACTCTGGATCAGGCAGAAAAGATTGGCCTTGGAACCAGGGAGTATGAGCTGAAGACAATTAAATAAGCGGGAAAATAAATCTCAGAAAATATCAGAAGATCCGGGAACACAGAGCAGTATGGACTGTGTTCCCGGATTTTCAGTTGCAGGAATTCCGGACGATCTCCAGAAATTTTTCATGGATCCGGGTGTCTTCATCCAGTTCCGGATGAAAGGCGAAAGCCAGCTGATTTTTGTACTGCACGCCGACGATCCGGTCTTCTACAGAAGCCAGAATCTTTGTATCTTTATAGACGTCAGATACATAAGGCGCACGGATAAAAGTCATGGGAACTTTGCCCAAAGATCCAACAGTTTCTTCCGTGTGGAAACTTCCCAGCTGTCTTCCATAGGCATTCCGGCGGACGCACATGGGAATGGTGCCGAAATGACAGCTGTCCTGTCCTTCGATTTCCGACGCCAGAAGGATCAGTCCGGCACAGGTAGCCAGGACGGGCATTCCGTTTTCAATTCTTTTTTTCAGGGGTTCAAACATCTCAAGTTCTTTTAAAAGTTTACTCTGAACGGTGCTTTCCCCGCCCGGGAGGATCAGAGCGTCAAAAGGCTGCTCAAGATCGTTGGCCTGGCGCAGCTCGATATGAGAAACGCCAAGGCGGTCAAGGACCTTTTCATGTTCTGCAAAAGCACCCTGTAAAGCCAGTACTGCAATTGTCATTATTTGCCTCTTTCTGCCATCAGTAAGGCGATTTCCTGTTCATTGATCCCGACCATGGCTTCGCCAAGATCTCTGGAAAGCTCTGCGATCAGTCTGGCATCGGTGTAGTTGGTAACTGCTTTTACGATGGAAGCAGCTCTTTTTTCCGGATTGCCGGATTTGAAGATACCGGAACCGACGAAGACACCTTCTGCGCCAAGCTGCATCATAAGAGCGGCATCAGCAGGAGTGGCAACGCCGCCGGCAGCGAAGTTTACAACCGGAAGCCTGCCGTTATCATGCACATAAGATACCAGCTCATAAGGAACCTGGAGTGTTTTTGCGGCTTCGAAGAGTTCGTCTTCACGCATGCTGGTAAGTTTTGCGATCTCGCTGTTCATTTTTCGCATATGGCGGACTGCCTGAACGATATCACCGGTTCCTGGTTCACCTTTTGTACGGATCATGGAAGCACCTTCATTGATACGGCGGAGTGCTTCGCCAAGATCTTTGGCACCGCATACAAAAGGAACCTTAAAGTCTCTTTTGTTGATATGATAGACATCATCCGCAGGAGAAAGCACTTCACTTTCATCAATATAGTCGATCTCAATGGCTTCCAGCACCCGGGCCTCCACAAAATGTCCGATCCTGCATTTGGCCATAACAGGAATGGAAACCGCATTCTGGATTCCCTCAATCATCTTTGGGTCACTCATTCGGGAAACACCACCTGCCGCACGGATGTCTGCAGGGATACGCTCCAGCGCCATAACCGCACAGGCACCGGCAGCCTCTGCGATCTTAGCCTGCTCCGGGGTGGTGACATCCATGATCACACCGCCCTTTAACATCTGTGCCAGTTCTTTGTTCAGTTTATATCTTTCGTTTGTTGTAGACATGATCTTTATCCTCCCTGATCTTTGGTTTCGTGTTTGATTTCTGATGGTTCCAGATTATAAACCGGACTTGTACATTTAAAAATATCCAAAAATAATAATTTTTAAAGGGAAAGTTTCGAGGCTGTGAACAGATAAAGCGGAAAAGAAATAAGAAGAACGGAAAAGCACGCCTGCTTGAAATGCGTGCTTTTTTGCACCGAAAAAAGAAACATAACGTGTACAGATTATAAAAAATAAGGATTCCAGAGAAAAACAATTGCGTGCACATGCGTGTCTAAAGTAGCGCCATTGTGAATAATATACAAAGAAATAAAGGGATGATTTAGACAAAAATGAGAAAAACAGAAAAGATATAAATTTATATTGCATAATCAAATAGCGTGTGATAACATACATACAACAAAATAAACACGCATTTAGCACGCAAAATAAAAAACGGCACGCAAACAGGCCGGAAAGTTTTTCAGGGGAGGAAATTATGACAGGAGCATTGCAGCTGAATTTAACAGGAACACAGAAAAAACAGCGTCTGCTGACTATGATATTCGGAGCTTTCGCGATCTTTTTTACCGGATATCCGCATGTATGGTCCATTTACCAGCCTTATGTGATGGAGCAGGCAGAGTGGAGTCAGGGACAGGCATCCATGTGCTTTTACCTGGCACTGAGCACCTTTGTATTTGGAAACATCGTAGGCGGAAGGATGCAGAACCACTTTAAGGAAAAAACGATCGTATGGATCGGCGGAGGAATCTTTGCGGCAGGAATTCTGGCATCTGCTTTCCTGATCGTGCCCACACCGGTTCCTATGTATCTTACCTATGGCGTGATGCAGGGATTTGGTCAGGGAATGATCTATACGGTGATCCTGGCAACAGTACAGAGATGGTTTCCGGACCGCACCGGATTTGCTTCCGGTGTTGTGGTAACTGCCAACGGACTTTGCGGATTTTTCCTGGCGCCGCTGAGCCGAAAACTGCTGGAAGCGGAAGGCGTGCAGAAAACCCTTCTGATCGTTGGCGTGGCCATCACGGTTTCCTGGATCCTGTGCGGCATCTTTTTTCAGGCACCGGAAAAGAGCCTGATAAACGCAGGCGGCTCTGGGGTAAAGGCAGGGACACCGGAGGTGAAACAATACACATCCGGAGAGATGATGCGTACAAAGAATTTTTATCTTCTCCTTGCGACCATGTTCTTTGGACTGACCTCTTATTTTATGGTTTCACCAGTATCCCAGACCTATCAGATTGATCTCGGGATTCCGTCCGCAGTGGCAGTCAGCGCCGTTATGCTGGGTTCCATTGTCAATGCAGGAGCAAGACTGGTACTTCCCACACTGGCAGATAAAGTGGGAAGGATCGTCTGCATCAAAGGAGTACTGATTGTGGCAGTGATCGCTATGGGAGTTCTTTTTTCATCCAGATCTCTGGCAGTAACCGTTGCCGTTGTTCTGATGTACGGCTGCTACGGCGGTATCATGGGAAGTTTCCCGTCTCTGACAAGTTCCATTTTCGGAATGAAGCACACAGGGGAAAATTATGGATTTGTCATGTTTGGTATCGTATTCGCAACCTTTGGCGCACCGGCAATTTCCGGCCTGGTAAGAGGCAATGGTTATGGAATGAACGTGGTATTTGGAATCGGAGCTGTTTTTGCGGTGATCGCATTTGTATGCCTGACTTTGCTTGGACGAAACCTTGTAAAAGAGCGTGCTGAAAAATCTGTCAGCACAAAGATTGGTACAGCGTTATAAGTTGCCGGAATCTGATATTTCTGCTAGGATAATTGTCAGGATGAGAAAATTGGAACGGATAGATCACGATGTGACTGCGTTCATGAGCATATAGAAGCGGGGAATAAGGTTTACTTTCCGGTATTTATGAAGGAGAGCGTGTGAAATATTGCAAAGATAAAGGAGAATGCATATGATCACCTGTCAGGATATACTGGAACTGCAGCTGGACGGAGTGGAACTGATCGCCGGGGAAAAGGGTCTTACAAGACCTGTCACATGGACCTATATGGTGCAGACCCGGCCGTTTGCGGAGCATATGAACCAGGGAAATTTTGCCCTGTGCGTGGTAGATTATGTCCGGTTTGATCTTGCGGAAGCGCAGAAAGCCATGGAAGAACTGTATGGACTTGGAATTTCCGGATTTGGGATTTCCATCACCGATGACCGGGAACCTGTTCCAAAAGAAATGATCGACAAAGCCAATGAGCTGAAACTTCCGCTGTTTTACATCCGGTGGGAAGGGGCCTCATTTGTGGATATTGCCCAGAGTGTGGGAAAGATCATTCTGGAATATGAAATGCAGAATAAGCGGATGGGAGATTATCTGTATAATCTTCTGTTTGGCTATGATATCAATGACCGTTATATCGAGAAGATCTCCCAGCAGTTCGGGATCAATTTCACCACACCCTGCAGAGTTGGGATTATTGTGGCTGACCGGAAGTATGGCATCAATCTGGAACAGGATGAACATATCTATGAATATTATGCCAATTATCTGAACCAGGAAGTTATGGAAATGGAAGGAAAGCCCATGTTCCTCAGGTTTCTTAACAAGTTTGTTCTTCTTTTTGAGGCAAAAAAGGACAAAAGTATCGAGCATGAGCTGGAGAAAGTCCTGCAGAAGATCGATGCCAGCCCCCAGTTTCACGGAACCATCCGGAGCACCTGTATCCTGGGCGGGATCTACACCAATCCGGCAGATTTCGGTACCAGCTATCAGGAGGCAAAACGGCTGATCCCCAAAAAAGACATGCTTCCAAATCCCAAACACAAGAAAGTTTTAAGTGCCACAGCCATGGGGATTTACCAGTATCTGTTCAATAACGATAACCATGATGAGATACTGAATTACTGTAATGAAAGGCTTGGAAAACTGGAAGAATACGACCACGCCAACGGAACGTTTCTCCTGGATACCCTGCTTGCCTATTACATGAACGGATTCAGCGTGGGAAAAACAGCCCAGGAACTTTTTATCCACAGAAATTCCCTGCAGTACCGGCTGAACAAGATCCAGGAACTGGTGGATTTTGAGCTGGATGACTACATGGAATATCTGGATGTGGTGAACTGCATCCTGATCAAACGGCTGATGTTTTCCTGATGGTCAGGTTCATGCGAATACAGTATCAGGCATCTGCACTGTGCAAAATGAACAGTTAATTTGTGCAAAATGAAAGTTGACGAAAAAATTCTCCTGAGTATAATGGAGTTCATCAAAACAACAAAGGCGTTGAAGGAAATGAAA
This sequence comes from Blautia sp. MSJ-36, assembly GCF_018917985.1. NCBI lineage: Bacteria > Bacillati > Bacillota > Clostridia > Lachnospirales > Lachnospiraceae > Blautia > Blautia sp. MSJ-36. The sequence continues at coordinate 18,908 of NZ_JAHLPQ010000011.1, read as the reverse complement.
AATTTCTTTCAGCGCCCTTTTTGTTTTCAGGCGAAAACGTTCAGGTCGACCAGGTAAATATGTTTTGTGCCAGCTATGTAGAAGAGGAGGAAACGAATATGAAAAAAAATCTTTTAGGCAAAATGATGATCACAGGTATTATTTCCGCAGCAATGTTAGCATCTACAGCGGCTTCCACATGGGCAGCAGATAAATCTGATGAGGATGTGTTACGAGTAGGTATGGAATGTGCATATGCACCGTTTAACTGGACCCAGGATACCGACACAACCCCGGACGGAAGCAAGGCAGAACCTATTTACGGCAGTGATTATTACGCATATGGCTACGATGTGGCAGTAGCCCAGAAGCTTGCAGATCAGCTTGGAATGAAGCTGGAGATCCACAAGGTGGAGTGGTCTTCCATCGGAATCTCCATGGATGCCGGAGATTATGACTGTATCATCGCAGGTATGGGAAAAACGGCAGAACGTGAACAGGCATATGCCTTTACCGAACCATATTATTACAGAGATAACTGCATTGTGGTAAAAGCAGGTGGGGATTACGACGGTGTAAAAGGACTTTCTGATCTTGCAGGAACCGGATGCAAAGTTACCACACAGCTTGGAACCGGATGGGTACCGCTTCTGGATCAGATCGACGGTGCAGAGCAGTCCGGAAACTATGAGACAACATCCGAGTGCTTTATGGCAATCTCCAACGGAGTTGCAGATGTCTGCGTTGTAGATGTTCCTACAGCAGAATCAGCAGCATTGACAAACAAGGATCTGAAGATCATCAACCTGGATGAGAAGGATACCTTTAAAGATGATGATGAAATGGTCAATGTCTGCATTGCAACAAGAAAAGATGACACAGAGCTGAGAGATAAGCTGCAGGGTGCCATGGATGACATCGGCTGGAACGATAAAGAGAAAATGGATGAGCTGATGGATACTGTTCTGACACAGCAGCCGGCAGCGAACTAGTCCAAGTGAGGTGGAGATATGTTAGGCTTTTCAATTACAGATCCGTCCAATTCCCTGGAATGGATGATCTTTCTGGCAAAAAAATATTCCAGCATGTTTCTGGAAGGAACCTGGCTGACTCTCTATATAGCAGTGGCAGGAACCATTCTTGGTTTCCTGCTGGGCTATATCATCGGAATTATCCAGGATATCCGGATCAATGAAGGCGACAGTGTTCTGAAAAAAGCAATTTTAAAGATTTTAAAAGCCATCTGCAGGATCTATGTGGAAATTTTCAGGGACACTCCGATGATCGTTCAGGCGATGGTTCTGTATTATGGTATCCGACAGGCAAATGTCAATATCACACCATTGTTTGCAGGTGTTATGGTAACGGTATTGAACACCGGAGCTTACATGGCAGAGACTGTCAGAGCCGGCATCGGTTCCATTGATATGGGGCAGAGGGAAGGCGCCTGGGCCATGGGAATGTCACCTATGAAGACCATGATCTACGTGGTACTTCCACAGGCTTTCAAAAATATCATCCCGGAGATGGCAAATACATTTCTTACAAATCTGAAAATGACTTCCGTTCTGAATGTTATCGCAGTTCAGGAGCTGTTTATGGCAGCAAAGACTGTAGGCGGAAATTATTATAAATATTTTGAGTCCTATCTTGTTATTGCAGTGATCTATTTTGTACTCTGCTTTGTATTCAACCGTCTGTTTACATTCCTTGAAAAGAAGATGAAGAAAACAGAGAACTACGCACTGGCAGTGGAATATATGGAAAATCCGTAAGGAGGGAAAAATAATGGGTGATGCAATCATATCCGTTGAGGAATTAAGTAAAGCATTCGGGCAGCATGAGGTACTGCGAAAAATCGATTTCAACGTGGAGCCGGGCGAGATCATCTGTATCGTTGGTTCCTCCGGTTCCGGAAAATCCACTCTGCTTCGCTGTATCAACAAGCTGGAAACCCAGACCAGCGGAAAGATCCGCTATCATGGAAAAGAGATCGGAGCAGTACAGAAGGAGATCAATGATTACCGGTCAAAGGTCGGCATGGTATTCCAGTCCTTTAATCTCTTTAACAATATGACAGTTCTCCAGAACTGTATGCTCTGTACAAGAAAAGTCCTTCATCTGTCAAAGGAAGAAGCCTTTGACCGGGCGATCACACATCTGAAGCAGGTAGGAATGGCACCGTTTATCAATGCAAATCCCACACAGCTTTCCGGTGGACAGAAGCAGAGGGTTGCCATTGCAAGATCGCTCTGCATGAATCCGGAGGTACTGCTTTTTGATGAACCTACATCAGCACTGGACCCGGAGATGGTAGGAGAGGTTTTAAATGTTATGAAGGAGCTGGCGACCACAGGCCTTACCATGATCATTGTGACTCATGAGATGGCGTTTGCCAGAGATGTTTCCACCAGGACGATTTTTATGGATCAGGGTTACATTGTGGAGGATGCACCTCCTGCAGAGCTGTTTAAAAATCCTAAAAATGCCCGTACCAGAGAATTTTTGAGCCGTTATCTGGCAGGATAGGAAGGAGTATAAAATGGAAAATTTTATTGTAACCTTTGCCAGAGGTTTTGGAACCGGCGGAAAGGAAATCGCTTCCATGCTGGCAAAAGACCTTGGGATCCACTGTTATGAAAACCGTATCCTGACACTGGCAAGCCAGATGAGCGGACTGGATGAAAAGCTCTTCCTGGATATCAATGAGCGTATCCGGAATAACGGAGGCTTTACAGGATTCCTTAAAGGGCTGCCCAGATCCAGACAGTACATTGCAAGAAATGAAAAATTTGTTTCCGACGACCGGTTGTTTGAGTATCAGTCACAGATTATCCGGAACCTGGCAGATCAGGAATCCTGTGTGATCGTTGGAAAATGTGCGGACTATGTTCTGAAGGGCAGAAAAAATGTGGTCAGCATCTATATCGAAGCTCCACGTGCCTTCTGTCTGGCCCGTACCATGCAGCGGATGAAAGTATCTGCGGATGTGGCAGCAGCCACCATCGAGAATACAGATAAGTACAGAGCGGACTATTATAAATATTATACAAAAGGAAATTACTGGACCAATCCCGTCAATTACGATATGACGCTGAACAGCGAAAAAGTCGGAATTGCAGGATGCGTAAAGATGATCGAAGAATATCTGGTAATGAAAGACCTGATCACACGGGATCAGATCTTATCAGAAAAAATGGTAAAAGGGGAGGAAACGAAATGAAGCTGGAAGAAACAGGACTGACATTTGAGGATATCAAGGAAAAAGTAAACAAATACATGATCGAGACTTATGAGAGAATGGATTTTCTGGCAGAAAGTGCAAAAGATCAGTATATCTACAATGAAAAAGGAGAAAAATATCTGGATTTTTATGCAGGTATCGCAGTAAACTCCGCAGGAAGCTGCAATGAGAAGGTAGTAAAAGCGGTTGTAGACCAGGCGCAGACACTGATGCATACCTTCAACTATCCGTACACCATTCCCCAGGCTATTCTTGCTGAAAAGGTCTGCACAACCATCGGAATGGATAAGATCTTTTTCCAGAATTCCGGTACAGAGGCAAACGAGGCCATGATCAAAATGGCAAGAAAATACGGAATCGAAAAATATGGTCCGAACCGTTATCATATCGTAACTGCAAAAATGGGATTCCATGGAAGAACCTTTGGCGCCATGTCCGCCACCGGACAGCCGGGAAACGGATGCCAGGTTGGCTTTGGTCCCATGACCTACGGATTTTCCTACGCACCGTACAATGATCTTGAGGCTTTTAAAGACGCCTGCACGGAAAATACCATTGCCATTATGATAGAGCCTGTACAGGGCGAGGGCGGTGTCCATCCGGCAACCATGGAATTTATGAAGGGACTCCGGGAATTTTGTGATGAGAATGATATGCTTCTTCTTATTGATGAGGTCCAGACGGGCTGGTGCAGAACCGGTAAGGTGATGAGCTATATGCATTACGGGATCAAACCGGATATCGTGTCCATGGCCAAAGCCCTCGGTGGTGGCATGCCGATCGGTGCGATCTGTGCCACAGAGGAAGTGGCAAAAGCGTTCACGCCTGGTTCTCATGGAACAACTTTTGGCGGGCATCCGGTTTCCTGTGCTGCAGCTCTTGCAGAGGTTGGAGAACTTCTTGACAGAGATCTGGCCGGCAATGCGGCAAAAATGGGCGCCTATTTTATGGAAAAACTTGCAAAGATCCCTCATGTAAAAGAGGTTCGTGGTCAGGGCCTTCTGGTAGGTGTGGAATTTGATGATACCATTTCCGGTGTGGATGTAAAACACGGATGCCTGGACAGACACCTTCTGATCACAGCAATTGGGGCACACACCATCCGTATGGTACCGCCGCTTATCATTACGGAGGAAGACTGCGATCAGGCGGCAGCGATCATCGAAGAAACGGTAAAAGCACTTTCGAAATAAGCGGAGGAGACAGCATGAAAAGATTTACATTTTCCGTACCGCAGAATATTCTTTTTGGTGAAGGTGTATTAAAAGAGCTTCCCGGGGCAGCCGGGAAGCTTGGTGGAAAACATGGATTTATCATTTCAGGTCCCACACTGAACAGACTTGGTGTAGTCGGGCAGTGTGAAAAAATCCTGACACAGGCAGGCATCGCAGTCAGTACTTTCTGCGACACGGAAGGAAATCCATCTGTAGAGACTGTGGAACGGGCAGCGGAAGCATTTAAGGTAAGCGGGGCAGATTTTATTGTTGCACTTGGAGGCGGTTCTCCCATGGATGTGGCAAAAGCCGTAGGTGTTGTGGCAAAATATGGCGGAAGTATCACAGAATATGAAGGCGCAGACAAGGTTCCGGGTGAGATCATTCCACTGATCGCCATTCCCACAACAGCAGGAACCGGTTCGGAAGTTACAGCTTTTTCCGTGATCACAGATCATAAGAGAAATTACAAACTTACGGTATTTTCTTATAAACTGATCCCTGCTTATGCGCTTCTGGATCCGTTGCTCCTTACATCTGCACCGTCTTCGGTAGCGGCAGCCTGTGGGATTGATGCTTTGATCCACGCGGAGGAATCTTATGTTTCCCTGGATGCATCCCCGTTTTCCGAGGCCATGAGTGAAAAAGCCATGGAACTGATCGGTCGGAGCATCCGCAGTTACGTGGCAGACCGCAGCAATCTTGAGGCAGCTTTCGATATGCTGGCAGGTTCCCTGTTTGCAGGAATTGCTTTTTCCTGGGCAAGGCTTGGAAATATCCATGCAATGAGCCATCCGGTCAGCGCTTTTTACAATGTGCCCCATGGGGTTGCAAATGGAATCCTTTTTCCATATATCGTGAAATATAACGAAGAGGCAGCATTTCAAAAATATCAAAAGATCTATCATTACATTTCCCCGGAAAAGAAAAATGCATCTGAGTTTTCGAAGGGAATGCTGGAGCAGGCAGTACGTGAGCTGAACACACAGGTTGGGATTCCGGCAAAATTATCTGACGCAGGGGTTACGGATGAGCATTTTTCCCAGATGACAGACGATGCCATGAAAAGCGGAAACATTGCGGTGAATCCGTGGAAAACCGGGTGGGAGGATATTCTGGCGCTGTATAAAGAGGCGTTGTAAGTGTAAATATTTGAGGTGTCTAAGTATCTGACCTGTCACATGGCAGATACTCAGAAAATCTGTACCGAAATCTTGGTAAGATATTCCTCCGAGGAATCAGCGGCCAGCTCATCGATGATCGCTTCTTTATAGGAATACTGCCCGGTACGAAAGTCATTTTCATCGATCCACTGAAACAGCTTCCTGTAAGTTTCCTCCGAATCATAGTAATCCCCCTTCAGATAAGCCACCGCATAAGTGCCGGCAGGCTTGATATGGAAGGGGAAATCTTCCGGGCGGTCAATGACTTTGGTGAAAAAATATGCATAGGTATCCAGATGCCTCTGGCGCAGTTCCGAGACATCCAGCATGGCGCCATAAGGATGGCCGGCATTCAGGTTGTTTTTGCTGCAGTAGCCGATGTGGCTGCAGAGGGTGTGGATGATGGCCTCGTGGTCATTGGTGTTTAATGGATCACTTAGGATCATATATTCTTCCGGTGTATATTCCTGGAAAATATGTTCCGTGCTGCTCCCGGCCTGGTTGCTTTCCAGCTTTTCCTGGAGAGAAACAAGAGCAAGCTTCGTTTCGATAACCTGACGTGTTTTTCGGATTCGTTCTTCTTCTTTTAAAACTTCTTCCCGTTGTTCGAGAAGGAGTTTTTTTAATGCCTGGGGATTGCGGTGGTTTAAGAAGGCCCCGATTTCCCTGAGGGGCATGCCAAGTTTACTTAAACAGTTAATGGTAAAAAATACATCAAACTGGCTTTCGCTGTAATAACGGTAGCCACGGTCATCGGTATAGGCAGGTTTAAACAGCCCGATCTCATCGTAATGGATCAGTGTGCGCTTGTTTGTGCCGCAGAGACGTGCAAAATCTCCGGTTTTTATGCATGGATCATTAAATTTTTGCATAAATATACAATTCCTCCTTGACTATAACGTAACGGTATACTTTATTATATAGCTGTTTTGAGAGGAACGCAACGGACAGAGTGGACGGACTTAAATGGAACCAGTTTGTCCTGAAAAATAAGAGATACCTGCACAAGAATAAAAAGGAGAGAAAACCATGCCAAAATTAAGTGACCGCGTTAATACATTTACAGATTCCGTGATCCGCCGTATGACCAGGATCAGCGATGAGTACGGAGCTATCAATCTGTCTCAGGGATTCCCGGATTTTGATCCGCCGAAAGCAATCCTGGATGCACTTGCAAAAACAGCCTACGAGGGACCGCACCAGTACTCCATAACCTTCGGAGCAGAAAACTTCCGTGAAGCTCTTGCCAGAAAGCAGGGAAAAGCCATCGGAAGAGAGATCAATCCGGAGACTGAGATCGTAGTAACCTGCGGCGGAACCGAGGCTATGATGAGTGCCATGATGACCATCTGCAATCTAGGAGATAAAGTTATGGTATTTTCCCCGTTCTATGAGAACTACGGAGCTGATGCCATCCTTTCCGGAGCAGAGCCGATCTACATTCCGCTGGTACCGCCGACTTATGAATTTGATATCAATCTGGTGGAGGAAGGATTCAAAGCCGGAGCAAAAGCCATCATCGTCTGCAATCCGTCTAACCCATGCGGAAAAGTTTTCACAAGAGAAGAGCTGACAGCCATCGGTGAGCTTGCTGTGAAATACGACGGCTTTGTTGTGACAGATGAGGTATATGAGCATATGGTCTATGCTCCAAATGAACATGTATGCATGGCATCCCTTCCGGGAATGTACGAGCACACCATCACCTGTAACTCCCTCTCCAAAACCTACTCCATCACCGGCTGGCGTCTTGGATATCTTATCGGACCGGAGGAAGTGATCGAGGGAGCAAAAAAAGTTCATGATTTCCTGACCGTAGGAGCAGCAGCACCACTTCAGGAGGCAGCAGTTGTGGGACTGAATTTCCCGGAATCCTACTATGAAGACCTTCTTGCTTTATATACAAAGAAAAGAGAACATTTCCTGAACGGCCTGGATGAGATCGGCCTGAAGCACAATGTTCCACAGGGAACTTATTTCGTCATGATCGACATTCAGGAATTCCTGGATCTTCCTCAGTTTGCCGGTTATACAGACCTGGAATTCTGCGAGTGGATGATCAAAAACATCGGGGTTGCGGCAGTACCGGGATCAAGCTTTTTCCGCGAGGATGTCAACAACCTGATCCGTCTCCATTTTGCACGTGAGGAGAAAACCATCGATGAGGCACTTTCCCGCCTGAAGAAAATGAAGGAGCTGTTAAAATGACATACTCAGTGAATTTCGCAAATTATACCATCGGTGAGGATGCGTATCAGAATGTCAGAGAAGTGTGCCGCCATTATGGGAAAAAAGCTCTGCTGATCAGTGGAGAAATGGCACTGAAAGCAGGAAAAGAGAAGATTGTCCAGGCGCTTTCAGATCTGTCAGGGACAGATTCAGATAGCCAGGCAGCATCAACATCAGCGGTGACCAGGGGAAAAAAGTATGCAGAAGATTCTGAAATTGAGATCGTAGACACGGTTCTTTTCGGCACAGACTGCATGTACGCAAGAATGGAAGAGCTGGCAGAGCACGCAAAAAAATGCGGCGCAGATATGATCTTCGGCATGGGCGGCGGAAAAGCTCTGGATACAGCCAAGGGAACAGCCGAGAAAGCCGGTCTTCCGGTATTTACCTTCCCGACTATCGCGGCCACCTGCGCGGCAACTACCGCGCTTTCCGTTGTGTATAAAGAAGACGGAAACTTTGACAGCTTTTACTTCTACGACAAATTGGTTCCGCATTCGGTATTCTGATGTTTCTGGTGCCAATCCCTCAGGGAGAATCCTTTACTACATTGTTGGATTTCCTGAAAAGCTGGATCAAAGGTCTGTTCGGAGGAAGTTTAAGCTACATTATCGTAGTTATCCTGATCGTATCTGCAATCATGAGTACCTATGATTACTTTGCAAAACCGGAGTGGATCCGTAAGAATCATTATCTGACACGAGCGTTTACCACCACACCGCTGTATCTGGTATCCAAGATCATCGGAGCTGTTTTTGCAGTGATGGTTGTATTTAATATCGGACCGGAAGTGATCATTTCCGCTGATACCGGAGCAACCATCGTAGATCTCTGTGGTACACTGTTCTGTATCGTAGTTGCATTCAGTTTTATTGAGGAGATCAAGGCCTTTGAGGGGGGGAAGAAGAACTGAGAGGGAATCAGCTGGATTTACAGAAAAATGGTTTCATGGTATCATAGTTTCAGAAAGAAACGGATACTGTGAAGCTATTTTTTATTAAGAGGGAGAGAAACAAAATGGGAAGTTATCTGAATCCAGGCGGCGGAATGTTTAGAGCATGTCTGCGATCAAAAATCTATGTGGATAAAAGCGGGTTGATCGCAAAAACAAATGAAGTACTTGGAACAGAGCAGCGTTTTGTTTGCGTGAGCAGACCGCGACGTTTCGGAAAATCCATGGCTGCTAATATGTTGGCTGCATACTATGGCCGAGGTGAAGATAGTACAGAACTGTTTTCTGATCTCAGGATCCATACAGATAAAAGCTTCCGGGAAAATCTGAACCAGTATGATGTGATCCGGATCAACATGCAGGAATTTTTAAGTGCTGCACCGGACATGGACGAGATGCTGAAGCTTCTTCAGAAACGTATTCTCAGGGAGCTGAAGATACAGTATCCGGATTATATTGACAGTGATTATCTGGTCTTTGCCATGCAGGATGTTTTTGCATATACCAGACATCCTTTCGTGATCCTGATCGATGAATGGGATTGTATATTCCGTGAATTTAAACAGAATATGGAAGCACAGAAAAAATATCTGGATTTTCTGCGTGTATGGCTGAAGGATCAGGAATATGTGGCATTAGCCTATATGACCGGAATCCTCCCGGTGAAAAAATATGGTTCACATTCTGCATTAAATATGTTTACGGAATATTCCATGATCAATCCAAGAGAAATGGCTGAGTTTTTCGGATTTACGGAAGATGAGGTAAAAGACCTCTGCAGTCAGTATAAACGGAATTTTCAGGAGGCACAGGCATGGTATGATGGCTATGAGCTGGTAGCCATAGAGGATGGAAGAAAGAAGACGTATTCCATGTACAGCCCGAAATCTGTGGTGGATGCCATGTTAAGTGGAATTTTTGACAATTACTGGAATCAGACAGAAACCTATGAAGCCCTGAAAGTTTATATCCGTATGAATTATGATGGCCTGAAAGATGCAGTGATAAGAATGTTGGCAGGCGATAAGGTTCAGATCAATACAGGAACTTTTTCCAACGATATGACAACGTTTCAGGGAAAGGATGATGTATTGACACTTCTGGTGCATCTGGGGTACTTAAGTTATCACTGGCCGGATAAGACGGTGACGATTCCAAATAAAGAGGTATCCCAGGAATATATAAATGCCATCAGCACAATGGACTGGAAAGAAGTGATACAGTCCGTTGAGACATCCAGAAAACTTCTGGAAGCATTGTGGAATCTGGATGGAGAAGCGGTGGCGAGGGGAATCAATCAGGCTCACAGAGAAATTTCGGTTCTTCAGTATAATGACGAGAATTCTTTAAGCTGTACCATCAATCTGGCGTTTTATTTTGCCAGAGAGTATTATACAATTATCCGGGAACTGCCAACAGGAAAAGGATTTGCAGACATCTGCTTTATCCCAAGAAAGTTATACGCAGACAAACCGGCAGCAGTCATTGAACTGAAATGGGACAAAGATGCTTATGGAGCCATATCACAAATTAAAGAAAAGCAATATGTAGATGCCCTGAAAGACTATCATGGAAATCTCCTGCTTGCAGGAATCAATTACGATAGAAAAACAAAGCAGCATACCTGTATAATTGAGCGGTATCATAAAGAATAAAATATACACAAATGGGAAAAAGCCTCCCCTGGATACGGAAATCTATCCGCGTTCAGGGGATTTTTTATGATGCAAAAATTATATTATAAACATAAAGATTTATACAACGAACATGTACGGATAAAATATACGATGCTATTGTATAGACAGTAACCAGTCTTGCAGAAACAGAGCAAAATACAGAGAAAGAAGAATGCCTATGGAGAGCATAGAGGTTAAATAAAATGATCATAGCACTGGGAATATTGTCAGTTGGAATAAAAAGCTGTAAAATAGACTGGACGGTCATAAAAATTCTGTATTTTGTATTGAAAGGGAAAAAGCAGCACATGGGAAAATTAATCATTCTCAGAGGAAACTCAGGAAGTGGAAAAACAACCGTAGCGAAGGCATTACAGAAAAAGCTAGGACGTAATACAATGCTGATATCACAGGATGAGGTCAGAAGAAATATGCTGTGGGTTGATGATGGCATAGATACAAAGGCTTTGCCGCTTATGGCAGAACTTTTACGATACGGAAGGGAACACAGCGAATTTTCTATCCTGGAAGGGATCATGTATGATGAATGGTATCGTTCGTTGTTTGAACTGGCAAATGAATTATATGGTTCAAATGTATACGCATATTATTTTGATCTGTCGTTTGAAGAAACCGTGAGACGACATAATACAAGAAACAGAGAATTTGGTGAAAAAGATATGCGCAGATGGTGGAGAGAAAAAGATTTTTCTTCAGTTCTCAGGGAACAGGCTATTACCTGCGAAATGGATACAGACAGTATTGTTGAAAAAATATACTCGGATTTGAACGCAGATCGCAAAGCGATTGCGTTCATGAGCATATAAAGTAAATGTAATACAAACATATTCAGACTGGCAGTATGATTGCGATCATGCTGCCTTTTTTGCTGCTTTCCAGTACTTTTACCTGTCCGTTATGCTGTCTGACAATTTCACTGACAAGTGCAAGCCCCAGGCCGGCACCTCCCATAGCGCGGCTTCTTGATTTGTCCACACGGAAGAACGGGGTGAAGATTTTTTCCTGATATTCAGGAGGAATGCCGATTCCGGTATCGGAGACTTCAAGAAAGACGTAATTGACAGACGTGGATGTATCTGTTATTTCTTCGGAAAGATGGATATTTACGGTTACTTTTCCACCGGAGTGATTGTATTTGATCGCATTTTCCACAAGATTGTACACAGCGCGATACAGCAGCAGGTAGCTTCCGGTAATGATGCAGTCTCCCTCCTGCTGGATCAGTTCAACTTCTTTCTGTTCCGCTACAGAAGCCAGGTCACAGAAAACCTCATCCGTCAGTGCTGCCAGAGAGATCCGCTCGGAACGTTCAACAGTCTGTACACCGGTCATATCCAGGAGGATTTCAGCCAGATGGGAAAGTCGCCCGGTCTGTTCCTGGAGCATGGAAAAAATCTCCTGATAATCTTGTAAAGCAGGTGCTTCCCTGCGGGCAAAAACCTCCAGATTTGTCTGGATAACGGCAAGAGGAGTCCTCAGCTCATGTGCGGCATTGGCAGAAAACTGCTTCTGGGCAGTAAAGGCCTCATCCAGGCGTGCGAGCATTTTGTTAAATGAAATTGTCAGGCGGGAAATCTCGTCATTGGTAGCAGGAACTTCAAGAGCCTCTGAAAGGTTCTGGACCTCTATTTTGTTCACCTCCTGGCTGAGTCTGCGCAGGGGAAGTAATGCCTGACGGCTGATAAAATAAGTGCAGATACTGCTGAGAAGGATGATGATCCCTGTTACCATAAGTCCTTTGGTGAGAAAAAGTTTTTTGGTTAGCTGCAGCTGATCGGAAAGCTCCGGAAATAAGACGGAGGGATTCATATTAAAGGTGATGGGAGCAGAATCTGTGTTATCGATCCGTATCATGTAATCTCCCAGATCCTCCATTCCGGCAACTGCAGACTGGCTGATAAAAAAATACATCAGAATGCAGGTGACTGTCATAAGCAGCGCGGTGATCAGTGTCAGACGCCATTGAAGAGATAGCTTTCCGGTTATTTTTTTCATTGTACATCCTCCGTTAAAATGTAACCCTGGCCGATCTTATTCTGTATCGGATCAAAGCCGAGAGCAGTGCGCAGCTTTTTTCGAAGAGAAGAAATGTGGACACGAATGGAATTGCTGAGACTGTTGACGCTTCCGTCCCAGATATGCTCGATCATTTCTTCCGGGCTTATGATACGGTTCTGATGAAGAAGGAAATATTCCAGAAGAGAGCTTTCCTTTCGGGTCAGAGAAAGGGGAAGTCCATCGACACTGGCCTTTCTTGTACGGGTATCAAAGCTGATACGTCCGCATTGCAGACATACGTCCTGCTGGATAAATTTCCTTCGTGTCAGACTTCGGATCCGTGCCTCCAGCTCTTCAAAATGAAAAGGCTTTGTGAGATAGTCATTGGCACCGAGATCAAGCCCTTCAACCTTGTCCTGGATCTGTCCTCTGGCAGAGAGGATCAAAACGGGAGTGGAAGTATCGGATTCCCGAAACTGGCGCAGGATTTCCAGCCCATCAACGCCTGGAAGGTTCAGATCAAGAAGGATGAGATCATAATTTTCCACCAGACATAATTCCAGTCCTTCATCCCCGTCAAAACATGTGTCCGCTTCATAGCCATCCATGCGAAGCCCCTCCGCAATAGACTGGCAGAGCTGCTTTTCATCTTCGATTATCAATATATGCATAGTAAATTCTCCTAAAAAACAGTTGATTTTGCTTTGTTATCTATCATATCATGTATAGCATAAAATTCCTGTAAATTTTTTTATTTCTTAACAGAGATTTTATACAGGGGATGATATAGTAAGGCTACAGAGAACAAAATTAACATATAAAATATACGCCGGTTCCGGGTATGGGCCGGTGATATCAGAAGGGAGAATATAAACAATGAAATTAAGAACACAGAAAATAACAGCACTTATGGCAGCAGCGGTATTAGGAATATCTGCATTTGGAAGCGTGCCGGTAACAGCGGCAGAAAGCACGGAAACAGCAGATATCGGAGAGGCAATGGCTGTGGATGGAGAGGCAGTTTCATCAGATCTGGTAGCAGGTACATTTAAGCCTTCCGACGTAACCTGCAAGGCACAGGATTCTTATGAATATCCGTTTCTGGGACTGAAGCTTTCGCTTTCGAAGGAGCTGTTAAAGCAGATCAAGGACCAGAGCATTGCAATGCTTACCACAGAAGATTTTGAGAATCAGACCAATGCAGTGACATATGCCTATGTAAGCTGGAGCAAAATGACAGAGGAACAGAAAAACGCCGAAATACAGAAGATGGGAACCGGGTATGACGACTGGGTGGCAGGTCTGGACAGAATTGGTACAATTGGCGTTTATGACGAAGCTTCACAGAAAAAGCTGGATGAGATCACTGGCTGTACAGAGCATAAAGAGCTTGGAAGCAGCAGTGACGGGAAATACAAATATTATCTGAGCACCAACAAAGATGCGGATGAAAAGCTGACAAAGGAGCTGGAAAAGATCAAAACCGACATTACGGAAATGACACCGTATCAGAATATTTCCGTGTTTGACCAGCCACAGGATACCAGCGTCAACCCGGAGGATGTAAAATCTGTAGGAAAATTTGAAACAACAGGAATAGATGGAAAAACATATACAGAAAAAGTATTCAGTGACTATGACCTGACGCTGGTAAATGTTTTTACAACCTGGTGCTCACCATGCGTAAAAGAGATTCCGGAACTTCAGGAGCTCTATAAAGAAATGAAGGATAAAGGCGTCGGAGTAGCAGGCGTAGTGCTTGATACCACAGATGAAAAGGGAAATCAGGACGAGGAGGCAGTAAAAAAAGCAGGCATTCTTCAGGAAAAAACAAAAGCAGAGTATCCGTTCCTGATACCGGATACTACTATGATGAACGGCCGTCTGCAGGGGATTTCCGCATTTCCTGAAACATTTTTTGTTGACAAAGATGGAAACATTGTAGGCGATACCTATACAGGAAGCCATACACTGGACGAATGGAAGGAAATCGTGGAAAAAGAGCTTAAAAACGTTTCAAAGTAAGAGATGATCATTACGGAGAGTGAAAAAATGATTCGGAAAATAACAGAATCCAGATGGATCGGACCTGCTCTGGCGGTTTTGGGAATTTTACTGATGATACTGGGAATCTACAGAGGTGAGGTATCTGTAGTTTTTACAAAAGCGATCAACATCTGTATGGAGTGTATTGGCATTGGATAATAAGAAGATGAAAATAAATGAATGGCCGCGGCATGGGATCCAGGCATTGTGGGCGGCCCTTACAAACAGTCACATATCAGGCTTTGTGACTGGAAAGATCTATACCGGAAAACTGAAAAATGTCTGTGTTCCGGGGCTGAACTGTTATTCCTGTCCCGGAGCAAGAGGGGCCTGTCCCATTGGTTCCCTTCAGGCTGTGATCGGAAGCTGGAACTTCAAGATGGCATATTATGTAGCTGGATTTCTGATCTTTGTGGGAGCGCTGCTTGGAAGACTGGTGTGCGGATTTCTCTGCCCCTTTGGACTGATCCAGGATCTGTTGAACAAGATTCCTTTTCCAAAGAAGATCCGGACATTTCGGGGAGACAAGCTTTTGAGAAAACTGAAATATGTGATCTTTCTTGTATTTGTGATCATACTTCCAATGTTTGTAGTAGATATCATGGGCCAGGGAGCACCATATTTCTGCAAGCTGATCTGCCCGGCAGGAACGCTGGAGGGAGGTATCCCGCTGGTGCTGCTGAACAAATCCATGCGAAGTGCAGTAGGCTGGCTGTACATGTGGAAAAATACGATCCTTGTGATCACCATTATCTTATCAATTATGATATACCGGCCATTCTGTAAGTATATCTGCCCGCTGGGAGCTTTTTATTCGGTATTTAATAAAGTTTCCGTTTTTCGTTACAGAGTAGATAAAGAAAAATGTGTTCACTGCGGAAAATGCAGAAATATCTGCCAGATGGAGGTCGATCCGACAGAAGATCCAAACAGTACGGAGTGCATCCGATGTGGAAGATGTAAAAAGATATGTCCGACACAGGCGATCCGGTGTGGTTTTGCAGGCAAAGATCAGACATGAATTACGTTAATTGACGAAAAACAGCGTTTTCCTTATAACATTCAGTATCTGATGAATAGTGTGAAAAACTGGAATGATTCAGAAAATTAGATTTAACTCACTTTAAAAGTGGAAAAATAATTTGATAATTTCTTGACAAATACTAATAAATATGTTAGTATTCAATCATCAAATTAATAAAGTCTTCGGTGACTGACGGAGTTGTGGGATAACCACGAGGGAGCCGGAGATTCGATGAGTCGACCGTCTGGGCAGTATTTGAAAAACTTCAGATACTGCTCTTTTTTATGGGATAAAAAGATCCGGACGGTTGCTGCGGAGAAAGGAGAACATTATGGGATTCAAAAGTGACATCGAGATCGCACAGGAGTGCACAATGGAGCCAATTACCAAGATTGCGGAGAAAGCAGGTATTGATGACAAGTATCTGGAGCAGTACGGTAAATATAAAGCAAAGATCGACTATAATCTTCTGAAAGAAACAGACAAAAAAGACGGAAAGCTGATCCTTGTAACAGCCATCAACCCGACACCGGCAGGTGAGGGAAAAACGACTACAACCGTAGGTCTTGCAGATGGAATGCAGAGACTTGGAAAAAATGTTATGGTAGCTCTTCGTGAGCCATCCCTTGGACCGGTATTCGGTGTCAAAGGTGGTGCAGCAGGCGGCGGCTATGCACAGGTAGTTCCGATGGAAGATATCAACCTTCATTTTACCGGTGATTTCCATGCAATCGGTGCGGCAAACAACCTTCTTGCAGCAATGATCGACAACCATATTTTCCAGGGTAATGAACTGAACATCGACCCGAGAAAGATCACCTGGAGACGATGCGTTGACATGAACGACCGTCAGCTTCGTAATGTAGTAGACGGACTTGGCGGAAGAACAAACGGTATGCCGCGTGAAGATGGATATGACATCACTGTAGCATCTGAGATCATGGCAGTTCTCTGTCTGGCAAGTGATATCAAAGATCTGAAAGAGAGACTTTCCAGAATCATCATCGGATATACTTACGGTAAGGTCGCTGAGCAGAAACCGGTAACAGCAGGAGACCTCCACGCAGAGGGTGCTATGACAGCACTTCTGAAGGACGCCCTGAAACCGAACCTTGTACAGACACTGGAGCATGTTCCGGCAATCGTTCATGGCGGACCATTCGCAAATATCGCTCACGGATGTAACTCCGTAACAGCTACAAAGATGGCTATGAAGCTTGCTGATTATGCCATCACAGAGGCTGGCTTCGGTGCTGACCTTGGAGCAGAGAAATTCCTGGATATCAAGTGCCGTATGGCAGGTCTTACACCAAGTGCAGTTGTTATCGTAGCAACCGTACGTGCCCTGAAATACAACGGTGGTGTTGCAAAAGCAGATCTTAACAATGAGAACCTTGAGGCTCTTGAAAAAGGTATCCCGAACCTTCTGAAACATGTAAGCAATATCAAAAATGTATACAAGCTTCCATGTGTGGTAGCTATCAACGCATTCCCGACTGACACCAAGGCAGAGCTTGATTTTGTAGAAGCAAAATGTAAAGAGCTTGGCGTAAACGTAGCACTTTCCGAGGTATGGGCAAAAGGCGGCGAAGGCGGAATCAAGCTTGCTGAGGAAGTTCTCCGTCTTGTTGAAGAGCCGAATGATTTCACATATGCTTATGAACTGGAAGGCTCCATCGAGGACAAGCTGAACCAGATCGTACAGAAGGTTTACGGTGGAAAGAAAGTGGTTCTTACAGCAAATGCCCAGAAGCAGGCGAAACAGCTGGAGGCACTTGGATTTGGCAACTGCCCGATCTGTGTAGCTAAGACCCAGTACAGCTTAACAGACGACCAGACAAAGCTTGGTGCTCCGACAGATTTCGAGGTAACAGTAAGAAATCTTAAGATCTCCGCAGGTGCAGGCTTCATCGTAGCACTCACCGGCGAGATCATGACCATGCCAGGCCTTCCAAAAGTACCGGCAGCAACCAAGATCGACGTAGATGAGAGCGGCAAGATCACAGGACTGTTCTGATATTATAAAGTATAAAAATTTTTTGAGGGGAATTCAGATAGAGACCTCCTCCGGCAATAAAAACCGGAGGAGGTTTTTTATGTAAAAATAAGAAAAAGACCTATAATCGAACAAATTTTCTGGTATAATAAGAAAAGAAAACACTCCGGAGGTGTATCCATGGATAAAAAAGAAGATCATATCTATATAGCCATCGATCTGAAATCATTCTACGCTTCCGTGGAATGTCAGGAGCGGAACTTAAATCCACTTACCACCAATCTTGTTGTGGCAGACAGGGAACGAACCGAAAAAACCATCTGTCTGGCAGTTTCTCCTTCTTTGAAGGCATATGGGATACCGGGAAGGGCAAGGCTTTTTGAAGTGGTCCAGCGTGTAAAAGAAGTGAATCAGGCACGTGTCACAAAAGCACCGGGAAGACGCTTTACCGGAGAATCCTGGTTTTCCGATGAACTGAAAACACATCCGGAACTGGCGGTTTCCTATGTGACAGCACCGCCGAGAATGGCGTTGTACATGGACTACAGCACCCGGATCTATAACGTTTACCTCCGTTATCTGGCACCGGAGGACATGCATGTCTATTCTATAGATGAGGTGTTTATGGACGTCACCCATTATCTTGGAATGTATCAGATGACAGCCAGAGAACTTGCTGCAAAAATGATCTCCGATGTAATGAAAGAGACCGGGATCACGGCAACTGCCGGAATCGGAACCAATCTTTATCTGTGTAAGATTGCCATGGACATCGGGGCCAAACATGTAACACCAGACGAAAATGGTGTGCGTATCGCAGAACTGACGGAGCAGTCCTACCGGGAACTTTTATGGGATCACAGGCCGCTGACAGATTTCTGGCGGGTAGGCACAGGAATCAGGAAGAAGCTGGAAGAAGTAGGACTTTACACGATGGGAGACATTGCCAGATGCTCTTTGGGCGGTGTGCGTGATTACTATAATGAAGATCTTCTTTATAAAATATTCGGCATCAACGCGGAACTTCTGATTGATCATGCATGGGGATACGAACCGGTGACCATGGATCTGATCAAAGCCTACAAACCGGAAACAAACAGCATCGGTTCCGGTCAGGTACTGCACTGTCCCAGTGATTTTGAACAGGCGAAACTGATCGTACGTGAAATGACAGACATGCTGGTTCTTCAGCTTGTGGAAAAAAGGCTGGTAACCAGTCAGATAGTCCTTACCATAGGCTACGATATTGACAATCGTGCGACACGTTCGTAAGTGAAAAGCTTGCGCACAAAGTCGAAGGGCAATTGTAGCCCGAAACTTTGGAGAACTGATATTCCGATGGGTGAAATGAGGGGGTAACGTCCCG
>NZ_JAHLPQ010000010.1:0-116012 GCF_018917985.1 Blautia sp. MSJ-36 | reverse complement strand
CAGAAATGGGGCGGAGCAAGCTTGCTTGTGGAGAACCATTTATGATGCAGACTGAACATTTGCGAAGCAAATGACATCGAACGACGGAGTCGTGAGATGACCACCGCTGGAGTAGCCTACAAAACAGGCGATGCAGCTTTAGCTGCGAGCCCGTGAAAAAAAGGCAAATCGGCACGCAGGTTAAAATTGATTCAAAACGATTAACCATCAACAAACATGTATGTAGTTTTGAGAGTACAATGTAAGAGAATTTGTGGCCAACAGCCACTTTTTCTTGTATATAGGGGATTGGTCAAATGGTATGATAGGGGTCTCCAAAACCTTTGGTGGGAGTTCGATTCTCTCATCCCCTGCTATGATAGAAAGCTGGAAAGTCTTGTTAAATCAAGATTTTTCAGCTTTTTGTTTTATCAGAGAATATTAATACGAAACTGGACGGCAGGAACCGTGTATGTTATATTGATTTTATAAAAATAACAGTACATAACGAAAGAAAAACAGGTGAACGATGAAAACAAAAGCAAAAAAAGTCATAAAGATCACAGGAATTATTTTGCTGGCACTTGTTATTGTGCTGGCGGCGTATATTATTTATCTTTATGCAAGTTATCACAGGATTCCTGATAATCAGGAGCTTCAGGTGGAAGAAATCTCCCAAAACACAGAAGCAGGAAATGAGCTGACAACAGAGAAAAATTACTCCGCACTTACATATAATATTGGATTCGGAGCTTATACGCCGGATTTCAGTTTCTTCATGGATGGTGGAAAATCTTCCTGGGCTAAGAGTAAGGACAGCGTAAAGGAAACGATTAAAGGTGCCGGTGAGTTAGTTGCGTCCAAAGATCCGGATTTTGCGCTGGTCCAGGAGATCGATCTGGATGCTACCAGAAGTTATCATGTGAATGAGTATTCTATATTGAAGGAAAACATCCCGGCTTATAACTGCGTATTTGCACAGAATTATGATTCCGCGTTTCTGTTTTATCCGTTTACACAGCCTCATGGAAAAAGCAAAGCCGGACTTGCCCTGTTTTCGAAATATCCGATTACGGGATCTCTGAGAAGAAGTTTTCCTATATCAACATCTTTTACGAAATTTTTTGACCTGGACAGGTGTTACAGTATTTCTAGAGTGCCGGTAGATAACGGAAAAGAGCTGGTAATCTTTGAGCTGCATATGTCTGCTTACGGAAACAGTGATGCCATCCGGGAAGGACAGATCCGGATGCTCAGTGAAGACATGCAGAAGGAATATGAAGCTGGAAATTATGTGATCTGCGGCGGAGATTTCAATCATGATCTAAAGGCTGCGGATACACAGTCAAAAGCATCCGATGCAAGTAACAATACCCAAACAGATTCCGGGGATTCCGCAGAACCTGAATCCTGGGCTTACCCATTTCCACGTTCAGAACTCCCGGAGCATTTTTCCTTCTGCCTGGATCA
Organism: Blautia sp. MSJ-36; assembly: GCF_018917985.1. Classification (NCBI taxonomy): domain Bacteria; kingdom Bacillati; phylum Bacillota; class Clostridia; order Lachnospirales; family Lachnospiraceae; genus Blautia; species Blautia sp. MSJ-36. The sequence continues at coordinate 114,563 of NZ_JAHLPQ010000010.1, read as the reverse complement.
GCTGTCTGAAGATGAAAAAAACAATCTCTGGAACAGTGCCCGCAACGCAGATATGGAATATGTACCCGGTGAGACCTATACCGTGACGCTGGACGGATTTATCATTTCCGATAATGTGGAATGTACAAAATACGAAAATGTAAATACCGGCTATTCCTATTCAGACCACGATCCTGTATATATGGAATTTCAGTTGAAAAAATAAAAAATGACAGTAAATATTTTTATTCCAGATAACCGAAACTGCAAAGCAATTATTCGCAGCTCATTGACTTTCCCGGGAAAAAGGCTTAAATTAGATGAGAAAAATAATCATATATTGCAAATAAGGAATGGAGGCTTTTTAAAATGTCTGGAGTAGCGGAGGACAGTCATTTGCAAAGTAACAAAAAATTACCGGTGATCAGAGGAGAACTGGCTCTGGTAATCGTGATTCTGATCAACAGCCTGGGAGTAGTGCTTATGCTTTATTCCGGGTCGGGCATTTCGGCGATATCGAGTGTGCCCTATGCTTTTTCGGAAGTATTTCCACATGTTACACTTGGAACCTGGACGTATATTTTTCAGGGACTTCTGATCTTATCACTGATGATCATGCGGAAAAAATTCGTGGTACCGTATTTATTCAGTTTTGTTGTGGGATTTGTATTCAGTGAGATGCTGGATCTTTATGAAGCGGAGATCAATATACTGCCGACTGCAATGGGATTCAGAGTGCTTTATTTTGTGATCAGTTATCTTCTGATCTGTTTTGGAATTGCTCTTTCCAACCGGTGTGGTCTGCCGATCATCCCAACCGATCTGTTTCCGAGAGAACTTTCGGATATCACAAAATTCAAATATTCCAAAATTAAGGTCAGCTTCGATGTTACCTGTCTTGCAGTAACCGGACTTATGACAGGCATTATCCTTGGTCATCTGGACGGACTTGGGATCGGAACGATCCTTGCGGCTTTTACCATGGGAAAAGTGATCGGATTAATAGGGGACGAGATGGATCGTTATGTGAGATTTGAATCTTTTCTGACGAAAAATGCATAATAGAAAAATAAAACAGAAAAAAGGTCTGAATTTCAGCTTCCATAAAACAAACGGAAGGCGGAATTCAGGCCTTTTTATATGTACCATCCTGTTTTAGCTATATCCGCCCACAAAATTGCTCGAATTATATATTTTTTTGTGAAAATCACCAAAAAACACCAAAAAACACTCGACTTTACGCTACGTTAATGCTATACTTATACAGTTGTTTAAAGCTTTAAAGTGAAAAATAAGAGTAAAAATATAAGAAAGAAGATAGAAAATGAAAATCGTTGTATGTATGAAACAGGTACCGGCAACTTCCAAGGTTGATATTGATCCGGAAACCGGTGCCATGAAACGTATGTCCGGTGAGACAAGAACAAATCCATATGACCTGTTTGCGCTGGAAACAGCCCTTGCAATCCGGGAAAAAACAGGTGGAACGGTAACCGTTCTGACTATGGGACCGCCACAGGCGGAAGAGATGATCCGTGATGCCTACACTATGGGTGCAGACGAAGGAGTGATCCTTTCAGACCGGAAATTTGCAGGAGCGGATGTACTGGCAACTTCCTATGCACTGGCGCAGGGAATCCAGGTGATCGGCGGAGCAGATCTGATCATCTGTGGAAGACAGACTACCGACGGCGATACCGCCCAGGTAGGACCGGCCATTGCGGAACATCTGACCATCCCACACGCTGCATGGGTAGCTGAGATCATGGATGTCAATGAAAAAAGCATTCAGGTCCGTCAGGATCTTGTAAGTGTTTCTCAGGTTTCCGAGATCCCCTATCCATGTCTGCTGACTATTGACAAGGATACCTGCGTGCCACGTCTGCCGTCCTACTTATTAAAGAAAGCAACTGCAGACCGTCCGGTACGGATCTTAAGCTTTGAAGATATGCCGGATCAGGATCTGAGCCGTTACGGACTGATCGGTTCCCCCACCTCTGTGGAAAAAATGTTTGCGCCGGAGGAAAGCGAAAAACAGGTTTATCTGGAAGGAACTGCAAAGGAAAAAGCAGACAAGCTTGTTGCTCTTCTGACCGGAAAGAAGATCATATAGGGGGAAGCGGAACATGGAATTTTTAAAATTTGATATAAACAAATGCGTGCTCTGCGGAGTATGCGTGGAAAAATGTCCTTTTGGAGCCCTTACCATAGAGGGAAAAGGAATTGTTGTAGGTGATGCCTGTCGTATGTGCGGACTTTGCGTTCGTAACTGCCCGGAAAAAGCAATCCAGTTTGAGCAGAAGGCGAAATCCTTTGACAAGGATAAATGGAAAAACTTTCTTATTTATGTGGAGCAGGAGAGAGGCGAGATCCATCCGGTTACATTTGAGCTGATCGGAGAGGCAAGAAAAATGGCAGTCAAAGTCGGTTATCAGGTCAACTGTGTGATCGTCGGAGGCGCAGGAACAAAAGAAAACGCAGAGAAACTTCTCCCATATGGCGTAGACAATGTGTATGTGTATGAGCACGAAGGTTTTGAAGGTTTCCGCGCAGACTGTTACACGGATGCAGTTGCAGACTGTATTGCAGCCAACAAACCAAGTTCTGTTCTGATCGGAGCCACTGCTCTGGGACGTTCCCTTGCACCGAGACTTTCCACCAGATTCCATACAGGACTGACTGCAGACTGTACCACACTGGATATCCGTTCCAATACTGATATGATCCAGATCCGTCCGGCCTTCGGTGGAAACATCATGGCGCAGATCGGAATCACCAAATCAAGACCGCAGTTTGCCACTGTCCGTTATAAAGTTATGGATAAGGCAGAAAAGGTAAAAGATCCTCACGGACAGGTAGTTGTATGTCCGGTAAATGAAAAGATGGCAGATTCCAGGATCAAAATTCTTTCATCCAAAGTTATTGATAAGGTAAAGAGCCTTGAGGAAGAGGATGTTCTGGTTGTTGCAGGCCGTGGCGTCCGGAACGAAAAAGATGTGGAAATGTGTCGGGAACTGGCAGAAGCCCTTGGAGGCCAGCTTGCTTTTACCCGCCCGATGGTAGAAAACGGATTCGGAGATGTTGCCCATCAGATCGGACTTTCCGGAAGAACGGTGCGTCCGAAGCTGATCATCACATGTGGTGTGTCCGGAGCCATCCAGTTTACTTCCTGTATGACAGGATCAGACTGTATCGTAGCGATCAACAATGATCCGGAAGCACAGATCTTTAATGTTGCGGATTACTGTATTGTAGATGATCTGTATCAGGTTGTGCCGGAGCTGACAGAACTGATAAAGAATCGGAAGGAGGACTAGGTCATGGCTTATCCATATAAAAAAATGACTTCAGAAGATTTCGACTACATCCGTTCTGTGACCGCTTCAGATCGTGTATGGGTCGGCGATGAGATCGCAAAAGAATATTATCGTGATGAAATGCCGGAGTACGGAGTTTTTCCTCCGGAACTCTATGTGGAGGTTCTGAATAAAGAAGAGATCTCCGCTATCATGGCTTACGCATACAAAGAAAATATTCCGGTTGTATGCCGTGGAGCAGGAACCGGACTGGCAGGTGGAGCCACCTGTAAATATGGCGGAATCATGTTATCCGTCATGAGAATGAACAAGATTTTTCCAATTGACAGAAAGAACCAGACCATCACAGCTGAGCCGGGAGCACTTCTTATCGATATTCAGGCGGCAGCAGCGGCAGGCGGACTTTTTTACCCACCGGACCCGGGTGAAAAAACAGCTTCCATCGGTGGAAACGTTATCACAAATGCCGGTGGTATGAAAGCAGTACGTTATGGACTGACCAGAGATTTTGTACGCTGCATCGAGGCAGTTATGCCGGACGGATCCATCATGAACTTTTCATCCAATGTTGTAAAAAACACAACCGGATATGATGTGAAAGACCTGGTGATCGGATCAGAGGGAACCTTATGTATTCTCACCCAGGTAACTTTGAAACTTCTTCCTGCACCGACCTGTACCTGTACTCTTGTAATGCCATTTAAGAGCCTTGAGGAATGTGCAGACATGGTTCCGAAAGTTCTGGAACTGCCATTTGTACCCACAGCCATCGAGTTCCTGGAAAGAGAACTGATCGATATCGTAGAACGGAATCTGAACAAAATGTTCCCGGTGAAACAGGGCGAAGCAGTGCTGATCGTTATGTACGATGCCTCCAGCAAACAGGAGCTGGACAGCGCAGTGGAGGCAGCAGCGGAAGCGGCCCTTGCAAACGGAGCTCTGGACTGCTGTATCGCAGGAACGCCGGAGCGTGCCGGAGCCGTATGGAGCGTCCGAGGCGGAATCCTGGAGGGAATGAAAGCTGATTCTGTGGCACAGGAAGAGTGTGACGTGGTTGTTCCACGAGCAAGGATCGCAGAGTATGTAAAAGCAGCCAAAAAGATCGCAAGCGCACATGGAATCCGAGTAGAGCCATGCGGACACTGCGGAGACGGTAACATCCATACAGAGATGCTCCGTGGACCGGAAATGAGCGACCAGGAGTGGAAAGAAGCCACTCACGCAAGTCTGGTAGAGCTGTATGCACTGTCCAAAGAACTGGGCGGACAGCTTTCCGGTGAGCATGGTATTGGAAACGGACGTCTGGAATTCCTGGAAGAGTTTGCAGGCCCGAGAATGATCGCTCTTTATAAAGCCATTAAGCTGGCTTTCGATGACAAGCTGATCCTGAATCCGGGAAAAGTCATCGAATATAATAAATAAAAAACGGGGGAAAGAGAGATGAGTCAGAACAAATCATTACAAAGCAAAATGCCTCTGGCCATGGGACTTGCGTTCGTCGCATTTACCACACAGTTCGGAGGAGGATTCGCGTCAGGAGCGCAGATCTATCAGTACTTTATCAACTATGGTATCTGGTGCCTGATTCTGCCGGCAGTGACACAGGGGTTATATGCACTGTTTTTCTGGTATGGAATGCGTTACGCTTACAAACATAAAACCTACGATTACAGAAGTTTTTCCGACAGCCTCTATGGAAAAACAAAACCGGTTATGTCAAACCTCTATGAGATCTGTTACCTGATCATGATCGGAACTGCATCTGCAGCTGCTTTTGCAACAGGCGGTTCCACACTGCAGACTCTGTTTGGAATTCCTTACTGGCTCTGCACCGTGATCATTGCAGTATTTATTTTTGTGATCGCTCTTTTTGGTACCAATGTTGTAAGAAAATGTGCATCTACCTTAAGTGTGCTGATCATCATCGGCCTGGTGCTCGTACTGGTTCCGAACATCATCGCACAGTGGGGCGATATCACAGCTTCCATCCATACCATGTCCTCCGGAGAAATGACCGTACTTTCCTCCGAGAGCGGAGCTTTTGGACCGGCTCTTTATTCAGCAGTCCTTTACTTTTTCTTCCAGCTGGCTTCTGTATCCGTTATGTACCAGCACATGGAAGATGTAACTGATGAAAAACAGATCAACAAAGCAGCGATCTGGATGTTTGTATGCAACTTCTGTGCAATGGAACTTTCCATTCTGGGACTTCTTGCAATTGCCTATGTTGGTGAGCTTGCATCTGCATCTGTACCGATGCTTGTACTGGTTCAGAACGGAGTTGGTTCCGGAATTCTGACACCGATCATTTCTCTGCTGATCATCCTTGGAGCTATTTCCACAGCAGTAAATATGATCTCCGGTATCGTAACACGTTGCGTAAACGCAGTAGAACGCCGTATGGACAGCCCGGAGAAAAAATCTCAGGGACATCTTGGAAGAAATGCAGTTTTTACAGCGATCTTTACATTCCTGGCATTTGCCATCGCACAGTTCGGTCTGATGACAGTTGTTAAGAAGGGATATGCATACCTTGGATATGCGGCGTTTATTACATTGTTTGTACCGTTTGTTGTACATGCCGTTGCGACAAAGGGAAAAGAGATCTGAGACAGACAATATAAAATTTTATCAGGACTGGAAAAATCCTGGAGTATGACAATATACTCCGGGATTTTTTGAAAGGTTGACTTTTACACGGTAAAGTGTAATACTTATTGTAAGTGATGAATATGAGGAGTGTTTTTTATGCCGGATGAAAAAGTACTGCAGGTAGCGATACTTATATGGGGATGTGCATTTTGTGCCATAGCTGCATTATGTATATTTCTGAGCAGTAATTATGACAGGGAAAAGCGTCGGTATCTTATCCTGATGGAGAGTTTTGCTTCCCTGTTATTGCTGATGGATGCCATGGCGCATATTTTCAGCGGATATCCCGGAGTTCCGGGCAGTGTGCTGGTCCGTATTTCGAGTTTTCTCGTATTCCTTTTAAGTGACGTAGTCCTGCTGTGTTTTCACATTTATGTGTGTGTTTATCTGTTTTCGAAGAGGGAGCGGAGAACATTAAAAAGAGTAAAAGCCGGATATGTTATTGCTGCCGCAGGGGCTGTTTTTGTGGTGATCTCGCAGTTTACTCACTGGTATTATTACATAGATGTGGATAATTATTATCATCGGGCACCGTTATATATTATGTCAATTCTTCTTCCGGTAGCAGGTATGTTCATTGATCTTACACTTTTGCTCCAGTACAAAAAGAGAGTCAGCAGGAAGCTCCTGTTCTCTATGCTGTCATGCATTGTACTTCCGGCAGTGGCGGCAGCTGTGCAGGCATTCAGGTATGGAATGTCGCTGATCGATTTTTCTGTTGGTATTTCCATGATCATTATGTTTATCGTGACGATGACGGAGCTGAATCAGGAAATGTATCAGCTGATAAGCAGAGAGGGCAAGATAAAGGAAAGACTTGAGATCGCAACGATACTGAATAAATGCATTGCTGAGCTGATATCAGGAGAAGATGAAGATGCGGCGATCTCCAATCTGCTGCGTATTATCAGCGGGTATTTTGACGGAGATCGCAGTTATATTGTTCAGATCGATGAAAAGAGGAATATTTGTACAAATACTTATGAGTATGCCATGAACGGAGTGACTGCTGAGAAGGATAATCTTCAGGAGGTTCCCATGGAAATGCTGGATATCTGGATGGACAGCTTTCGGAAAAATGGCCTGTATTATATTCCGGATATTGAAGAGGAGCAGGGACAGCCGTATTATGAGACTCTGAAGATGCAGGATATTACCAGGCTGCTGGCCGTTCCTTTAAACAGTGACGGAAAGATCATAGGATTTCTCGGGGTAGATAATCCGAGACTGCATTATGAGGATCATACGCTGCTGTCGTCCATACAGTACTTTTTAACGGACAGCCTGAAAGCCAAGGAGCGTAAGGCGCGTCTGCAGTACATGAGTTATCGTGATATGCTGACGACCTTGTATAACAGGAACAGGTATATTCAGGTTCTGGAAGGCATGCAGGCAAAAACAGTGATAAAAACAGGAGTAGCATATATTGATATCAATGGTCTGAAACGGGTGAATGATCTTTACGGACATGAGGCCGGAGACAGGCTGATCATAAATACAGCGCGTTCCATGCTTGCAATTCTGCCGGAAAATGCTTACCGGGTAGGTGGCGATGAATTTGTACTCATCTGTTTTGACATGGATGAGAAGGTTTTTCGGAGTAAGGTCCGGGATATCTGTGACAGCATTGCTGCCAAAAGGATCAGTGTTTCTGTTGGTGTTGTCTGGGAGGAAAGCTCTTCGGAGCTTGAGACAATGCTGAGAAGAGCAGATGATCTTATGTATGAGGAAAAGAAGAAATATTATGAAAAGCATGGAACGATGTGAAGGTATGCAGCAGAATGTAAGAGGAGGTCAGAAGAAAATTCTGATAATGCTGTGCCCGGTATTTTTATACCGGGCATTTCGTTTGTGCTAAAAGAAACGCCGGAATAAAAATATCGAACGAAATTTTGAAAGATTTTCTGTAACGTTTTTGAGATCAGTGCGTCTTATAAGTGAGAAGGGAGGAAAAGAAAGAACCGATGAATATTGAGGAACTTTACCGGATATATTTTGACATTGTATATCGGTATATCCGTTCTGTCTCACGTGATGGATCGCTGGCAGAGGAAGTGACCCAGGAGACGTTTTTTAAAGCGCTGAAAAAAGCAGATCAGTTCCGCGGAGACTGTGATGTGCGGGTGTGGCTTTGCCAGATCGCAAAGAATACGTTGTACGATCATCTGAAAAAGCAGAAAAAGCAGCTTCCCGGAGAGGAGCAGCCGGAAACAGCAGAAAGCCATGGCGGAGAAATTTTTGAGGAAAAGCTGGCACAGCGGAGTCAGGCTATGGAGATCCATAAGGTTCTGCATGGACTTTCGGAACCGTATAAAGAAGTTTTTTCCCTGCGGACATTCGGAGAGCTGAACTTCCGTGAGATTGGAATGCTTTTTGGAAAAAGTGAAAACTGGGCGCGGGTGACTTATTATCGTGCAAGAGTAAAGATCAGAGAGGAGCTGGAACATGAAGATCACATGTGATGTAATACAGGATCTGATGCCGTCTTATATAGATGGGATCTTAAGCGAAGACAGCAAGGCGCTGGTGGAAGAACATATGGGTACCTGTCAGGAATGCAGAAAAATGTTGGAAATCATGAAAGAGGAGCAGGGAAAAGAGCAGAACCAAATGAGATCATCTGCAGCCACACTGAAAAAAATCCGGAAAAAGCTGATAGTACGCAGAGTTCTGACAGCAACCGTGGCAGTTATCCTGACACTCATCGTTGCGGCAGCAGGTTATAACCACTGGTATTTCAATGAAAAATACATGACTCTGGAAGACAGCGGAATGTACGTAAAAGACAACTGTCTGTATTCTTCCAATAATCTCATCAACCGAATGAAAGTACAATACACAGAAGATGGAAAAACAGAGTTTGTCTACGCCATTGACGCACCCTATGCAGGAACTCTGGAACTGAAAGGCAATGACATGCTGCTTCAGGATTTTTCCAAAAAGACAGAGGAGCTATCACCGGAGGATGACAGCACCCCGGAGACGGTAAAAGAAGTTTATTATATGAGCGAGGAAGCCCAAAAGAAGAGCCTGGAATTAACAGAGCTGGAAGCAAAAGGGGATCTGGATGTAGCGGAGAAAATTGTGGATGAGATGAAGCAGGAATCGAAGCTGATCTGGGCGGAATAACAGGATAGAAAAACATCAACATCTATGTTAAAATAAACCTCAGACAGCACTGGGAAAAAGTTCCATAAAAATTCCATATTCCATGCTGTAAGTAAAAAACAGACAGTAGTGATTTCCATATTTACTGCTGAAAGACAGGGGGACATAACATGTTATTTGTATGCTATCCAAAATGCAGTACCTGCAAAAAGGCTCAGAAATGGCTGGATGAGAGTGGCGCGGAATATACGTTGCGCGATATCAAGACGGACAATCCAACTGCAGAGGAACTGAAAGCCTGGTGGGAAAAAAGCGGTCTTCCGCTGAAGCGTTTCTTCAATACCAGTGGAAATATTTATAAAGAGATGAAACTGAAAGATAAACTTCCGGAGATGAGTGAGGAAGAGCAGCTTGCGCTTCTTGCAACAGACGGGATGCTTGTGAAACGTCCGATTCTTGTAGCAGAGGATAAAATTCTGGTCGGTGCCAAAGAAAAAGAGTGGGAAGAGTATCTGATGCCATGAAAAAGAAACTGAATTATATAGATATCATCAAAGAAACGGTGATCCTGACCGTGGCAGTGGCGATCATCGCAGCGGCGGTATATTTTTTCCTGGTACCAAGCCATACATCAGTCAGCAGTATTTCCGGTCTTGGAATCGTGCTTTCCAACTTTGTGCCGCTGCAGCTGTCGGCGATTACCATGATCCTGAATGTGGTATTGCTGATCATTGGATTTTTTACCTGTGGAAGAGAGTTTGGAGTTAAGACGGTTTATACCAGTGTAATGCTGCCGTTGTTTCTGGGATTGTTTGAGATCATTTTTCCAGATTTCGGTTCCATGACAGACAGCCAGGAACTGGATGTTCTGTGTTATGTTCTGGTAGTGAGTGTGGGACTTAGCATTCTTTTTAACCGGAATGCATCCTCAGGCGGACTGGATATCGTGGCGAAGATCATGAATAAGTATCTCCACATGGAGCTTGGAAAAGCCATGTCCCTTTCCGGTATGTGCGTGGCACTTTCCGCGGCGCTTGTGTATGATAAAAAGACGGTAGTCTTAAGTATTCTGGGAACGTATTTTAACGGAATTGTTCTGGATCATTTTATTTTTGACCATAACATCAAACGGCGCGTCTGCATTATCACGAAGAAGGAAGAGGAGCTGAGGCAGTTTATTGTTCATGACCTGCACAGCGGAGCCACGATCTATGAAGCCATCGGAGCCTATAAAATGGAAAAACGCCATGAGATCATAACCATTGTAGATAAAGGTGAATATCAGAAGCTGATGAAGTTTATAAACCAGGAGGACCCGAAGGCTTTTATTACGGTTTATAATGTATCGAATATGCGGTATCAGCCGAAGAAATAAGAATATTTTGCTGGAATAAAAAAAATCCCGGGACAAAACGCCCGGGAATTTTTTTGCCATATTTTACAGGAAAATATATTTCAGGATAAACAGCACTGCCAGTACATACATCAGAGCGCTGATCTTCTTTTCTTTTGCCTTACCTGTGATCAGGTTGATGGCTACGTATGTGATAATTCCCATGGAGATACCTTCGGAAATGCTGTAGAAGAACGGCATTGCGATGATACATACATAACATGGGATCGCCTCGGACATATCGCTGAAATCAATGCTGATAACATTGCTGAGCATGTACAGACCGACGATCACCAGAGCCGGAGCTGTGGCAAAGGACGGGATTGCCAGGAAGATCGGAGACAGGAACAGGGACAGGCCAAATAAGATGGCAGTTGTCACTGCGGTAAGTCCGGTTCTTCCGCCTTCGGATACACCGGAAGCACTTTCTACGAAGGTAGTGGTTGTGGATGTACCAAGAACTGCACCGGCAGTTGTTGCAACTGCATCTGCAAGAAGTGCGCCCTTGATGTTAGGAAGCTTGCCATTTTCATCCAGCATGCCTGCTTTAGAAGAGACACCAACGAGAGTTCCAAGAGTATCAAAAAGATCTACAAATAAAAATGCAAACAGGATGACAAGGAAATCCAGTGAGAAAACTCCGTCAAACTGCAGCTTCGCAAAGATCGGAGCAAGACTCGGGATAGAGAGTCCGTTGCTGAAATCCGGGAGCAGGCTGTAGAAGCCGATCTCCGGGTTCGGAACATAAAGTCCGGCGAACTGACAGATGATTCCAAGTCCCCATGTGATCAGGATACCCCAGAGGATGTTTCCCTTTACATTCTTAACAACCAGGATTCCGGTTACGATGATACCGATCAGAGCCAGGATAACGGTGATCCCAACGTTGTTGAAGGAAGCCTCCACACCCTTGGCTGCGTTGTAGCCATCTACAGAGAAAAGCTGCAGCAGAGTGGAGCCGCCGATCACGATATTGGCATTCTGTAATCCTACAAATGCGATGAAAAGACCGATACCAACGCTGACTGCGGATTTCAGGTTCAGAGGGATCGCATTGAAGATCGCTTCACGTACATTGGTAAGTGAGAGAACGATGAATACGATACCTTCTGCAAAAACTGCAGTCAGTGCATACTGCCAGCTGTATCCCATGCCGATAACGACTGTATAGGCAAAGTATGCGTTCAGTCCCATTCCTGGTGCCAGTGCGAACGGGTAGTTGGCGAAGATCGCCATCAGCAGCGTTCCAAGGAAGGCTGCCAGTGCGGTAGCTGTGAATACAGCTCCGGAATCCATGCCGGTCGCAGACAGGATGTTCGGGTTAACTGCCAGGATATACGCCATTGTCATGAAGGTGGTGATACCTGCCAGAACCTCTGTTTTGGCGTCCGTTTTGTTTGCGGACAGCTTGAAAAGTTTTTCTAACATATTTCTTTCCCTTTCTTAAATATGTTTTTGGACAACATGTCTAGTTTATCATATAAAAATTTCATATGCAATTGTTAGTGTGCACAGATATGATTATAATAGGTGTTTTTTTGTAAAATACTTTTACAGGCAGGCAATTTGTGTGTAAAATACAGGAAAGAGAGTATTTAATTTACAGACGGGTTTATTTTGCAATGAAAGGGGGATGGATAATGTCTGAGAAAAAACTGCGGAATATTACAGATGTGCTCTGCTTTCTGCTGATCCTTGGGTATGTGATGTATCTTGTGGCCACCTGGGGAAATCTGCCGGAGAGGGTGCCGATCCATTTTAATGCTCATGGGATCCCAGACCGGTATGGGAAGAAGGGCAGCCTTCTTCTGGAGCCGATTTTGGGGCTGATGATCCTGGCACTTCTGATGTTCTGTCAGAGATTTCCACAGTGGTGGAACTATCCAGTTGAGGTGACAGAGGAAAACAGAGAGCATATCTTTGAAATCGCGTCAAAAATGATGTCTGTGATCAAGCTGTTATCCATTGGAGTATGTCTTTATGCCGGAATCAGCGGGAATCTGGGAACGGCACCTATGTGGCCGGTGTGGATACTGATCGCAGGGATTTTCGTAACCTTGCTCCGGGGAATCCGGGGGATATATAAGGCTGGTAAAGAAACTGGCATGGATGAGGATGATAAATCGTGAAGCGGTTGTGTTTGTGATCATGCAGCAGAGTGGAAGATAAATGTTCGATTTATTGTACTGAATATGGCTGGAACCAGCGAAAGCGGATCGCGAATATCCGCTTGGCGAAATTATAATAAAAACAGGAAAGGAATCTCAGGAGGATATGGCAGATACAAGAACAGATGAGCTTTACAGAGCGCTTCAGGATAAGGGCTATCCCGATGAGCTGTGCCGGGAAATCGCCTATAAACATATGAATACCGATTACGCAGCTACACGGATGCTGGGGTATTTATACAGGGTGACAAGTCCCAGAGTGGAGGATGTGATCGATGAGATGCTGGCGATCTTAAGTGACAGGGAAGCCATCATCCGGAAAAAAGAGCTGGAGCACGCCCAGGCTACGATCAACAGCGTGTATCGGGAGGGTTTGTAACGGAAATCCCGGAGCTGTGCCAGTGCTGGCAATCAGAAGCACTGCAGCAGTTCCGGGATTTTTTGATTTGATCCTGGTTCATGAACAGATACCTTTGGGGGTTCAGATGATGAGTTCACAAAAACACTTCGCAGAACATTATCGGTGAACAGTAACAGGGATCCAACATCAAAAAATAAGAGGTAGAATCCCTGTACTTAATACAAAGAGATCACCGACTGCCTGTCCACGATCTCAACATCCAGGGCAGACTGGCAGGAGGAGCTGACAGAGCCAGTGCGGATCTTTTCCAGGAGAAGACTGGTGGCAAGTAGTGCCTTCCGGGGGATGTTCTGTGAGACGGAGGTCAGCTTGGGAAGGGTGTACTGGCACAGTGTCAGGTTATCATATCCGATCACAGAAAGATCCACAGGAATGCGGTAGCCGCCCAGGCGGGCACCCTCCATAATTCCGATAGCACAGATATCCGCCGTAGTTACCGCAGCGGTAACTGGAGAGCTGTTGGATGCGATCTCACGGCCGGCCTGGATACCGCCCTCATAGGAAGGAGAGTACTCATAAACGTAATCCGGGTTAAAAGTAATATGGTTCTCCTCCAGCGCCCGTTTATAGCCATTGAAACGGCTGGTAAGAACGTGGTTGTTTTTGTAATCGGCCACAAAGGCAATGGCGGAATGACCGTGATTGATCATATATTTTGTGGAAAGGTAAAGCCCCTTCTCATCATTGGAAGTGATATTGATAAGATTGGGGTGTTCCAGTTCACAGTCAAAAGTGGCGATGGGGCAGGTGGCAGAATCCATCAGCCTTGCCATGTATTCTCCGGCAGCAGGATAAAGAATGATGATTCCGTCTACATTCCAGTTCTTCAGAAGGGAAATGATATCCGCATTTTTTGATACAGAGCGGATCATGGTGAAATATTCATTCTTCTGCAGTTCTTTTTCGATAGCACCGACCATGGTGCTGACATAAGGGTTCTCAAAATAGTTGGTTCCCAGGAGCACATCTTTTTCATCGAGGGAAATGATGATGCCGATGATATGGGATTTTTTATTGGATAAGCTCCGGGCATTCAGGTTGGGAACATATCCGTATTCTTCTATGATCGCATTGACCTTGTCTCTGGTTTTCTGGGAAACGCGGTTGGTTTTGCCGTTGATCACATTGGAGACGGTCATCATACTGACACCGGCCAGATCTGCGATATCTTTTAATGTCATACTACACACCTCTGTTCTTCCATAGCAGTTTCCGGGAAGGAAACTGCTGTCATACATATATATAAAATTCTGACACATTTCTCAGGTAAAAATAAAAATACAATGAAAAATCCAGAATTTATGTATCCTCTTATTACAGGTTTACAAGGTTTAAACACGAAATATAAATGTTCGAAAAAACGGTTTATAAACTATGTATATTATAGCCCAACATAGTGAAAAAATCAATGTATGATTGCGGGAAGATAAAAAAATGCAGCCTTGGAATATGAAAAATACACAAAAAACTCATATAAATACTAGAAAAATCGACGAAATAATAAAATTATATTGACGAATCTCTATGCGCGTGATAGATTAACAATAGATTTAGCGCTAAACTAAAAGGAACGGAAAACGTAGTCAAAAAACAGGAAAATACCGGAAAGAAAGAGGTAATGCATGAAAAAGAGAGTTTTTGCAGCGGTAGTTGCTGCAGCAATGGTTGTAACTGCATTTACAGGATGTGGCAGTACAGGAAGTTCTGCCGGAAGTGACAGCAAATCCGAAGCCAAGGCAGAGGCACCTACAGAGCCTTTCGGAGATACGGTCAAATATGACCCAAGCGTGGAGATCAATGATGGAAAAGACATCACCGTAGAGCTTTGGGAGTGGGGCAGTGACGAGCTGTTCCAGCAGATCATCGACGGATACACAGCCATTCATCCAAATGTAACGATCAATCTTGTTGATAACCCATGGGAGGATTACTGGACCAAGCTTCCTCTTGCACTGGATGGAAACAACGGACCGGCTATTTTCAACGTACATAACAGCTACCATGAGAACCTGATCAATTACATGGCTCCTCTTGATATCCCCACAGAGGATCTGGAGGCAGATTTCAATGGTGTAAGCGCCCATGTGATCGATGGAAAGGTTTACTATATTGATTACGGTATGATGACCGGATCTGTATACTACAACAAAGATATGTGGGAGAAAGCAGGTCTGACAGATGCTGATATCCCGAAGACCTGGGACGAGATGATCGAGGTTGCCAAAAAGCTTACTATTAAAGACGGTGACAAGATCGTTCAGGCAGGTCTGAACTTCAACGATGATTTCCATCAGAATTACCTCCTTGGCCTGAATTATCAGCTGGGAGAAAACCTCTTCAAGGAAGACGGAGTTACTCCGAATGTAAACTCTGATGCAATGAAGAAGGTAATGCAGATGCTGGTAGATATGTATGACGTAGATGGCATCGGTTCCAAGGACTTCGGTGAGAAAGCAGCAGACAGCTTTGGACAGGGACAGTCAGCCATGGTCATCCAGTGGGGACACTACTACAACACTCTGAAAACAACATGGAGCAACATCGACTTTGGCGTATTTGAGATCCCGACCTTTGACGGCGAGCCATATGCTTACAACCGTTACAACGGTGAGTCTACCTTTGGTGTAAACAAAAACGCTCCGGCTGACCAGCAGGCAGTTGCACAGGACTTCGTAAAATATTTCCTGGCAAACGATGACGCACAGATCGCATTTAACCTGGCAATGAGTACCTTCCCGGCTAAGAAATCTCTGGCAGATAATAAGAAGATCCTTGAGAATCCTTCTCTGCAGGTTCTTTCCGAGCACATTGACCACTATATCTGGCCGGGCCCGATGCCTGCAACCATGGAGACTTCTCTGAAAAAAGCAGGAGAGGATGTATTCTTCAACGGTGTTGACATCGATACTGCTCTGGACGAGGCAGAAGCCAACATCACAAAGGATATGAAGAACAGTACATTCAAATCTGTAGAAAACCTTTATGAGTATGCAAAATAAAAAGATGCCGTGAGCAATCCGCAGGTATCAGAGCAGAAAGGCGCACTTGGAAAAGGGTGCGCCTTTCTCAGCAAAAAGATGTGTATCGAAAAGATAAGGAGGATGCATCGATGTTTAAAAAAACAAATCCGCTGCAGAGCAAAAGCGAGATCATTTTGAGAAATATCGTTGTTCTGGCAATGGTGATCTTTTTTACGGTATTTCTGATCGTACCTATTGGAATCGCTTTTGCAGGAAGCTTTCATGAGTGGAACCCGTTGAGCGGTACTTACCGGTTCCTGGGACTTGAGAATTATAAGGATGTATTTACCAGTGCTCTGTTTGGAAAATCCATGTTGAACACAGTGATCTTCTCTGTTGTAGTTATTTTCTTTCGTGTAGGTCTTGGACTTGGAATCGCCTATGCGATCTATTCCACACTGATAAAATATAAAAGCTTTTTCAGAGCTGTATATTACATGCCGGTTGTAACTCCTATGGTAGCCGTAGCCTTTGTATGGAAATTCATGTACAATCCTCAGATCGGTACCATCAATAAGATCTTCGGACTGGATGTAAACTGGCTGATGAATCCGAAAACTGCCCTTGCTGCAATTATGATCATGACCATCTGGAAGGATTTCGGATACGCAGTTGTTATGTACATGGCAGGTCTCTATTCTCTTCCGACAGATGCTCTTGAGGCCGCAAAAGTAGATGGCGCCAACGCATGGCAGACGTTCCGTTACATCACACTTCCGCTGCTGAAGCCTATGACACTGTTCGTTATCATCACTTCTATTATTTCCTACCTTCAGGCATATGTTCAGATCCTGATCATGACAGAAGGTGGTCCCGGAACAGCAACTTACCTTGCATCCTACATCATCTATGATGAAGCGTTTGTAAAATACAACTTCGGATATGCATCTGCACTGTCCTTTGTATTGTTCGTTATTACAGCAGTATTTACCTGGTTATCATTCCGTGTTTCCGGAAAAGAAGATTAAAGGAGGAAAACATTCATGAAAAGAAAAGTCAGCAGTATTGCTTTAAATGCACTCCTTCTGATCCTTGGAGTGGTTACCGTATATCCTTTTGTATGGATGCTTTTTTCATCCTTCAAGGAAAATCAGGAGATCATGGCTCTGGAGCAGCATCTTCTTCCGCAGAAATTCATCATTGATAACTACATCAATATGAACGCACACTTTAATTTTATCCGTTTCTTTTTAAACAGTATTGTTATTACGGTAGTGATCACTCTGATCGTAATTTATACAAGTACTATCTGTGGTTTTGTACTGAGTAAATACAAATTTAAAGGAAGAAATGTTCTTTTCGGATTCGTACTTTCTACTATGATGATCCCGTGGTGTGTTACCATTATCCCGAAGTATTCCATGATCCAGGCATTTGGCTGGATGGACAGCTACAAAGCACTGATCATCCCGGCTATGTTCAGCGGCTTCGGAATCTTTATGATGAAGCAGCATATCTCCGCACTTCCGGACGAGATCCTGGAGGCGGCAAGAATTGACGGAGCCAATGAGTTTTATATTTTCCACAAGATCGTATTACCGATGTCAAAAAACGGAATCTTCAGTATTGCGATCTTCCAGTTCCTTTGGACATGGGAGGATTTCCTGTGGCCATACTTGGTAATTACAAACAAAGACAAACAGCTTCTTGCCGTTGGTCTTAAGATGTTTAACGGACAGTATTCCACAGATTATGGTGCACTGTTTGCGGCAACTGCCATTTCCATCATCCCGGTACTTCTGATCTATCTGTTCTTCCAGAAACAGTTTATCGCCGGAATCGCAGCATCTGCTGTAAAGGGCTGATGGCATACAGATAATAAACGGAGGGACATAAATGCAGGATATATATAAAGTAGAAACACATCCCCTGGCGTTAAGTGAAAATATGATCACAGGGGATAAATACAGGATTACGTTTCTTACAGAGGGACTGATCCGTCTGGAGTATGATGAGGAGGGCGTATTTGAGGACCGCCCCACGCAGATGGTGTTTTTCAGGGATTTTCCAAAAGCGGACTATCGTGTAGTGCGTACAGAGGATGGGATCGAGGTCCATACGAAAAGAATCCACCTTATTTATAATGAGAAGGAATTTACCAGCTGGGGATTGAGCATTCAGGTAAAAGGAAACTTAAGCGCTTACCACAGCATCTGGCACTACGGAGAAGAGATCCATGATCTGAAGGGAACCGCCAGAACGCTGGATATGGTGGACGGAGCAACAGAGCTGGAGCATGGTATTCTTTCCAGGTTCGGATATTCTCTGGTGGATGACAGCAGGTCACAGGTGCTTCTGCCGGATGGTTGGATCGAGCCAAGAAGAAAAGGCATCAAGGATCTGTACTTCTTCGGATACGGACATGACTACAAAGAAGCACTTCATGATTTTTACAGACTCTGCGGAAAAACACCGATGCTTCCAAGGTTTGCTCTCGGAAACTGGTGGAGCAGATATTATAAATATTCTGAGGAAAGCTACAATGAGCTGATGGATAAATTCCAGGAAAAAAATATCCCGTTCACAGTTGCAGTCATTGATATGGACTGGCATGTGACCGATGTTGACCCGAAATACGGAAGCGGTTGGACCGGATATACCTGGAATAAAGAGCTCTTCCCGGACCCGAAGCGTTTCCTGGATGGTTTACATAAAAGAGGAATGCGTACCACATTAAATGTACATCCTGCAGACGGCGTACAGGGCTGGGAAGAAATGTATGAGGACATGGCAAAGGCCATGGGTGTGGATTATGAAAATGAGGATCCGGTAGTATGCGATCCGGCAAGTCCGAAATTTATGGAAGCCTATTTCAAATATCTTCATCATCCGAGAGAGGAGGAAGGTGTGGATTTCTGGTGGATCGACTGGCAGCAGGGAAGCAACTGCAAGATCGAAGGGCTTGATCCTCTGTGGATCTTCAACCACTTCCATTTCCTGGACAGTGCCAGAAGCGGAAAA
This sequence comes from Blautia sp. MSJ-36, assembly GCF_018917985.1. Classification (NCBI taxonomy): domain Bacteria; kingdom Bacillati; phylum Bacillota; class Clostridia; order Lachnospirales; family Lachnospiraceae; genus Blautia; species Blautia sp. MSJ-36. The sequence continues at coordinate 95,544 of NZ_JAHLPQ010000010.1, read as the reverse complement.
CGTCCCATGACCTTTTCCAGATATGCAGGTCCCGGAAGCCACAGATATCCGATAGGCTTTTCCGGAGATACTCATATTACCTGGGATTCCCTTGATTTCCAGCCGTATTTTACATCCACAGCTTCCAACATCGGTTATGGATGGTGGAGCCATGATATCGGCGGACATATGCTTGGCTATAAGGATGACGAGATGACCGCCCGCTGGACACAGTACGGGATCTTTTCCCCGATCATGCGTCTTCACAGCTCATGCAGTGACTTCAACGGAAAAGAGCCGTGGCGTTTCAAAAAGGAGACAGAGGTTGTCATGGAAGAAGCTCTCCGTGAGCGCCACAGAATGATGCCGTATCTTTATACAATGAACTACAGAAGCTATCAGGAAGATCTTCCTCTGGTGGAGCCGATGTATTATGAATATCCGGAGGCACCGGAGGCATATGCAGTAAAAAATCAGTACTTTTTCGGAGACCAGCTGATGGTAGCGGCTGTGACAACACCGAGAGTAAAAGGCCTTAATGTAGCAAAGACAGCAGTATGGCTGCCGGATGGGGTATGGTATGATATTTATACAGGTCTGCGCTATGAGGGTGGACGAATGGTGGATATGTACCGTACTCTGGACAGTATCCCGGTTCTTGCAAAAGCAGGCGGTATTCTGGTGATGACCGATGAGATCCGTGGAACAGAGGCGGAAAAGAATCCGGAAAGCCTGAATATCCGGGTATTCCCGGGTGCTGACGGAAGCTTCAGATTGTATGAGGATGACAACGAAACCTGTGCTTACGAAAATGGTGCCTGTGTATTTACGGAAATGGATTATAAGGAAAAGGATCAGGGAGTGTTTACCATTCATCCCGCACAGGGAAAAACAGAGCTGATCCCGGCAAAGAGAGCTTATACCGTGGAGTTCTGTAATTTTGCGAAAACAGGAACAGATACTGTGAAGGTTCTGGTTAACGGAGCAGAGACTGAGGCTGCTGCAAAATATGAAGAGAAGCTTCAGAAGATCTGTGTGGAAGTAGAAGCAGACACAGCGGCAGAGGTGCAGATCATTCTCGCTGGCGAAGTGGCAGATAATCAGACAAAAGAGCGTGTCTTTGATTTCCTGAACCAGGCAGAGATCGGTTTTGTGCTGAAGGACAGATTATATCAGCTGATCACAGACGGAAAGAAGCTGCCGGTTCTTTTGTCGGAGCTTCAGTCTATGGAACTGGAAAAGGATCTTTACGGAGCACTGATGGAGATCCTGACTGCGTAAAATATGAATAAAATCGCGTTTCCAAACCATACTATCATTATTATCAAAAGAAAGGATGATCATAATGATATTAAAGGAAAAAGAACGCACAGTGATCCAGGATCTTCAGACACAGGAAAAAAGCTGCATTGAAAAATACGGAAAATACGCACAGCAGGCCAGGGATCCGGAGCTTAAAAGCTTATTTCAGACTCTTCAGAAAAAAGAGCAGGAGCATTACGATTCCCTGAGCCAGGTGCTTTCCGGTACAGTTCCACAGGTGGACTGTAACGACAGCGACGGACGGAACTATCAGCCAAACGCTGCTTACACATCGGTGATGTCCTCTGAGGATAAGGAACATGATGCGTTTCTTGCCACAGACTGCATCGGAACGGAGAAGCTTGTTTCGGGAGAATACAATACAAATGTATTTAATTTTGAGGACAGCAGTGTAAGGAAACTTCTGGCGGACATTCAGGTGGAGGAACAGAACCATGCGGAGATGCTTTACAAATATAAAACTGTGAATGCAATGTTCTGACATGGCGTAGAGCGATACAGTAAATGCAGACTGCGGAATCCGCCTGACTAAAACCATAAAAAACAGGAAGAATTTCAGCAATAGAATTCTTCCTGTTTTTGCTATATAATCAGGGAGAACAGCGGGCAGAAACATCGGCTCGCAGGGAGAGGAGGGATCACCATGAAAGGAACTAGCTGTGAATACTGTGCAAATTATACATATGATGAAGAATGCGATGAATATTACTGTGATATCAATCTGGATGAGGATGAATACTATCGTTTTGTGAGCAGCGATTACAAGGAATGTCCGTATTACCGTTCCGGAGATGAATATAAGGTGGTACGTCACCAGATGTAACGATAAAGTGACAAAACGCAAAAAAAAAATGCTGATATTTTGAGAATCTCAAGCAGAATTACACTTGAAGAGAAGATAGTTCTCTGATATAGTATGTCTCTGGATGCGAAAAATGTGCACGCGAACATGGAGAGGAGAGACATCATGGCAAAAGATCTGACAACGGGAAAACCGTGGAAGGTGATCGCCCGGTTTTCCCTGCCGGTTATCGGAGGAAATCTGTTTCAGCTGTTTTATACTCTGGCAGATTCTGTGATCGTGGGAAAAACGCTGGGCGCAGATGCGCTGGCAGCAGTAGGAGCCACGTCAGTCATCGTTTATTTTGAACTCTGTTTTATCCAGGGTTTTACAGGCGGATTCGGAATACTTCTGGGACAGGCATTCGGAGAGCGTTCAAAGAAAAAAATGGAACAGTCAGTCAGTGCGTCCTGGGTGCTGAGTATTGGATTTACCATACTTCTGACGTTGATCTTAAGTTTACTTGCCCACCCGATCATAGGATGGATGAATACACCGGAGGATATTTATGACAGAGCGTATATTTATCTTCTGATCATCTTTCTGGGGACAGGTGCTACGGTACTTTATAATATGATCTCCAATATGCTGAGAGCGCTGGGAGACAGCAAGACACCATTGTATTTTCTGATCTTTTCATCCCTTTTGAATATCGGGTTGGACATTCTGTTTATTGTACCTTTTGGATGGGGCGTGGCAGGAGCGGCAATTGCGACAGTGGCTGCACAGCTTTTGTCCGGAGTATTTTGTGTGATCGTGGCCGCAAAGAAATTTGAGGTGATGCGTTTAGGACGCAGGCTTCTGGCCATAGAGAAAAATCCGCTGATCGCCCATCTGAAGATAGGCTTTCCAATGGGCTTTCAGATGTCTGTTATGTGTATCGGACAGTTGGCTATGCAGGCGGCGGTAAATCATATCGGCACCAGCGCTATTGCCGGTTATACAGCGGCTACAAAGGTAGATCAGCTTGCAATCCTTGTAAATAATGCAGTAGGAATTGCCATTGCAAGCTATGTGGCACAGAATTTCGGGGCAAGACAGTGGAAACGTATCCGTGTGGGAGTGAAGGACTGTTTTCTGATGCTCACAGTACTGAACATATTTATGGGAGTACTTCTTCTTGCCGGAAAGGGACTGGTTGTTCCGATGTTTGTAAATAATCCCACAAAGGATATCATTTATTATTCCGATACATTTCTCTGGACGGTAGTTCCTTTTTATATACTGCTGGGAGCAGTATCTGTATACAGAACGACGATCCAGAGCATGGGAAATGCATGGGCACCTTTTGGGGCCTGTATCATAGAGCTGGTCGCAAGGGTTACCTGTGCCATGTTTGTATCGGTTTATTTCGGATACCGGGCGGTGTGCTTTTCCACTCCGTTTGCATGGATGACATCCTTGTGCCTGCTGATACCGGTTTACTTCATTATAGAATGCGGCCGGATGAAAGAATACGAACAAAGATGATCATCTGTGAATATGTGAAAAGCATCATGGAAAAATTTTCTGTGGTGCTTTTTTGTGTACGCCTGTACAAAACACTTGTCTCTGTGATAAAATCTGTTTCGAAAAAAATATAGAGAGGTGATGATTGTGAAAAAGAAACTGGCAGTGATCTTAAGTGTTCTGCTTGTACTGGCACTGGCAGGCTGTGGCAGCAGTTTTGATAGGATACGGTTTGGTGCGGCAGCGCTGGGCGGCGGCTATCATGCCCTTGGAGACACGATCGCCAATCTGGTGAATACGGATGACAGTAAATACGAACTGGAAGTAAAAACAACAGCCGGTTCTGCGGCTAATTTAAGGCTGCTTTCCGATGATTATGTCCAGCTGGCTATCGCCCAGGCGGATATGATCAATGATGCATATTATGGAGAGGGTTCTTATAAAGATAAGAAATACCAGGGATACAGTGCGGTGGCTGCGCTTTATACAGAAGCCTGCCAGGTGGTTGTGCGCGCGGATTCCGGTATCACTTCCATTGATGACCTTCAGGGAAAAAAAGTCAGCACAGGAGAAAAGGAATCCGGAACGGAACAGAATGCAAAACAGATCCTTTCCGTCTATGGACTGGGAGACGGGCTTGTTGATACCGTCAACCTGGATTATTCCGGAGCAGCCCAGGCGCTTCAGGACGGAGAGATCGACGGATTTTTCTGTACTGCAGGTATTCAGACAACGGTGATCGATGAGCTGTCTAAACAGTGTGAGATCCGGGTGCTGGATCTGGATCAGAAAAATATCGACAAGCTTCTGAAAGCATATGATTTTTATACTGCATATGAAATTCCGGAAGGAACCTACAAAGGCCAGGATGAAGCGGTGAAGACTGTAGGCGTGAAGGCAGTTCTCCTTGCAGGGGATAAGCTGAGCGCACAGACAGTAGAAGATATCACGAAGCTTTTATTTGACAACAGACAGGAGCTTCAGTATTCCCTTCCTGTAGATATCACACTGGAAGAAAAGACATCCACAGACGGAATCACCATTCCATTCCACGAAGGAGCAGCGAAGTATTATGAATCCTGCGGGATGGATGTAACGACAGAGAAAGGCGACCAGAGTGAAAGCAAATGATGAAGATTGAGTTGGATATGTATCAGACGATTGCTGTTGCGGTGGTTGTCTTAATGTTAGGTAGTTTCCTGAAAAAAAAGTTTAAAGTGCTGGATCGGTTCTGTATTCCGGCACCGGTTGTAGGCGGAGTGCTTTTTGCGATTTTTACCTGCATCTGTTATGCAACAGGGCTTGTGGAATTTTCTTTTAATGATATACTGAAAGAAGTATGTATGGTATTTTTCTTTACCTCCGTGGGATTTCAGGCAAACCTGAAAGTCCTGAAAAGCGGTGGAAAGGCACTGATCGTTTTTCTGGGCCTGGTCATTGTTCTGATCGTTTCCCAGAACTTCCTTGCAGTGGGACTTGCGAAGCTGATGCACATCAGTCCGCTGATCGGACTTTGTACAGGTTCCATTCCCATGGTTGGAGGACATGGTACAGCAGGTGCTTTCGGACCGGTTCTTGAGGACTTCGGAGTTGCGGGAGCAAGTACACTTTGTACCGCAGGTGCAACCTTCGGTCTGATCGCCGGAAGTATGATGGGCGGCCCTATCGGCAAGAGACTGATCGAGAAAAAAAATCTTCTGGATACGGTTGTCCAGGAAGATGACAGCCTTCTTGTTGAGGAGGAAAAGAAACACGAGCGTCACACAAGTATGTATCCGGCAGCGGTATTCCAGCTGATCATTGCCATCGGAATCGGAACCATTGTATCGGATCTGCTGTCAAAAACAGGCATGACCTTCCCGATCTATATCGGAGCCATGATCGCGGCAGCTTTTATCCGTAATATCGGTGAGTATTCCGGCAAGTTCACGATTTACATGGGTGAGATCAACGATATCGGTGGTATCAGCCTTTCCCTGTTCCTGGGAATCGCCATGATCACACTGAAGCTGTGGCAGCTGGCAGATCTGGCACTTCCGCTGGTCATCCTGCTTGCAGGTCAGGTGCTGCTGATGTTTGTATTTGCTTACTTTGTGGTGTTCAATGTTATGGGAAGAGACTACGATGCGGCAGTACTTTCTTCCGGTGTCTGTGGTTTCGGTATGGGAGCCACACCAAATGCCATGGCAAATATGCAGGCTGTCTGCGAGAAATATGCGCCTTCTGTAAAAGCATATCTTCTTGTGCCGCTGGTAGGAAGTCTGTTTGCGGATTTCCTGAACAGTCTGACGATTACATTTTTTATCAATTTCTTATAAGTTTTTGTCCCGTGAGTGTGCGGCTAAACGGAATGTACCAGGCAGATGCACAGGCGGGGACAGGATGACTCGATAAAATACAGGGGATGAGGGATCGAGATGTTTGGAAAGAAAATTTTTGGAAAAAGACAGGAAAAGAAATCAAAAGAATACAAGATCATAAACGAAAATGTTGCAGTACCGGAGGTACATACCGGTGAGGATGCGGACATAGATGATAAGGCAAAAGATGAGCCGATCACCTACGACAATGTGGCAATTCCGGAGATACATATCCGTAAGAAAAAGAAATAACCAGCACAGAAAAGATAGAAGGTGAATGAATTGTCAACATCCATGGTAAAGGGAAATCCGCTGAAGCTGATGGTGCAGTTTGCGTTGCCCCTTCTTCTGGGTAACCTTTTGCAGCAGACTTATAACATTATTGATGCGGCCATTGTAGGCCAGATTCTGGGAGCGAAGGCCCTGGCAAGCGTAGGTGCCACCAGCAGCGTGCAGTTTCTAGTCCTTGGTTTCTGCATAGGAATCTGCGCCGGTTTCGGTGTTCCTGTGGCAAAATATTTCGGGGCAGAGAAGCATGATACCATGCGGAATTACATATTTAACGGCGCAGTGCTTACTGCAGGAGCTGCGATTGTGCTTACGTCTATGTGTGCGATCCTGTGCAACCAGATTCTGCATATTCTGTCAGTGCCGTCAGATATTTATGCCAATGCGTATCGTTATATCCTCATTATCTTTCTGGGGATCCCGTTTTCGCTGCTGTATAATTATCTGTCCAGTATCTTAAGATCTGTGGGTGACAGCAGGACACCGTTTATCTTTCTGGCGTTTGCGGCAGTTTTGAATATTTTTCTGGATCTGTTCTGCATTGTTGTTCTGAAATGGGGATGTGCGGGAGCTGCCATTGCCACCATCACGGCACAGGCCATCAGCGGAATCTGCTGTCTGTTTGTGATCTCCCGGAAGATGGAACTGATGTGGCTGGGGAAAGCTGACCGCCATATGAGAAAAGAAGCGGTACAGGAACTTCTTCTGATGGGAATTCCCACAGGACTTCAGTATTCCATCACTGCCATCGGAAGTATGGTGATGCAGTCTGCAAATAACGGTCTGGGCAGTGTTTATGTATCTGCCTTTACTGCGGCTATGAGGATCAAACAGTTTGCCATGTGTCCGTTTGATGCGATCTCAACGGCAGCTTCTGTGTTCTGCAGCCAGAACCTGGGAGCAAAACAGCCGGATCGGATCCGAAAAGGACTTCGCCAGGCAGTTACCATTGGAGTTGCGTACGGTGCTCTGATCGGAGTGGTGCTGATCTTTGGCGGCCGGACGCTGACACTGATTTTTGTAAATAAGAGTGCGGTGGATGTGCTGGATGCCTCCGCAAAATATCTGAGATACCTTGGATTTTTCTTCTGGAGTCTTGGTATTCTCAATGTAAACCGTATGGTGACACAGGGACTGGGATATTCCGGCAGAGCTGTGTTCTCCGGAGTGACGGAGATGATCGCGCGCGTGATCGTCAGTGTGGGATTTGTGGGAACTTATGGATTCACGGCGATCTGCTGTGCGGATCAGGCGGCCTGGATTTCCGCAAGCTGCTATATCCTGCCTACCTGCCTGATGTGCGTACGCAGGGCAACGGAAAAAATGAAGTAGAGTAGAAACTATGATAAATGCAGGTTTTCCACGGGAAAGAATGCGATTTCTGTGGAAAATCTGCATTTTTGCGTTGGGGGATGTGGAAAACAGTCGCAGAGTGTAACAAAAGCATATACATAATTGCGTAATACAGCGGAAAATGCCGCCCGGATTTGTAAAATTTGGCGTGTTTACTTTTGAAAAAAATATCTTTATAATAAAAATATTGGTCTGACAGGATACAATATATTTTTGACCTACGAAAGGATGTGACAGATTGGATATCATAAAAAAATTCGGGGACATGGTGGGAGAGAGATCCATCAAAGACCCGGAAAAAGCACGAAAACTTCTCCTCACAGGCTACCGGCTTCAGGAAAAACGTCTGCAGCTTTTTCCTGACAGGAAGCTTCCGGCTTCGGGACAGTATGTAGCCCGTGTAGTCATGCAGAATATTATCAAAGCCCTTGCAAAACCGGACGATACCGCTCTGGTGAGCATTTTTGTACCGGGAGAGCTTCTGACAGCAGCAGGGATCACTCCGTATTCCGTGGAGGCAATGTCCTGCTTCATCGCTGGAACCAGATGCGAACAGGCATTTCTGGCACAGACGGAATCAGAGGGCTTTCCGGAAACCATGTGCTCCTATCACAGAGTTTTTCTGGGAGCGTCCATGACAGGATTGGTACCGAAGCCCAAATGTACCATCTACACAAACCTTGCCTGCGATGGAAACATGATGACGTTTCCTTATCTGAAACAGAAATATCAGATCCCGGGCTTTTATATTGACGTACCCTATGAAAAAAATCAGGATTCCATCAGCTATGTTGCAGATCAGCTTCGCGAGATGAAGAAATTCCTGGAGGATGTCACAGGCAAAAAAATCTCAGAGCAGTCGGTACAGCATGCAGTTGCCAACAGCAATGAAGCGGCCTCCTATTACAGCCGCCAGCTTGCCCTCAGAAAGGATCACGATCCGGTGACTTCCCTGACAAATGAGCTGTATGCGATCTTTATGTGCCATCTTCTGGCGGGCTCAGAGGAATCCCTGAAATACACAAAAATGCTTCTTGAGGATGTGAAGAAGGCACCAAAGGGGGAAGGTCTTCATATTTTGTGGATGCATATGATGCCGTTTTTGCAGGAGCCGGTAAAGGATGTATTTAATTACAGCCAGAACGTGCATATCCGTGCCTGTGATTTTGTTGCAGACGGTTTTCAGCGGATGCAGGCCTCGGATCCTTATGAGGCCCTTGCGGAAAAAATGGTCAACTGCATTTACAACGGAAGTGTGAAGCAGAGGATCCGGCGTGCCCAGGAGCTGGCGAACCTTACAGAGGCAGACGGCGGGATCCTTTTTGCGCATTGGGGCTGCAAGGGAACCATCGGAGCTTCCAGCCTGATCAAAAATTCTCTGGAAAATGCAGGACTTCCAACCATGGTCCTGGACGGTGACGGCTGTAACCCGGCCAATTCCAGTGACGGCCAGGTATCCACACGACTTCAAGCATATCTGGAAATGCTGTCAGAAGGTAAGGAGGAAAAACGGTCATGATACATTACGTCTGTAAATATACACCGCTGGAGTTGTTTAAGGGCTTTGGCGAGGAATGTGCGGTTCTTGAGGAAATGCCGGAGAATTTTGAGCTTTCGGACCAGATCGCCCATGCTAATCTCTGTGGCTTCGGAAAATCTGTGATCCAGGCAGTGCTGGAGGGAAAGGTAGAGCAGCTTGTTCTTGTTAACTGCTGTGATTCCATGCGCCGTGTGTACGACATTGTGGAAAGTACCGGTAAATGTAAATTTTTGTACATGCTGGACATGCCTCATGAGGATAACGACTGTGAAAAGGTGAAGCTTGCCCAGGGCATCCACCGTCTGAAGAAAGCTTATGAGAAATTTTCGGGGAAAACCTTCGACAGAAGTGGATTTCTGAATGCTTTTTCCCATGAGACTGTGGATAACCAGCCGTATATCGGTGTTCTGGGTGTCCGTGTCAGCGGCATCCTGGAAAAAATGATCCGGGATAATATCCGCATGGATGTGGAAAACCTGACCTGTACAGGTGGAAGACGTCTTGCAGTGATCCGTGAGGAGCTGGAAAAAATGGAAGACGATGCTATGTTCCTGGCTTATGCGGATGCACTTCTTTCCCAGATGCCCTGCTTCCGTATGAACAACAGCACCAGAAGAAACAGACTGTATCTGGATCCGAACCTGAAGGGGATCATTTATCATACTATCAAGTTCTGTGATTATTATGGTTTTGAATATGCAAGTATCAAGAGAGATATCAAGGTTCCGCTTCTGAAGATCGAGACAGATTTTACAAGCCAGAGTGCAGGACAGCTCCTTACCAGAGTGCAGGCTTTTGCGGAGACCCTGGAAGGCTCTGAGGATATGGACCCATCAAAAGGAATCAGCGAGGAGATAAGAAAAAAAATGGAATCAGGAGTTTATTATGTGGCAGGAATCGACAGCGGTTCCACAAGTACGGATGTTGTGATCCTGGATAAAGACGGAAAAATTAAATCGACCATGATCATTCCCACAGGCGGCGGCGCTATGATGAGTGCAGAGAAGAGCCTGGAGATGGCCGTGGAAAAAGCAGGGATCAGGAAAGAAGATATCGTGCGTATCGTTACTACCGGATATGGACGTGCCTATATTGACAGTGGTGATGACAGTATCACAGAGATTACCTGTCACGCAAAGGGAGCCCATTATCTGAATCCGAATGTGCGTACAGTTATCGACATCGGCGGTCAGGATATCAAGGCGATCAGCATTGACGAGAACGGTGCGGTAAAAAATTTCCTGATGAACGATAAATGTGCAGCAGGAACCGGACGATTCCTGGAAATGATGGCCCGTACTCTTGGACTTTCCCTGGAGGAGATGAGTATCCGTGGTCTGGATTGGAAAGAGAACGTAGTGATCTCAAGCATGTGTACTGTATTTGCAGAGTCCGAGGTAGTTTCCCTGGTTGCCCAGAATAAGGACGTGGCAGATATCATCCATGGTCTGAATGTATCTGTTGCTTCCAAGGTAGGAGCTCTTGCAGCCCGCCTTGGCAAAAAGAATCCGGGGGAATACATGATGACCGGTGGTGTTGCCAGAAATAAAGGTATCATCCAGGCATTGGAGGAGAAGCTGGGGGCGAAGCTTTATATCTGTGATGAGGCACAGCTTTGTGGTGCGCTTGGTGCGGCACTGTTTGCTTATGAGAAGTGTAATGCGGCACGGTGATCAGATCAGACAAGTTGCCTGCGCAGTAAATGCAGAGTGTGAATATCCTTTTGGTCAGGGGCGGCGTGCCCACTCACTGGGCGAACAGCCACAGTTCTTTCGGAAGTACCGGCTGAAGTGTGAGAGATTTGAAAATCCGCACAGCAGAGCCACCTGTTGAACAGGCAGAGCTTCGTTGGTGAGCAGATTTTTGGCTTTTTCCAGACGGAGCAGATTCAGGTCAGCATGAGGGGTGCTGTCAAAAAAATTCCGGTAACAGGAATAAAACTGACTTTTTTCGAGATTAGCCATGGCGCAGAGCTTTTCTGTTGTCCATGGCTTTTCGTAATTTGTAAGCATTTCCAGACGGATTTTTTGGAACAGGCTGCAGAGCTCCGAGTCTGAAGACTTGCTTGTATCTGTACTGCGGAGTTCCCGCGAGGCTGTGATCATCAGCTGGCAGAGCAGGGCATACTCGTAGTCCCGGGAAAAAACTTCTCTGTTCAGATATTCATGCTGCAGCTTCTGGATACAGTGATCGATCTCCTGGCAGTCACTGGGGTAAAAAATTTCGTTGCAGGGAAGTCCGAACCGTTTTGCCAGATTTTCTCCGCAGGAAAAATGGACATAACTGTTCCGGAATTTTCGCACAGCCTGATAATGCTGGGGATTTCCCGGAATATAAAAGATGCAGGCATTATCCCGGGTGACAGTAAGCTGACCGCCCAGATAAACCTTCATTGGTGTTTTAAATAAAAGAAAAAGAAAATCTCCGCTTCCCTCCGGTCGGAAAATCCTGTCGTAATCGGAGTTGGAACGGTTGTATTCGCAGAAATTTAAGGTGAAATCCATGAAAATGCTGCGCTCCTTTCATTACGTAGATCAGACAATCCGACTGTGGCATTGTAAAGAACTTTCTGTCTGGAAGTATAAAGTAAAGTGACAGAGGGACGTCCGTCTGGTAAGACTGTCTTTACGATAAATCTTACCGGAAAAAAAGTCAACTGTTTCGGAAGATAATCACTGGTATGGATAGAACAGGATGGTAAAATGAAACATAGAAACGGTTGATTTCCGATCTGTCTGAGAGTGTGTGAGCGAACAGAGGCGTAAGAGCCGGTATATGGCGGAATCGGAAACAGAGTCCAATGCAGTGGCAGGCAGAAAATAATAATTTACAGGAGGATTTTTACAATGAAAAAAGCGCAGATCATCGTGGACAAATATTTCCTCACCGGAAAAACAGACAAAAGGATCTATGGTTCCTTTATAGAACATCTCGGACGTGCGGTTTATGAGGGGATTTATCAGGAAGGCAGCCCCCTTTCTGATGAGCAGGGATTCAGGAAGGATACTCTGGAACTGGTAAGGGAGCTTCAGGTACCGATCGTTCGTTATCCGGGCGGAAATTTTGTATCTGGATTCCGCTGGGAGGACAGCGTCGGACCGAAAGCTCAGCGTCCGTCCAGACCGGAGCTGGCCTGGGGTGTCATCGAGACAAACCAGTTTGGACTCAATGAGTTTGTGGACTGGTCCAGAAAAGCCGGCAGCGATGTGATGATGGCAGTAAACCTGGGAACAAGAGGACCGGAGGATGCGAAAAATCTTCTGGAATACTGTAACTTTAAGGGTGGTACCTATTACAGTGATCTCCGTAAGGCTCACGGCTATGAACAGCCGCATGATATCAAATTATGGTGTCTCGGAAACGAGATGGACGGTCCGTGGCAGATGGGACATAAAACTGCGGCAGAGTACGGAAGAGTTGCAGCAGAGACTGCCCGCCTGATGAAATTTATGGATCCGGAGGTTGAGACTGTTGCATGCGGAAGCTCCAGTCTGGAAATGCCTACCTTTGGCTCCTGGGAGTATACGGTTCTTGACGAGGCTTACGATCAGGTGGATTATCTTTCCCTGCATCAGTACTATGGAAATGCAGCGGGAGACACTGCCGATTTTCTGGCAAGCTCCAAGGGCATGGATGATTTTATCTCAGGAGTGGTTTCCATCTGCGATGCTGTAAAAGCAAAGAAGCATGGAAAAAAACAGATCAATCTTTCCTTCGACGAGTGGAACGTATGGTACCACAGCAATGAACAGGATAAAAAGCTGGAAAAATGGGTACAGGCGCCCCATCAGCTGGAGGATGTTTATAACTTTGAGGATGCACTTCTTGTGGGAAGTATGTTGATCACACTTCTCCGTCATGCAGATCGCGTAAAGATCGCCTGCATGGCACAGCTGGTAAATGTTATTGCGCCTATCATGACATCCGACACAGGCGCATGGCGTCAGACGATCTTTTATCCGTATATGTTGACAAGTGTGTTTGGAAGAGGAACCGTCCTTAATACACAGGTTCTCGCACCGGTATACGAGAGCAAAACTTATGGCGAAGCGCCATATCTGGATTCTGTGTGTGTCTGGGAAGAGGAAAAGGATACGCTGACGATCTTTGCAGTGAATAAGAGTCTGGATGAGGATATGGAAGTTTCCTGTGACTTAAGACAGTTTGAGGGATATAAGATCGTAGAGCATATCGTGCTGAATAATGACGATCTTCAGGCAGTCAATACAGAGGCTCAGCCCGAGAATGTAGTTCCTGTAAAAGCCAGTGCAGAGTGCTCAAAGCTGGACGGCGGAGAACTGGAAGCAGTTTTTGCAAAACACAGCTGGAATATGATTCGTCTTGCGAAATAGGTGTAAGTGAAGGAATTGGTTACAGAAAATGTAAATTATGTGGCATTATGGGAGGGCTTTTTATGTACACACCTGCAAAAGAACGTTACGAAACCATGGAGTACAACCGCTGCGGAGAAAGCGGTCTGATGCTTCCCAAGGTATCTCTTGGATTATGGCATAATTTCGGAGATACTTCTGATTATGAAAATATGAAACAGCTGTGTTTTACAGCTTTTGACAATGGCATCACACAGTTTGACCTTGCCAATAATTACGGACCTGCCTACGGAAGTGCGGAGCGGAATTTCGGCAAGATCCTGAAGGAAGAACTGATGCCTTACCGTGATGAACTGATCATCACAACCAAGGCCGGCTACGATATGTGGGAGGGCCCTTACGGAAACTGGGGCAGCCGCAAATATCTTCTGGCGAGCCTTGACCAGAGCCTGAAACGCATGGGCCTGGAATATGTGGATATTTTTTATCATCACAGAATGGACCCGGAGACTCCTCTTGAGGAGACTATGGGCGCGCTTGCAACAGCAGTTCAGCAGGGCAAGGCCCTCTATGTGGGACTTTCCAATTACGATGGAAAAACTTTAAGCCAGGCAGCAGCGATCCTGAAGGATCTGAAGTGTCCGTTTGTGATCAATCAGAACTGCTATTCTATTTTTGACAGAACTGTGGAAGAGAACGGCCTGAAGAGAACCACCGGCATTCTGAAAAAAGGCCTTATTACTTTCAGCCCTCTTGCACAGGGACAGCTGACAGACCGCTACCTGAACGGAATCCCGGAGGACAGCCGTATCCGCAAAGACGGAAGATTCCTGAAAGAAAGCGCACTGACACCGGAGCGTCTGGACCAGATCCGCAGACTGAACGATCTGGCAGCGCAGCGAGGAGAAAAGCTTGCAGATATGGCACTTGGCTGGCTGCTCCACCATGAGGAGGTCACCAGTGTACTCATCGGCGCTTCCAAGCCACAGCAGATCCTGGATAATGTGAAAGCGATCCACTGTGCACCGTTTACAGAGGAAGAGCTGCGTCTGATCGATGAGATCTCAAAGTAAGATTCCTGAATATTGGTTTGACAAAAACATCCGGTACATAGTTGATGTTTCATGATTCGTTGACAATGGAATACGGGTGTGCTATATTGAGGAACAGAAAAGAAAAGAGCCAGCGGGAGCTTGTGTGACAGGCTGAGAGGAAGATAGATCTTCGACCGTACCTGATTTGGGTAATGCCAACGGAGGGATTGTGATATGAGAGCGTGTCTCCGTGGTGTTTGCCGGGGGATGCGCTCTTTTTGTGAGCTTCTGCGAAAGAGCGGGCAGGAAGGGGAGCGCCTTAATGTCTGGCAGGAGGGTGATGTTCCGGAGATTTTTCCGGAAGGATCATGTAAGCGATGGGAATCCGTGTTTTCGGAGTGAGAGGAAGTAAGGGAACTTCGACCGCCAAAATCTAAAGGCAGACTGCAGCAGCCGGGAAATTTTTTGCCCGGGATCCGCTGCTTGTGATCTGCTTTGTATTTCAGGGAGGAAAACACAATGGAAAAACAGAGGATGCACACGCTTCGTATGGTAATGCTGGCAATGATGGTTGCGATCGGTGTCGTAATTTCACCGATCCTGAGGATTGAGGGAATGTGCCCGACGGCGCATCTGGTGAATATCGTATGTTCGGTTCTGATGGGACCGTGGTATTCCCTTCTCTGTGCAACGATGATCGGCGTGATCCGTATGATGTTCATGGGAATCCCGCCACTTGCACTGACCGGTGCAGTGTTTGGCGCATTTCTTTCAGGTGTGTTCTACAGACTTTCCAAAGGTAAGATCATCTGTGCGGTGATCGGTGAGATCTTTGGAACAGGTATCATCGGCTCTATGGTTTCTTATCCGGTGATGGCATTCCTGATGGGAAGAGGCGGACTGACAGCGTTTTATTATACGCCGATGTTCCTTGCAGCAACCACAATGGGAGGATGTGTTGCCTATATTTTCCTGAAGGCTCTGAGTAAAGCAGGTCTTCTGGTGAAATTCCAGGCAGCTTTGGGTTCAAAAACATATGAGACAAAGACTTTTACAACTGCGAAAGCAAATTAAAGAGGAGAAGCCGCTGATCCACTGCATCACCAATCCGATATCGATCCATCACTGTGCAAATGTGATCCTTGCAGTTGGTGCAAGGCCGATCATGGCGGAGCATCCGGCGGAAGTTGAGGAGATTACAGCTTCTTCCGGTGCTTTGATGCTGAATCTTGGAAACATTACTGATGCCAGGATCAAATCTATGAAGTGCTCCATGGGAAGAGCTGTGGAAAATAAGATTCCGGTCCTGCTGGATCTTGTGGGGGTTGCATGCAGTGACCTGCGGCTGGATCTGGCGAGGGAGCTTTTAAGTATTGGCCATCCGGCGGTTCTGAAGGGAAATATGTCGGAGCTTCTGGCTGCTTCCGGGCTTCCGTCCCATGCCATCGGAATTGATGCGGGAGCACAGGATGCGCTGACTTCAGAAAATATTGATGCGGTCAGTGATGTGCTGAAGGCTTTTTCCAGAAATAATCAGGCGGTGGTGCTGGCTACCGGGAAGCAGGATTTTGTTACGGATGGCGAACAGGTTGTTCTGATTGAAAATGGTACGGCAGCGTTGTCCGGGATTACCGGGACCGGCTGTATGGTTGGGGCGCTGACTGCGGCGTTTTTGCCGGGGTGTGAAGATCATATTGCGAAAGAGATGACGGATCGTACAGAGGCAGGTGTCTGGTCTGGCAGTGAGATGGGATTAAATGGGAGATCCGGGAATTATCTGGATGCTGCAGTTCTTGGCACCGCACTGATGGGTATTGCCGGTGAGCAGGCTGAAAAAATTTCCCGCGGGCCGGGAAGCTTTCAGGGGAATCTGCTGAATGAGATTTATGGGATTTCTGACAGGCAGCTGCTGGGAATGCTGAAGATTGAAATGTATTAAAGAAGAGGATTTTGAGATGGATAGAAAAGATTTGGATGTAACGCTGTATCTGGTGACGGACAGTACGTATCATACAGAGGAGTCTCTGCTTCATACGGTGGAAGAGGCCTGTAAGGGTGGTGTGACTCTGGTTCAGCTTCGTGAGAAGAATACGGGTGGACGGGAGTATCTGGATAAGGCGTTTAAGGTGAAGGAGATTACGGATCGGTATCATGTGCCGTTGATTATTGATGATCGTGTGGATGTGGCGCTGGCCTGTGATGCGGCTGGTGTGCATGTGGGGTCTTCGGATATTCCGGTTGCTGTGGCCAGGAAGCTGATGGGGCCGGATAAGATTGTGGGGGCTACTGCCAAGACGGTGGAGGCTGCCATGAAGGCTTATGAGGATGGCGCGGATTATCTTGGTGTGGGGGCGATTTATCCTACTACTACGAAGGTTGTGACGATTCTTACTAAGGTTTCTACTTTGAAGGATATCTGTGAGGCGGTTCCGATTCCGGCGGTTGCGATCGGGGGATTGAATGCTGGAAATATGGATGTGCTGGATGGTGCAGGGATGAGCGGTGTGGCTGTGGTTTCGGCCATTATGAAAGCGGAGGATCCGCGGAAGAATGCGCGGGAGTTGAAAGAGAAAGTTGTTGCGCTGATGGGGGAGTAAATTGAGGAATGTTTGGAGAACAGTGATGGATTTTGGATTCATTGCTGTTCTTTTTTGTTGGAGGCAGCACACGCCTCACGGGCTGGTGTCTCCAGCCGGAAAGTTTGGATGGCCTGACGGGAGTTGGCTGAACATCAGTGCGGTGTTGGCTGCCCGGACGCTGGCAAGGCGTGTGCTGTCCGGCGCCGGGGCTTCGTCGGAGGCTGGCTTCTAAGCCGCTGAAAATCTGCTAAAACCGCTTCAAAAATTCCCGAACTCGCTTCGCTCAAACAGCGAGAATTTTTGAAGCAACGCAGATTTCCACCGACTAAGAATCAGCACCCCTCCTGCAGAGTCGTCGCCAGACAGCACACGCCTTGCCAGCTGGTATTTCAAGCCGAGAAGTGCTGGTGGCTGGCCGGGAGTTTGGCTTGGAGTGAGAGGTTGAGTGCTTTCCCCCTCACAGTTTCTTCCGCTTTGAAAAGCGAAAAAATTCCCGGTGAAGCAATTTTCATTCCACCGGCAGGTCTCTGTGTTCTACACTGGTAGAGAACACAATCTGTGTTTTGGTGCGGCCGAATTGCTGGAGCTCATTGATGAAGTGGTCCAGTTCCATGGTTGAGCGGAAGGCGACTTCGATGAGCATGGCGTAATCGCCGGTGACGCAGTTGCATTCGATGACGTTGGGGATGGATTGGATGAAGGGGTAGAAGTCCTTTTTCTGGTAGGGTTCTACTTCCAGGTTGATGAATGCTTTTATATGATAACCGAGAAAGACCGGGTTGATCTGGGCGTGATAGCCTGTGATTAGCCCGTTTTTTTCCAGGTGTTCGATCCTAGCGGAGACGGCGGGGGAGGAGAGGAAGACTTCTTTTGCGATTTCCTTTACTGGAGTACGGGCATTTTTTTGAAGCATTTTGATGATTTTTCGGTCGATGTTGTCGAGTTTGTGTTCCATATGTATATGCTCCTTTCAATGGTTTTTCTGTATTGATTATACTGCGTATGTTATCACAACACAAGAAACGACTTAACAAAAATAAGAAAAATAAAAGAAATTCTTTAGAAAATTAATTTAAACTGTCGAAAAATACGGATAATCATGGTTTTCCCTTAAAAGTATTTACAAGCCACAGAGAAAGTGATAGTTTCTTAGGCATCAGAAAAACAGCTGCTGAACAAACGAAACGTGCACAGGATCAGAAGAAAGAAGAGGGATGACAAAATGACTACAGAAACAAGACTGGAAGCAGATTCAATTGGAACTATGGAAGTGCCTGCAGAGGCTTATTACGGAGTTCAGGCTTTAAGAGCAAAACAGAATTTCCCGATCACAGGTACAAAACTTCATCCGGTATTTATCAGGAACCTGGCACAGGTTAAAAAGGCAGCAGCGATCACCAATAATAACGCAGGTCTTCTTCCGAAGGATAAGATGGATGCCATTATCAAAGCCTGTGATGAAGTGATCGCAGGGAAATGGGCTGAGGAATTTATTGTGGATGCCATTCAGGGTGGTGCCGGTACCAGCGCAAATATGAACATGAATGAGGTAATCGCAAACAGAGCCGGTGAGATCCTCGGATGTCCGAAGGGCAGTTACAAACTGGTTCATCCAAACGATCATGTAAACATGGCGCAGTCCACCAATGATGTGATTCCCACAGCCGGTAAGCTGACTGTGCTGGATCTTCTTGCACCGCTGGAAAAAGCACTTTTAAGACTGGAAAAAGAGCTTTCAAAGAAAGCAGCGGAGTTTGACGATGTGATCACTATGGGACGTACACAGCTTCAGGATGCGGTTCCGATTCGTCTTGGCCAGGTGTTCCATGGTTATGCTTCTATGGTTGCCAGAGACCGGAAACGTATCGAAAAAGCTCATAAGGAAATGTATACAGTAAACCTTGGTGGAACTGCAGTAGGAACTGCCATCAATGTTTCGGATTCTTATTTTTATAAAGTTGTGCCGAACCTGGAGCGTCTTACCGGTTATCCGCTGAGACAGGCAGAAGATCTTTTTGACGCAACAGAAAACCTGGACGGTTTCGTTGCCGTATCCGGTGTGGTGAAGACCTGTGCGGTGGATCTTTCCAAGATGTGCAACGACCTTCGTCTGATGTCTTCCGGACCGAAAACCGGTTTTGGTGAGATTAACCTTCCGGCGAAGCAGAATGGTTCTTCTATTATGCCGGGCAAGGTGAACCCGGTAATTCCGGAGGTGGTAAGCCAGGTTGCATTCCACATCGTGGGACATGATACTACCATCACCATGGCAGCTGAAGCAGGACAGCTGGAGCTGAATGCGTTTGAGCCGGTTGTGTTCTGCAACCTGTTTGAGTCCATTACTACTCTGGAAAAGGCAGTGGATACCCTGATCGTAAACTGTATCACAGGAATCACCGCAAACCGCAAACATTGCAAAGATCTGATGGAAAGCAGTGCCGGGATCGCCACCGCACTTTGTCCGCACATTGGCTACAAGGCATCCGCAACAATTGCCAAGACAGCAGTAAAGACCGGAAAATCCGTCCGTGAGCTTGTTCTTGAACAGGGGCTGATGAGTGAAGAAGAGCTTGAGCAGGTTCTTGATCCGTATCTGATGACAGAAGTCGGAGAAGAGCGGAAAGAGGATGAATCGAGAAAGAAAGCCTGCTGAGAAAAGCGTTTATACTGGAGAGATGCTTTTTTACAGATATGCGCTATAGAGTGTGGTGGAAATGATCAGCAGATAAGAATGCAATATTAATAAAAGAGAAAACAGGAGGCTTGCCACAGTGCAGGTTTCCTTTTATAATGGAAGAAACGTGATAAGGAAAGAATCATTTTATAAAAGAGTGGAAGAGCGCAGGAAGAAATCCCATGAAAAAAAGAATTAGTGTTTTGCTTTTATGTTGTATAGTATTTATCAGCGGATGTAATATGTCAGGTCAGGACGATCAGAAAATTAAAAAACTGGACCCTGAAAAATTAAATTCGGAAACGACAGATATTAATGACCGGGCAGACTATTATGAGAAATATGTTACGGAGCCCGGTGACAATATGGATGAAGAGGAGCGTTCTAAATACCGCGTAACTCTTCACATGGTTTATAAAAATGCGGAACAGTACCAACAGGATATGATTATATTTCTGCGGAATGATAATGTGGTTGAAGGTTCCATGGATGTGGGTGAGCCGGATATTGGGTTGCTTCCGGGAGTTTTTCGGGTGATTTCCATGATGATAGAGGGACATGATTCAAACCTGGGAGAGATCGAGATCCTGGAACCGGGAACGGAGTATACTCTTACCATTGATTATGCTCAGAAAAAAGCGATATTGTCGGATTATGATGAGCACAAATAAACATTCTCCGGGTCCAGATGCGTGGAAACAGAAATGAGAATATCAGTTTTACATATAAAAATCCCCCATACAAATGCAGAATATAAATATTTTACATCATGCATTTGTACGGGGGAATCTTTTATGCAAAAAACTTATCGTACAGACCAAAGAAGAAGATAAACAGAATGATCAGCGGAAGGATATAAGTGATGTATCCGCGCATCCATTTCTGGATCTTCAGGCCTTTTCCGGTGTTGGCTTCTTCTGTAAAGTTTTTCCAGCCCCATCCACGTTTGGAAACGCAGAAAAGCAGATACACAAGAGAACCAAGTGGAAGCAGAAGGTTACTTACCAGGAAATCCTCGAAGTCGAGAACTGCACCGCCGAATACCTCGAATCCGCTCCAGCTCCATACGTTGTAACCGAGAACGCATGGCAGGGAAAGAAGGATGATGGCAATGGCATTTATAAGACTGGATTTTTTTCGGCTCCAGCCGGTAAGCTCCATACCACAGGAAATAATATTTTCAAATACAGCCAGGATGGTGGAGAATGCCGCAAATGACATAAAGATGAAGAACAGGCTTCCCCAGAGCCTTCCAAGCGGAATGTGGTTGAAAATATTTGGCAGTGTAATAAAGATCAAGCTCGGTCCGGAAGTCTGGTCAACATTGAATGTGAAACATGCCGGGAAAATAATAAGTCCGGATGTGATCGCAACAAATGTATCCAGGATTGCAATGTTTACGGATTCTCCAAGGAGTGCGTGATCTTTTCCAATGTAACTTCCAAAGATTGCCATAGCACCGATACCAAGGCTAAGTGTAAAGAATGCCTGGTTCATAGCGCCGGTGATAGTGGAAATGATACCGATCTCTTTCATACGTGCAAAATCCGGGATCAGGTAGAATTTCAGACCCTCTTTTGCACCGTCCATGGTAAAGCTGTTGATGGCCAGGACAACCATGATCACCAGAAGGGAGATCATCATGATCTTGGTAACTTTCTCAAGGCCATTCTGAAGACCGCGGGAGCAGACAAAAACACCTGCGATAACAACAACGATCATCCAGAATCCCATAGTTACAGGTTTGCCAAGCATGTCTGTAAACTGTCCGGCAACACCGTCAGAATCAAGTCCCTGGAATTTACCGGTAGCTGTCATATAAAAATAATTCAGCATCCAGCCGGTAACAGTTGTGTAGAACATCATCAGAAGATAGCATCCGATCAGAGTGATATATCCGTGGATGTGCCATTTCTGGCCCGGTTTCTCCAGAGCGTAGTAAGCTTTGACAGGGCTTTTCTGGCTGGCACGTCCAACCGAAAACTCCATAGTCATAACAGGAAGTCCAAGAATAGCCAGGAATATCAGGTAAAACAGTACGAATGCACCGCCGCCGCCCTGTCCGGCCATGTAAGGGAACTTCCAGACATTTCCGATTCCGATGGCGCAGCCTGCGGAAATCAGAATGAATCCTAGACGGGATCCCAGTTTCTCTCTCTCTTTCATAATTCACCTCATATAAATATGTATCGCTTTGCAGTCGGTAAGTTTAAGGAAGTCTGACATACCGGTATTCTCCGGCAGAAAAATTGCCTCATGGCAGCAGGGCTCACCGATTCACTCCTCCCATAACTGTCGCTGAGTTTCTTTCAAGTAATACGCTAAAGTCACGAAGCTAATTTTATCATATTTCGGGATTTTGCACAATGAAAAGAACTTGCATTTTGCATAAAAAGTGTGGTATCATTAAAAGAATACTGTGACAGAATAAAGCGGTGAACCGTTGCGCTTTAACGAAGCATAGAAAAACGGTATAGATGTAATTTTCAGGATCAGAGCAGGGAAGGATTATTATGAGCAATCGATATTTCTATTTTACAAGACACGGACAGACCATCTGGAATGTAGAGAACAAGATCTGCGGAGCCACAGACATTGCGCTGACAGATTTGGGCCATCAGCAGGCCATTGACCTTGGCAGCAAGATCGCACAGGAAGACCTGGGAATCGATGAGATCCTGTATTCTCCACTGATGCGCGCGGCAGACACCGCGAAACACATTTCCCAGATGACCGGCATTCCCGCAAGAATGGAGCCAAGGCTCAAGGAACAGAACTTTGGAAAATATGAATCCACACCAAGAAACGGTGATGTCTTCCGCAAAGATAAAGAGAATTTTGTCTGCAGATATGAAGGCGGCGAATCCATGCTCCAGCTTTGCCAGAGGATCTACAATCTTCTCGATGACATAAAGAACGACCCCAGTGGAAAAACCTATCTCCTGGTAGCTCACAACGGAATCTCCAGAGCCATTGAATCTTATTTCCGTGATATGACAAATGAGGAATTTGCATCATTTGGAATAAAGAACTGCGAATTGCGGAAGTATGAGTTCAACAGATAGCATAAGTTCTGTATATCGTAAAGTGTGTTGCCGGGCGAGGAGTGAACAGTAACCGGGCAAACATTCAGTCAGCATGAGAGAAAAGCCGATGCTTGTGGGGGAAAAAACTTCGTGGTATACTGAAACACAGACGGGCGGATCAGCATATCCGCCAGAAAATACGCGGAGGATTTTTCCGGAAAGGATCGTGGATCATGCGGTTAGAGAAAGTACAGGATGCCCTGAATAAGAAAAATATCAAATTCGAATACACAGAGGAGGACGGCTGCGGAAGCCTGGATTTCATGTTCCGTGGACTGAAGTTCCATGTATGGGAATACGAGGACAATGGCTGGGGCGCTGAGACCAATATTTATGCGGCTGGAAGAAGTGAGGATATTGATGGAGATTATGAGGAGAAGATTTCCGCAGAGATCCTTTCCTGGCCGGATATGATCAACAATTAAATATTACTGTAATCATTGTATTGAAAAATAAAACAGCTGTAGCTGAATATAATTGAAACCGCATAGCAGAAATCATGCGTATGTGGAGCTCAGTTATATTTAGCACAGCTGTTTTTTGTCATGGAAAAGCATTGACCGAGTTTCACGATTCCACATCCGTGACCTTTATCTCATCCTGAAATCCATCCGTATAATGCAGTTCATAATCTTCTGTGATAAAAACAGCCTGCACGCCTTTTTTCTCCGCAAATTTCAGCCCCTCATCCAGGCCAAGGGCGAAACAGGTGGTGCTTAAAGCGTCTCCATCTACAGACTGGTCGGAGATGATCGTCACAGAGATCAGTCCATTGTCATAGGGATAGCCGGTTTTGGGGTTCAGGATGTGATGGTATAATTTTCCGTCCTGTTTAAAGCATCGTTCGTAAATCCCGGAAGACACAACGGATTTTCCGGTGATATCCATAATGGCTTCGGTTTCGTTGCGGTCTGCAAAGGGCTTCTGGATGCCTACTTTGAAAGGCGTGCCGTCAGGCTTTGAGCCGATGCAGAGGACGTTGCCGCCAAGGTTGATGATGGCGCTGTTTACGCCTTTTTTTACCAGAAAATCTTTCAGGCGGTCTGCGATATAACCCTTGGCAATGGCGCCTACATCGAACTGAATGTCATCAGAGGGAAGGATGATATCCTGACCGTTAATGGTGACGCCGTCGGAGCTGCACAGCGGAAGGGCATTTTGGATATCTGCATCATCCGGCACTTTTGGATCTTCTGCCGTGAAATCCCAGAGAGAGGTCAAAGGGGCAATGGCAATGTCAAAAGCGCCGTTGGATTCCCTGGTGATAGAAAGGCCTTCAGATAATAATGCCGCAAGATCTTCGGATATGTGCCAGGTGTTGGTGGTGTTATTGACCTGATAGGGAGTGGGCTGAGTTTCAGTGGTTTGATTTGATACAGCCGGATCCGATATTCGGTGATTTAATTTATAAAGTTCACTCTCCTCATCAGTCCGGCTGAAGATCAACTCATATTTATCACACAGTGCCAGGCAGTCATCCAGGAGGGATTTATCCTGGGAATCGTAAATGGTAATCTGTACAGCTGTATTTAATTTAATACTGCTGATGCTGATAGGCTCCTTCCCGGTGTCAGTATTGGTGCCAGCGGCATTCTGGCAGCCTGTGAGAAGGAGCAGGGGACAGACGAGGACTGTGCATAATATTAAATAGAAGAAACGCCGTTGAAATCGGTGCTTTTTGGAATAAAAACATATAGTTGACATAATATTTCTCCTGAATAAGTGGTAGTATAGATGCTTTATTATACCACGCATTCCAAAAACCAGAAAGGCTTACGCCAACCGCAAAAATCATTGTATTTTACAATAATATAAGATATAATTTCTCCGAAAAAAGAACATATTCGATAAGGACCCAAATAACCGACCAGAATTTTTGCAGATAAAAAGGAGATTTTTTCATGATAAAAGTAATTGCCAGTGATATGGATGGCACACTTCTTGGGGATGACCACAGGATCGCACCGGAAACGCTTGCAGCAGTAAAGCGTGCCTGCGATGCGGGAATCCGTTTTATGGTTGCCACCGGCCGGAATTTTCCTGGTGCCATGGAGGAACTGAAGGGAACAGAGCTGACCTGCGATTATGTGGTAAGCAGCGGCGCGGAAGTCCGCAATCCGCAGCAGGAGGTTGTAAAGAGCACACCGATCTCCATAGATTTGTGTGAGGAAGTTTATAATACGGCAAAAAAATATCCGGTATCTGTGGCATTTTTTACAGACCGTTATGATTACCGTATTGGAACAAAAAAAGAAATTGAAGACGGAATCATCCAGCAGATCCGCCTTTTCAGCATGGACAGAAATACCAGCGAGGAAATGGTAAGAAAGTCCCCGCAGTACCGCAGGATCGCCGGAAACACGAAAGGAATTTCCGATATCCGTTCTCTGGAAAGCAGCGGCGCGCCGGTGTATAAGATATTTATATTTGCGGAAGATGTGGATCAGCTTGAAAAACTCAGCGATGAGCTGAGGGAAAATCCGGCCATCGCAGTAGCTTCTTCCTTTATATATAACCAGGAAATTACAGCAGTGGAGGCGCAGAAAGGCCCGGTTCTGAAAGAATACATTGAATCTCTGGGATACACCATGGAGGAGGTGATGGTTCTTGGTGACAGCCTCAACGATTATTCCATGATCTCCATGGATTTTGGCGCTACTGTTGCAATGGGAAATGCGGTTCCGGAGATTAAAAACGCGGCAAAATATATCACAAAGACCAATAACGAGTTCGGTGTGGCATATGCCGTTGATGAAGTCCTGAAAAAACAGGGGAAATAGTTTTTCCCCCTTTTGGAAAAGCAGCTTATATATTATAATGTAGCAAGATAAATGCGTTACAAAACACAGATAAAGAGAGGAAATCACAATGGAAAAAATGGAAAACGTTTATATCATGGATCACCCGCTGATCAAACACAAAATTTCAATGCTCCGTGACAAAAACACAGGAACAAATGAGTTCCGTAAGCTGGTAGAGGAGATCGGAATCCTGATGGGATACGAGGCACTTCGTGATCTTCCTACAGAAGAAGTAGAAGTTGAGACACCTATCGAGACATGCAAAACACCGATGATCGCAGGTAAGAAGCTGGCAATCATTCCGGTTCTCCGTGCAGGCCTTGGAATGGTAAACAGTATCCTGACACTGGTACCATCCGCGAAAGTCGGACATGTAGGACTTTATCGTGATCCGGTAACCCATGAGCCACACGAGTATTACTGCAAACTTCCGGAGTCCATTGATGAGCGTATCGCAGTCATTGTAGACCCGATGCTTGCAACTGGTGGTTCCGGTGAGGCTGCCATTGATTTCGTTAAGAAACAGGGCGGAAAAAATATCAAGTTCATGTGCATCATCGCAGCTCCGGAAGGACTGAAACGTCTCCACGAGGCACATCCGGATGTACAGATCTACTGTGGTTCCCTTGACAGAGAGCTCAACGAGAACGCATACATCTGTCCGGGACTTGGCGATGCAGGAGACAGAATTTTCGGTACTAAATAAAAAGTTCAAAAAACTCTAAAAAATACTTGACACACCCGGCACTGTTATGGTATTGTACCTAAGAACGCTGCCGAAGACAGTAGGTGCCGTAAGGCATAAGGATCAAAACGCCTACCGAGGTCCAAGTATTCTGAGTTAAGATTACACAAGGCCTTATTGCGAAGCAGTAAGGTCTTTTTTTTAACGGATTGACTTATTGCGACGGCGGTATACAAAATCTATAAGGAGGTGTACCATTTCATGGCAAAAGTAGAACTGAAACAACCAATCGTAGAAGAGATCTCTAACAGCATTAAAGACGCACAGTCTGTTGTACTTGTAAACTACAGCGGTCTTACAGTTGAGCAGGATACAATTCTTCGTAAAGAGTTAAGAGAAGCTGGTGTTCAGTACAAGGTATACAAAAATACCATGATGCGTCGTGCATTCGAGGGTACAGCATTTGAGAGCCTCAGTGAGCATTTACATGGCACAAATGCGATCGCTATCTCCGAGACAGACGCAACTGCTCCGGCAAGAATCCTTGCTAAATATGCAAAACAGTTCCCGGCATTGGAGCTGATCGCAGGTGTAGTTGAGGGTAACTACAATGATCAGGCCGGAATTCAGGCACTGTCCACAATTCCTTCAAGAGAGGAACTTCTTGGAAAACTGCTTGGAAGCATCCAGTCTCCGATCACCAACTTCGCTCGTGTGCTTAATCAGATCGCAGAGCAGAATGGCGGAGCTGACGCAGCAGCTGCTGAGTAATTACAGCAACGTGCAATTGGCGGCATAACAGACCGCATGATATTTAATTAAAATTTTTAAATGGAGGGAAATTAAAATGGCAAAATTAACAACAGAAGAATTTATTGCAGCAATCAAAGAATTATCTGTATTAGAGTTAAATGACCTTGTAAAAGCTTGTGAGGAAGAGTTCGGCGTTTCCGCAGCAGCAGGTGTTGTTGTAGCAGCAGCAGGTGCAGCAGGCGAGGCAGCTGAGGAGAAAGATGAGTTTGACGTAGAGCTTACAGAGGTTGGCGCTAACAAAGTTAAAGTTATCAAAGTTGTTCGTGAGGTTACAGGTCTTGGACTTAAAGAGGCTAAAGCTATCGTTGATGGTGCTCCGAAGGTTGTTAAAGAGGGCGCTTCCAAAGCTGAGGCTGAGGACATCAAAACTAAACTTGAGGCTGAGGGAGCTAAGGTTACACTTAAATAATCCAATCAGATCAGAAGTTTTAAAGGCTGTTGTGTCTGCCGGTTTACCGGCGGCACGGCAGCTTTTTTTTGCGCCAAAGTCAGATGACATTCCAGGTGGAGAATCTGTGATATACCTTGCTTTTTACGGTTAAAGAGGTGATAATAAAATAAGAAGGAATGCAAGGAGGAGAAATATGAACAGAAAAATTGCTGCCTGTTTTCTGGCAGGAATTCTGAGTATAACAGCGGTTCCGGTTCCGGCAGCAGCACAAGAGGCGGTTTCCGGAAAAAATGTGTCAGAAGAACCGCTGGACGCAATTCGAGCACAGGAAATTGCAATGGAAAAACAGGAAGAACTTGAGGAAGAGGAAAATATGCCGGCAGAGGAACCGGATCCGTTGGTGTTGGATGAGGACGGAAAAGTGGTTCCGGCGTCTGCGGCTTCCTGGACAGAAGAAACACAGGAACCAGAAAATGCTAAAACAGCAGACGCGGCATTGCCGGATGATTTTTCTGACGGAAATCCTGATGGAAATACAGAGGAAATTTCCGATGCTCCGACGGATGGTGACAAACCGGAAACAGAAGAGGAATCTCTGGAGACAGAAGAGGAAGGCACCGGTACACTGTCTGAGAATGATGAAGGTACAGAACTGGTTCCGGAGCAGAACGCCATGGAGGATACCCAGGATGAAATTCAGCTGGAAGATGGGGCAGAAAATGTAACAGAAGGGGAGAACACCACAGGTGAACTTTCGGATAATGCAGAGGAGGAAACATTTACTTCTGAGGAAGCGGACAGATTCTCAGATGGAAGTGCCTCCGAAGGGGAACTTGGAACTTATCAGACAGTGACACTGGAAATTGAAGACGGACAGGATATCACGGCTCCGTTAAATACCTTGTTTCTGCAGCTGAAAGAACAGGTGTCAGACGAAACTCCCTGTAAAATTATAATTCCACCGGGAAATTATAAACTCACAGGAACACTGTGTATGTACAGCAATATGTACCTGTATGCAAAAGGCGCAACAATTACAAAAACATCACCGACCAAACATCTGATTCTTCGACTTGGAAATACAAAAGAATCAGAAGGGGAATATGAAGGCTACCGAAATGTTATCATTGATGGTGGAACCTGGGATTTTAATTATCAGTGCGTGGCAGAAAAAGATGAACCAGGTGGATTTGTGGGATTCTGTATCGGACATGCCACCAATGTCACCATCAAAAACGCAACATTCCTGAATAATCTGAAATCTCATTTTCTGGAGTTCGGCGGAGTAAAAAATGCCAAGATTACCGGATGTACATTTCACGGGTATTATAAGAATTATGTAAAAGGCGGACAGGAATGCATTCAGATTGACTGTTGTACAGATGAAGATAATGTTTTTCCACAGTATATGCCATACGATGGAAGCACCTGCGAGGATTTTGTTATTGATGGAAATGTGTTTGAGGACGTTTTTGCAGGGGTGGGAACCCATAGCATGATGGCAGGAAAAACATATAAACGGATTACCGTTACCAACAACACCTTCCATAATGTAAAAAAACGATGCATAGAATTTCTGAATTATGAAGATTCCACAGCAGAAAACAATACCATGGTAAATGTAGGGCTTGGGGTGGAAGTCTCAGCTGTGAATAAGAAAAATACACATTTGACACAGGGATACAGTGGAGAACCGGATGCGAAGAAGAACAGAAATATCCG
Source organism: Blautia sp. MSJ-36 (assembly GCF_018917985.1). NCBI lineage: Bacteria > Bacillati > Bacillota > Clostridia > Lachnospirales > Lachnospiraceae > Blautia > Blautia sp. MSJ-36. Next base: position 66,295 of record NZ_JAHLPQ010000010.1, on the reverse strand, counting down.
GGTAGCAGGAAACTATGTCAGCCTTGCAAAGACTTCCAGCATCGGAGGCATTGCGTGGATCTGCAGTGGCGTTAAAGTTATAGGCTATAATATGAAGAATTCAGGAGAAGTGATTCCGGAAGGAATATATCCGGTAAAGGGAGTAACTGTAAAAGATAATCAGATTTCCGGATATGGAAACGGTATCAGTATTACTCTTGCAGATACGGATACCGTGATGGATAATCAGGTAAAAATGAAAAAAACTTCCGCATATTCCAATCTTGGTATTTATGCGGAAGATTCCAGAGGAAGCATTATCAAAAGGAATCAGGTTTCCGGAACTGCAAATACAGGAATTTATATGAAAGATTCTTCCTATGCGGCAGGATCAAAACAGAAAAATCTGATAAGCGGAAATACGGTTGCATCACCGGGAGGAGATGGAATTTATCTGCAGTCTGTAAATGCAACCTCCACAGCAGAAAAAAACACATCAAAATCCACGACTGGCTCCGGAATTCGTGTGAAATCCGGAAAAAATATCAGTGTTCTTAATAATTCCTGTTCTTCAAATAAAGAACATGGTGTCAAAATTGAATATGCACAAGGTGGCATCCGTGTAAAAAGTAACCGCCTTGTTTCCAACGGAAAGAGCGGAATTCTGCTGTGGAAATCAAAAGCAACAGAAGTTTCCGGAAATACGGTTGCAAAAAATAAAGGAAATGGTATTTACGGATATGGTTCTGTGATATCGGCCATGAAGTCCAATGCTTTCAGCGGAAACGGAAAAACGCAGGCAGTATATATGAAGGGCTGTAAAGGCTGGACAAATATTGACCGTCCTTCCTGCAAAAAAATCACAGCACAGAGCACATCCGTAACAGGAAGTGCGGCAGGCGGCCGGAATGTTATTGTTTATGCACAGCGATCCGGAAAAAGCATACGTCTGGGCTATACAGCTGTAAATAAGAAGAAACAGTTTACAGTAAAAATAAAAAAGCAGAAAAAGAATACTGTGCTGAAAATTGTATCAAAAGATAAATATGCAAACACAGTAACTGTGAATTATACTGTGAAATAAATAAGAGCTTCTGTTCCATACATCGTATGTATAAAAGGAACAGAAGCTTTTTTTGAAAAAATGTAAAAAAATTCGAAAAAAGTGCTTGACACGCTTTTTTTCTTATGTTAAAGTGGAGGATGCTATATTATGGCTAGATATGCCTGCCTAAAGGTCAGGCGGGATCATGTTGTAATAAATAATAAAAAAACAGGGGTGAAACGTCAATGGAAAAAAACAGAATTCGTTCTGTAAAAACTGGAAAAAGCATGCGTATGAGCTACCAGAGACAAAAAGAAGTCCTGGAAATGCCAAACCTGATCGAAGTTCAGAAAGATTCCTACCAGTGGTTTCTTGACGAAGGTTTAAAAGAAGTATTCGATGATATTTCTCCGATCGCAGATTACGGCGGAAAGCTCAGTCTGGAATTCATCGATTTCACATATGATGAAAAAGATGCAAAATATTCCATCGAGCAGTGTAAAGAACGTGACGTGACTTATGCCGCACCTTTGAAGGTTCGAGTAAGGCTGATCAATAAGGAAACAGAAGAGATCAACGAACACGAGATTTTCATGGGAGATTTACCGCTGATGACTGCAACAGGTACCTTTGTTATTAATGGTGCTGAGCGTGTTATTGTCAGCCAGTTAGTACGTTCCCCTGGAATCTACTACGCAATCGCTCATGATAAACTTGGTAAGAGACTGTTTTCCAGTACCGTAATTCCGAACAGAGGTGCATGGCTGGAGTACGAGACAGATTCAAATGATGTATTTTATGTACGTGTAGACAGAACAAGAAAGGTTCCGATTACTGTTCTGATCCGTGCACTGGGCATTGGAACCAATGCTGAGATCATTGATCTGTTTGGTGAAGAGCCGAAGATCCTTGCCAGCTTTACAAAGGATACCTCCACAAACTACCAGGAAGGTCTCCTTGAGTTGTATAAGAAAATCCGTCCGGGCGAGCCGCTTGCAGTAGAGAGCGCAGAGAGCCTGATCATGGCAATGTTCTTCGATCCGAGAAGATATGACCTTGCCAAAGTTGGACGTTACAAATTTAATAAGAAACTTCATTTCAACAAGCGTATCGTAGGCCACAAGCTTTCTCAGGATGTTGTAGACACAACAACAGGTGAGATTCTTGCAGAGGCTGAGACTCTTGTTACAAGAGAGCTTGCTGATACTCTTCAGAATTCCGCAGTTCCGTATGTATGGATTCAGGGTGAGGAGAGAGAGATCAAAGTTCTTTCCAGCCTTATGGTTGATATCCGTCATTATCTTCCGGAGCTTGAGGATCCGAAGTCCCTGGGTGTTACAGAGTTAGTATACTACCCGGTACTCGAAAAAATTCTGGAAGAAAATGACACATTTGAGGACAGATGTGAGGCAATCAAACGTGATATCCACGACCTGATTCCGAAGCACATCACCAAGGAAGATATCCTTGCGTCCATCAACTACAATATGCATCTGGAGTATGGCCTTGGAAACGATGATGATATCGACCACCTGGGCAACCGTCGTATCCGTGCTGTCGGTGAGCTGCTTCAGAACCAGTACCGCATCGGTCTTTCCAGACTTGAGCGTGTGGTACGTGAGAGAATGACAACACAGGATGCAGAGAGCATTTCTCCGCAGTCCCTGATCAATATCAAACCGGTAACTGCAGCAGTGAAAGAGTTCTTCGGATCTTCCCAGCTGTCACAGTTCATGGATCAGAATAACCCGCTTGGAGAGCTGACTCATAAGAGAAGACTTTCCGCACTGGGACCTGGTGGTCTGTCACGAGACAGAGCCGGATTCGAGGTTCGAGACGTACATTATTCCCATTACGGAAGAATGTGCCCGATCGAGACTCCTGAGGGACCGAACATCGGTCTTATCAACTCCCTTGCATCTTATGCAAGAATCAATCAGTACGGTTTCGTAGAGGCTCCGTACAGAAAGATCGACAAAACAGATCCTTCCAACCCGCGTGTAACCGATGAGGTTGTATACATGACAGCGGATGAGGAAGATAATTACCATGTAGCACAGGCGAATGAGCCTCTGGACGAAGAGGGACACTTCCTTCATAAGAATGTCTCCGGTCGTTACCGTGAGGAGACTCAGGAGTACGAGCAGCACATGTTTGATTACATGGACGTATCTCCGCGAATGGTATTCTCCGTTGCTACAGCCCTGATTCCGTTCCTGCAGAACGATGATGCGAACCGTGCGCTGATGGGATCCAACATGCAGCGTCAGGCCGTTCCGCTTCTTACAACAGAGGCTCCGGTTGTTGGTACAGGTATGGAGACCAAGACAGCCGTTGACTCCGGTGTATGTGTTGTTGCGAAAAAAGCAGGTACTGTACTTCGTTCCACATCTACAGATATCACCATCAAGAATGATGACGGAACAAAAGATGATTACCATCTGACCAAATTCATGCGAAGCAACCAGAGTAACTGCTACAACCAGAGACCGATCGTGTTCCAGGGTGAGCATGTTGAGGCAGGACAGGTTATCGCAGATGGCCCATCCACATCTAATGGTGAGCTTGCACTTGGTAAGAACCCGCTGATCGGATTTATGACCTGGGAAGGTTATAACTACGAGGATGCCGTTCTGCTTAGCGAGAGACTGGTACAGAATGATGTTTATACATCTGTCCATATCGAGGAATATGAGGCAGAATCCCGTGATACCAAGCTGGGACCGGAAGAGATCACACGTGATGTTCCGGGTGTCGGCGATGATGCTCTGAAAGATCTGGATGAGCGTGGTATCATCCGTATCGGTGCTGAGGTACGTGCCGGTGATATCCTTGTTGGTAAGGTTACTCCTAAGGGAGAGACAGAGCTTACTGCTGAGGAGCGTCTCCTTCGTGCCATCTTCGGTGAGAAGGCAAGAGAGGTACGTGATACTTCCCTTAAAGTACCGCACGGTGAGTATGGTATTATCGTAGATGCCAAGGTATTTACAAGAGAGAACGGCGACGAGCTGAGCCCTGGAGTAAATCAGGCAGTACGTATTTATATTGCACAGAAGAGAAAGATCTCCGTTGGTGATAAGATGGCTGGTCGTCATGGTAACAAGGGTGTCGTTTCCCGTGTACTTCCAGTTGAGGATATGCCATTCCTTCCGAACGGACGTCCGCTCGATATCGTGCTGAACCCTCTGGGTGTACCTTCCCGAATGAACATCGGACAGGTCCTGGAGATCCACTTAAGCCTTGCTGCCAAAGCACTTGGCTTCAACATTGCAACACCAGTATTCGATGGCGCCAACGAGGTTGATATCCAGGATACTCTGGAGCTTGCCAACGATTACGTTAATACGGAAGACTTTGAGGAATTCCGTGAGAAATATAAAGATATCCTTGCACCGGATGTTATGCAGTACCTTGATGAGAACAAAGCTCACAGAGCACTCTGGAAGGGCGTTCCTATTTCCAGAGATGGTAAGGTAAGACTTCGTGACGGACGTACAGGAGAGTACTTCGACAGCCCTGTAACCATCGGTCACATGCACTACCTGAAACTGCATCATCTGGTAGATGATAAGATCCATGCACGTTCCACAGGTCCATACTCCCTGGTAACACAGCAGCCTCTGGGTGGTAAAGCTCAGTTCGGTGGACAGCGTTTCGGAGAGATGGAGGTTTGGGCACTGGAGGCATATGGTGCTTCCTACACACTGCAGGAGATCCTGACAGTGAAGTCTGATGATGTGATCGGACGTGTTAAGACCTATGAAGCAATCATCAAAGGTGATAACATTCCTGAGCCAGGTATTCCTGAGTCCTTTAAGGTACTTCTTAAAGAGCTTCAGTCTCTTGGTCTGGATGTACGTGTACTCAGCGAGGACGGAGAGGAAGTTCACATCATGGAGACTTCTGATTACGGAGATACTGATCTTCGTCACGTCATCGAGGGAGATTCCAGAGGACGCAGAGATGAGGAGTCCTTCGGTAAACACGGCTATACCAAGCAGGAGTTCAGCGGAGAAGAACTTGTCAATGTAGAAGAAGATGAAGACATTGAAGAAGACGAGGACATGATCGAGTTTGAAGAGTCCTTTGATGATGAGGAATAAGAAAGGGGAAAGAATACATGGCAGAAACAACGAACGCCAATGAAACATATCAGCCAATGACTTTCGATGCCATCAAGATTGGACTGGCGTCCCCTGAGAAGATCAGAGAGTGGTCACACGGTGAGGTTTTAAAACCTGAAACAATCAACTACAGAACCTTGAAACCTGAAAAGGACGGTCTTTTCTGCGAAAGAATTTTTGGACCGAGCAAGGACTGGGAGTGCCACTGTGGAAAGTACAAAAAAATTCGCTATAAAGGCGTTGTCTGCGACAGATGTGGTGTTGAAGTAACCAAATCTGCCGTTCGTAGAGAGCGTATGGGACACATCGAGCTTGCAGCTCCGGTGTCTCATATCTGGTACTTCAAAGGAATTCCGTCCCGTATGGGTCTGATCCTTGACATTTCTCCGAGAACACTGGAGAAAGTGCTTTACTTTGCAAACTATATCGTTCTGGATCCTGCTGATTCCGGACTTATGTACAAACAGGTACTCACCGAGCGTGAGTACCAGGAAGCACGTGAGTCTTATGGAGAGGGATTCCGTGTAGGTATGGGTGCCGAGTCCATCATGGAGCTTCTGAAAGCGATCGATCTTGAGAAAGATTCTGTAGAGCTGAAAGCAGAGCTTCAGGATGCAACAGGCCAGAAACGTGCAAGAATCATCAAACGTCTTGAGGTTGTGGAGTCCTTCCGTGAGTCCGGCAACCGTCCTGAGTGGATGATCATGACCGTTATCCCGGTTATCCCGCCAGATCTTCGTCCTATGGTACAGCTGGACGGAGGACGTTTTGCAACATCTGACCTGAATGATCTTTACAGAAGAATCATCAACAGAAACAACCGTCTGAAAAGACTTCTGGAGCTTGGTGCTCCGGATATCATTGTCCGCAACGAGAAGCGTATGCTGCAGGAGGCTGTAGATGCCCTGATCGATAACGGACGCCGTGGACGTCCTGTAACAGGCCCTGGAAACAGAGCTCTGAAATCCCTTTCCGATATGCTGAAAGGTAAATCCGGACGTTTCCGTCAGAACCTTCTTGGTAAACGAGTTGACTATTCCGGACGTTCTGTAATCGTCGTAGGACCGGAGCTGAAGATCTATCAGTGTGGTCTTCCGAAAGAGATGGCTATCGAGCTGTTCAAACCTTTCGTTATGAAAGAGCTTGTTGCCAACGGAACTTCCCACAACATCAAAAATGCCAAGAAAATGGTAGAGAAACTTGAGCCAGCAGTATGGGATGTCCTCGAGGACGTCATTAAGGAGCATCCGGTTATGCTGAACCGTGCACCTACACTGCATCGTCTGGGTATCCAGGCGTTCGAGCCGATCCTTGTAGAAGGTAAGGCAATCAAGCTTCATCCACTTGTTTGTACCGCGTTCAACGCTGACTTCGATGGTGACCAGATGGCCGTACATCTTCCGCTTTCTCAGGAAGCACAGGCAGAGTGCCGTTTCCTTCTGTTATCACCGAACAACCTTCTGAAACCGTCAGATGGTGGTCCTGTAGCCGTTCCTTCACAGGATATGGTCCTTGGTATCTACTACCTGACTCAGGAGAGACCTGGAAACAAGGGTGAGGGCAAGTTCTTCAAGAGTGTCAACGAGGCAATTCTTGCATACGAGAACAAAGTCATCACACTTCAGACCAAGATCATTGTACGTTGCCATAAGACAATGCCGGATGGCACTGTGTTAAGCGGCAATGTTCATTCCACACTTGGACGTTTCCTGTTCAACGAGATCCTTCCACAGGACCTTGGATTTGTAGACAGAAGCGTACCTGGAAACGAACTGCTTCTTGAGGTTGACTTCCTTGTAGGTAAGAAACAGCTGAAGCAGATCCTTGAAAAAGTTATCAATACTCACGGTGCAACAAGAACAGCTGAGGTACTTGACTCCGTTAAGGCTATGGGTTACAAATACTCCACACGTGCAGCCATGACCGTATCTATTTCCGATATGACCGTGCCGCCGCAGAAGCCGGAGATGATCAAGCAGGCTCAGGATACTGTTGACCGTATTACAAAGAACTACAAACGTGGTCTTATCACAGAGGAAGAGCGTTACAAAGAGGTTGTTGATACCTGGAAGAAGACGGATGATGAGCTTACAAAAGCACTTCTTACCGGTCTTGATAAGTACAACAACATCTTCATGATGGCTGACTCCGGAGCCCGTGGTTCCGATAAGCAGATCAAACAGCTTGCCGGAATGCGAGGACTGATGGCTGATACAACCGGTCATACAATCGAGCTCCCGATCAAGTCAAACTTCCGTGAAGGTCTTGACGTACTGGAGTACTTCATGTCCGCTCATGGAGCACGTAAAGGTCTTTCCGATACCGCTCTTCGTACAGCCGATTCCGGATACCTGACAAGACGACTTGTTGACGTATCCCAGGATCTGATTGTTCGTGAGGCAGACTGCTGTGAGAACAGAGCAGAGATCTCCGGTATGGAAGTTCGTGGATTCATGGACGGAAAAGAAGAGATCGAGAGCCTTCAGGAGCGTATCACAGGACGTTTCTCCTGTGAGACAGTTAAGAATAAAGACGGAGAAATCCTTGTTAAAGCAAACCACATGATCACACCGAAGCGTGCAGCCCGTATCATGAAAGAGGGCGTAAGCAACGTGACAGGCGGACCGATCGACAGACTGAAGATCCGTACCATCCTTTCCTGTAAGTGCAAGGTTGGTGTCTGCGCGAAATGTTATGGTGCGAATATGGCTACCGGTGAGCCGGTACAGGTTGGTGAGTCCGTTGGTATCATCGCAGCACAGTCTATCGGTGAGCCAGGTACACAGCTGACCATGCGTACGTTCCATACCGGTGGTGTTGCCGGTGGAGATATCACACAGGGTCTTCCTCGTGTCGAGGAGCTTTTTGAGGCAAGAAAGCCGAAGGGCCTTGCGATCATCACAGAGATCCCAGGTGTTGCCACAATCAACGACACTAAGAAGAAACGTGAGATCATCGTAAATGATCCGGAGACAGGTGATTCCAAGACTTACCTGATCCCATACGGTTCCCGTATCAAAGTCCTTGACGGACAGGTTCTTGAGGCCGGCGATGAGCTGACAGAAGGTAGTGTAAATCCGCATGATATCCTGAGAATTAAGGGTGTTCGTGCAGTTCAGGATTACATGATCCGCGAGGTTCAGCGTGTATATCGTCTGCAGGGTGTTGAGATCAACGATAAGCATATCGAGGTTATCGTTCATCAGATGCTGAAGAAGATCCGTATCGAGGATAACGGAGATACAGAGTTCCTGCCAGGAACACTTGTTGATGTCCTTGATGTTGAGGAAGTTAACGAGAAACTTGAGGCAGAGGGCAAACAGCCGGCAGAGGGCAAACAGGTTATGCTTGGTATTACCAAGGCATCCCTTGCTACAAACTCCTTCCTGTCAGCAGCATCCTTCCAGGAGACAACAAAAGTCCTGACAGAGGCTGCAATCAAAGGTAAGGTCGATCCACTGATCGGTCTGAAAGAGAACGTTATCATTGGTAAGCTGATTCCTGCAGGTACAGGTATGAAGCGTTACAGTGAGATCAGTCTTGATACAGGAATGCCGGAAGTAAAAACAGCTTCCGAGGAGCCTGAGGATACAGAGGAAATTTCCGTAGAGGAAGAGAAGACTGAGACTGCTCCGGAGGAAGAGACCGTTGCTGTTGAAGAGACAGCAGAGGAAACTGCACCGGTAGAAGAATAAGTCAATATACCTTGCTAATATAAATAAATCTCCCCCCGGAAATCCGGAGGGAGATTTCTGTTTATAAGCAGGGATTTTCTGAGAGAGGAGGGATTGCGATGGACAAGGAACTGCCAATTTCCCCGTGGCCGGAATGGAAGATCATAAGTAAGATCGGGGAAGGCTCTTTTGGAAGAGTATATAAAGCTCAGAGAACTGAGAAGGGACGTTCTTTTTACTCGGCAATTAAGATAATCACAATCCCCGCCAGTAAAGGGGAACTGGACAGTGTACGCTCAGAATCCGGTGATGAAAAATCCGTCCGTGGATATTTCGAAAATCTGGTGGAAGAGTGTATTCAGGAAGTAAGCACCATGGAGTATTTCAGAGGAAATTCCCACATTGTGTCGGTAGAAGATTACAGGGTGATGGAATATCTGGATGAGATCGGATGGGATATTTTTATCCGCATGGAATATCTCACAAGCTTCATGGAATATTATGCGGGAAAAAATCTCACAGAAAAAGAAGTGATGAAGCTTGGCATAGACCTTTGTAAATCACTGGAATACTGCGGGCAGCTTCACATTATTCACAGGGATATCAAGCCTGAGAATATTTTTGTATCCAGATTCGGAGATTTCAAGCTGGGAGACTTTGGAATCGCCAGGGAACTGGAAAAAACCATGAGTACCCTTTCCAAAAAGGGGACTTATTCCTATATGGCGCCGGAGATGTACAGGGGAGAAAAGTACGACAGCAGAGTGGATATCTATGCGCTTGGCCTGGTGCTGTATAAACTGATGAATCATAACAGACTTCCGTTTCTGAATCTGGAAAAACAGCTGATCACATACAGAGATAAAGAAAATGCGCTGACAAGGAGAATGTCAGGTGAAACACCGCCTGCGCCGGCAGATGCGGGAGAAGCTTTTGGCGCGGTTATTTTAAAAGCCTGTGCCTATGAGGAAAAGGAACGATATCAGACGCCGCAGGAACTGAGGCAGGCGCTGGAGCGAATCCGGTATGAGGGTACAACTCCTTCAAAACTGAAAACCACCGGGGAAAGGCCGGTTCCGGAGTCCATGCCGAAGTTTCTTCAGGAAGGTGCCGCCAAACAGCTGGCCAGAACAAGTCAGCTGAATACAGATGCGATCCGTCAGGCACGGAAAAATTCCGGGCAGGTGTCTGTACAGCCTGAGAAACGTTCCACAGGAGAAACGGCAAAAAATACAGCGCAGAATACGGCAAAAGTGCAGAGTGTGGTACAGAGTCCACAGAAATCAGCACCTGGAAAACCAGTATCCAGAGCGGTAAAGCCAAAAGTCACTTCTATAACCGATCTGGAAGACAGCCGTGACCAGGATCTGCGGGAATGGGAAGAACCTGTAACAGAGTATGACGGAAGTGTTTCTGAAAGAAAAAAGCGGAAGAGCTTTTCCAGGATTATCATTACAGCTGTTATACTTATTGTGCTGATCGGCGGAATCCTCGTAGCACGAAATGTTCTGAAATCTGCAGATGGTGGAAAAGATACATATGTAGATACCGATGATTCGGATGCTCTGAATAAAGGAAATTTTGGGACTGCAGACAGTTCGGATAAGAGTTTTGCCCAGGCAATGGAAACCATACGTGAACATGCGACAACCATAGAGGATGCTCTGGACAGTTATAAACGCGAAGGCACAGAGGGGGACCGCCTGCGTTTTTATAATGGGTCAGGAGAAATTGCCAAAGTGCTTGTATATCCGGACAGCTCCGCAGATGGTGTTTATGAGGAATATTTTTACTGGGGAGAGCAGATGTTTTATACTTACGTATGGGACGGAGACGAGAAACAGTATTTCTATTATCAGGACGGCCTTTTGATCCGATGGATTGATAAGGATGGAAAGGTTCATGATAAAGAGAGCGATAACGACGAATATGTAGAACTGGGAGACAAATACTGGAGTAATTCGGTAATGGAGCTTCAGCAGTAATGTCGAAAGGGTTTTTACGAAAGGAAAAAAAATGGCCTATCAGATTGATTATGCATACACATGCCACACCGGAAAGGTGAGGGTAAATAATGAGGATAATTTCTGGTGCTGCGGTGTGCGCCTGCCGGTGCACAACCAGGGAGTTGACGGAATCCTGGCAGGTCATACACAGCATTGGCAGCTTCCCGTTCTGGCTGTTTTTGATGGCATGGGTGGAGAAAGCTGTGGAGAAATGGCGGCTTCCGCTGCGGTGGAAGCACTGGGCAGTTTTTACGAAGAAAACCGCAGGAGCCTGAAAAAGGAACCGGTGGCTTTTCTGACAGGAGCCTGCGAAAATATGAATGAAGCAGTATGTCGTTACAGCAGAGAAAACTGTATCAACAGCATGGGCACCACCATGGCATTGCTGTCTTTCAGTGAAAAAGCTATTTATGCCTGTAATCTTGGAGACAGCCGTATTTACCGGCATTTTCAGGGAAAACTCCGCCAGATATCCACAGACCATGTCATTGGCGGGAAAATGCTGGGAAAAGCCCCTCTGACACAGTATCTGGGCTTTCAGGAAGAAAATATGGCTCTGGAGCCGTCTATTGTGGAAATCGGATATCAGACCGGAAGCAGTTATCTGATCTGCTCGGATGGAGTTACGGATATGCTTTCTGATGAGGAGATCCGGGAAATCCTTGGGAAAAACAGTACAGCAGAGGAGAAAGTAGAGGAACTGCTGGAAATGGCGCTGGCCAAAGGCGGCAGAGATAATGTAACCATGGTTCTTGCACAGATCAGTGGCTACGAAGAAAGGAATCCTCTCAAACGATGGGCAGAACGGTACAGTACCGGGCGGTAGAAAATCTGCAGCAAAGGATGTTCATACTGCTGTTTGGACAATTCTGCCGGGGAGGAATTTAAGGGATAAGGAGAATTTACGATGAGAAATCGAATGCAGGATCTTGATTTTGAACAGACAGTTGCCTTCGATTCTGTGAAGGACTTTGAATTTACAAGAAAGGCGGCACAGAAGTTCCGCCAGGTTGTCAGTCTGGATTCTTTTGAGGATGAGGATGCGGACGTTATTTTTCATTATCTTTATAAAGAAATGGAACTGGTTTCTTTCGGTGATTATCTGAAACGATATGTTTACGAGCGTGCAGAGCTGGAAGAGCCTTTTTCCCAGGTACCCCAGGAGGTTTACAGGGATATTGTGGTGGAATCTTTCAAGGAAACTTATACACCAAAATCCATGTCTCCGACTTCGGCCAAACTGAGTTCGCTGGTGAACAACTGGCTGACACAGGCGTCTGTGAAGCGTGAAACCGTTTTTCTGCTGGGATTCGGACTTCGAATGAGTACGGAGGACGTATCCGACTTTCTGACCAGGGTGCTCCGGGAGCAGGATTTTGATTTTCATAATCCGGAAGAAGTGATTTACTGGTACTGTTACCGGAACCATCTTGGTTACTATAAGGCGGAAGAATACAGAGAAACCTATAAAGAGCTGACGCCTGTGGAAAAAAAGACCGGTGAGGTTGTATATGGTACAGGGCTCTGTCTGGACAGTGAGGAAAAACTTCTGGAATATCTGGCATTTCTCAAAGGCAGATGCGATGATCCGAAATCTGAAAAGAGCCAGGCTTTTCAGGAGTTTATGATTCTTGTGGAGCGTGCAAAAAAGATTATTGCAGCCATGTATCAGGAAGATGAAGAGGAAAATGGCGGTAAAAAAATCTGGAAACCTGAAAATATCAGTGCTTCCGATCTGGAGAAAGTGATATGCAGCGGAATTCCCATTAACAAGATGGGAAATCTGAAAAAAATGTCCGCTTCCATTCTGGCAAAACATTTCAGTCAGAAGCGTTTCAGCCGTCAGAGAATCAATAATATCCTGAATCACAAGTTTCCGGTGGAACGTTTTGATTTGATTACGCTGGAATTTTTTGTGATTTCCCAGGAGATGGCAGATGATGATCCATATACCAGATATCGTCATTTTCTGGAAGAAATCCAGGAGATTCTGGCCCGCTGTGGAATGAGTGAAATTTACATAGTAAATCCATATGAATGTTTCCTTCTGATGTGTCTTCTGACAGACTGCCCGTTGGCAGTATTTTCCGAGATATGGGAGAAATCCTACGAAGAAGGGGAAGAAAAAAGCTGAAAAAAAGGATGATGCGTATCTGGCGCGTCATCCTTTTTTGTCTGTGCTTTATTCGTTGTAATAACCGTAAATGGAACGGCTGATCTGAGCAATGCTATTCTGGGCAGCGGCAGTATCATTAAGATCCTGGGACATAAAGCAGACAACCAGATCAATGCCTTTGGCTGTATCGTAGATGATACCTGCATCATTTTCTACGGTGTCAAGTTCGCCGGTTTTGTTGGCAACTTTTACGCCCTCCGGCATCTGTGCCGGGATTTTGTTTGTTCTTGTCTGCATCTTCAGAAGATGATACATATATTCCGCACCTGCAAGCGTGTCATCGGTGGAAGTACCTTTATCAATCTGATAAATGGTTTTCAGGAATTTTCCACAGTCTTTTACGGAGGTGTAATTATCTCCATTGGAGTTGTCTGCAAGAAGGAGACGTCCCATGGAAGTACTGGTATATCCATGATCCTGGCAGAATTTGTTGACGCGGGCCATTCCGGCAGCGTCATCACCACCGCCAAGATAATTGACAAGGGTATTGGCAGCATCATTGTCGCTGACTGTAATCATGGAATTCAGATTGTCATCCAGTTTATCTTTTCCGTAGGTGGCGGAAAGACTGTCATAATCTTCGTATACAGTGCCCATGATATAGAGCTTGATCAGGCTGGCAGCCTGCATCTGCTGGTCATTGATGGAACCTTCGGTATTTTTGGCAAGGTTACATACGTATACAGACCAGGTACCGTTGCCGGAAGGAAGAAGGGACTGTACCTGATTCAGAAGATTGTCCATGCTGGAATCAGAATTATCTGTAAAAGTGCTGCTTCCACTGGAAGGAGAAAGAGTTCCCTCTTCCTGAGAAGAAGAGCTGTCCTGACTGTCAGAGGATGCGGACGGACCTGCAACTTCTCCGGAATTCTGAGAATCAGACTGTACGCCTGCGGCAGCAGCGGCGCTGGCAACAGTAGGGTCATCCGGGTAGAGGGCATCCAGCTGGTCTGCCTTGGTGCTTAATTCTGCAGCAGAATCCGAAACTTCCTGTACACTTTTCTGCAGTTCATTGACCTTGGACTGAAGGGATGCAAGTTTGTCCAGGGATCGGACATTCAGTGCGCCAAGTCCTGCCAGAGCAACGGCAAGGACTGCAATCACAATATATAAGAAAACATTTTTTTTCATAAAAGTTACTCCTTTTTACTGAAAATAAGCATCAATTCCATTGGCGATTCCTTCTGCCATTGTCTGCTGGAAGGAAGAATCTGCCATCTTCAGATCATCGTTCTGATTGGTCATAAATCCCATTTCCACAATGGTAACCGGTATGGTACTCCAGTTGATACCTGTCATGGTATCTGTGTAGATAATTCCACGGTTCTGAAAACCGGTAGCTGCACAGTAGGAATCAACAATGCACTGGGAAAGCCGGTTGGAACTGTCATAGAGACTGGAAACATAAGGATTCTGCTGGGACGGGCACATGGTAAGAGCTCCGGAAACAGAAGAAGAATCATCACCGTTTGCATGAATACGTACGCAGATTTCCGCACCCTGGGAAGCAACCAGCTCTGCACGTTCCTTATTGCTGATGGCAGTGTCATTATCAGTTCTTGTCATTACTACCTGGTATCCACGCTGTTCCAGAATATTTTTCAGAAGAAGGGATACATCCAGGTTCAGCTGATATTCCGGAAGGCCGCTGTAGGAACCTCTGGTTCCGGTAGAAGCTTTTGCCTTCATGGTGGAGGAACCGGGACCATTTGGTTCGGTGGCACTCATATCAACGTTTTCACCCTGATGTCCAGGATCAATTCCTACGATGTGACCATTTGCAGCAGAAGCAGTGGTATCGCTGCCTCCGTCAGAGAATCCCTCACCACCGGCTTCACTGAAAACAGAAGGTTTGGAACTTTTCTGGCTGTTTTCGGATTCCGGTGCGCGTTCGTGTTCGCCGGTGTTGTTCTTTACTGCCTGTTCAGTCTGGGAGCGTTGCTGCAGATATTTGTCGGCTGCCTGTTTCTTTTCGATCTTGGCTGTATAAAGGTCAATATCTTCTTTCATGGCTTTCTGCTTCGTTTTGACCGGTTCGATGACGGAAGTCATTTTCTGGTCTGCGGCATCAATTTTCTGATAGGTTTTGTAACTTAAGCCAAAAAGCAGTCCAATACAGATAAGACCCGTCAGAAACAGGACGATCGCCATCAGATGGGGCTTTTTTTCCATAAGATCATGTCCTTTCTGGGGAAATAGTTTGTATTTGTAAAACATTATAAAGAAGGACTTCGGAAAAAGCAATTGCGAAATTCGCCTTGACAAAAGAGAAAAGTATGATACTATATATGTAAAATAATTATATATAAAAACTTTATATATAGAATAATTACATAAAGGGGTGAGCGTATGTATTACTATCCGGTGTCAGCTGTGCTGACGGAATGCCTGATCCTCTCTGTTGTGGAACAGCAGGATTCCTACGGATATGAGATCAGCCAGACTGTGAAGATGGTAGCATCGATTAAGGAATCAACTTTGTATCCTATTTTGAGGAAGCTGGAGACAGGCGGATATCTGACAACTTATTCCGAGGAATTCCAGGGAAGGAAGCGCAAGTATTATTCCATCACAGAGGAAGGACGCAGTCATCTGGAATATCTGAGGAAAGAGTGGAGAGAATACCGCGATACCATAGATGATATTGTGGAAGGGAGACTTCGAAAATGACGAGGAAAGAGTATATGGAGCAGCTCAGGAAATATCTGAAGCGGCTTCCGAAAGAAGATTATGAGAATGCCATTGAGTATTTTTCGGAATACTTCGATGAGGCAGGCCCGGAGAATGAGCAGCAGGTAATGGAGGAACTTGGCGAGCCGAAGGAAGCAGCCAGGGAACTGCTTCTGAATCTTCTGCAGGAGAGTGTTGGTGAGGGGAAAGACAGTACCGGAGAAAAAGAGACGGAACTGCCGGCAGAAGGTTCCGGCAACCGACGGAGTGCAGCAGGACAAAATACAGCTGCTTCAACCAGTGATTCTACAAAGAAGAAACGTTCTCCGGGTAAGATCATCCTCCTTGCAATTCTTGTCCTCTGTGCGTCACCGGTAAGTCTGGCACTTATGTTCAGTGCGCTGGCAGTATTGTTTGCCGTAGTAGTTGTGATCGCAGCCGTGATTTTTTCCCTGGGTGTTACCTGCGCTGCAACTGTAGCAGGCGGTATCATGCTCGCAGGTTTCGGTGCGACTCTGATCTTTAAATCTGTGGCAGCAGCCTGCATGATGGTTGGCGGCGGATTTCTCATGGCTGGATCCGGAATTCTGATCGGCGTGCTTACCGTATATATCTGTAAATGGTGCGCAACAGGAATCGGACGTCTGGTAAACCGATTTGTAAGAAAGAAGGTGCAAAGAAATGAATAAGATCGCAAAAACAGCATTGATGACAGGCACAGCGCTCTGTGTGGTGGGAGTCGTTCTTTCTACAGCAGGATATTTTGCCGGGGGAAAAGATTTCACATATGCTTCAGATCATGTGTATGTATCCGGAGGAAATTCTTCTGCTCATAAAAACCTTGCAGTTATGAAAAAAGAACAGATCGATGATTTTACAAAACTGAATGTAGATTTTGAGGATCTTGACCTGGATATCCGGACTTCGGATGATGACCATTATTATATGGAATATAAACTTGAGAAAAACGGAAAGAAAGATCCCCTGACCTGGGAGGATAAAGACGGAGAACTTACACTTAAGGAGTCCGAAGGAGGAACGGGAGGTTATTTTATAACATATGATCTGGGAGTCTTTCGGACACATATAGAGCAGACCCGGAAAGAAGATGCGGTAAATACAGTGATTCTCTATGTGCCGGAGAAAGCGCAGCTTCTGGAAGCTGAGATTCAGCTTTCGGACGGAGATTTTACTGCCGATCAGCTTTTATGTGAAAAAATGACAGCGCAACTTTCCGATGGAGATCTGATGCTGGACAAAGGCGTGTTTGAAAAATTTGAGGCAAAGCTTGGCGACGGAGATCTGGATGTAAAAGAGCTGCAATGCACGGATAACATGCAGCTGAAATCTGAAAACGGGGATGTGAGCATAAAAAAAGCAGATCTTACAGACGGCCAGATTTCTCTTGATGATGGTGAGCTTCAGATGGGCAACAGCAGTTTTAACGGAGATATGGAAATCACTAACTCCAACGGAGATGTTTCCATACAAATGAAAAATGGCAGCGTGGATAAAACCAACATTTATCTGAAAACCACAGACGGGGATGTGGATACTAAAGATCTTTCCCGGGGAAAATCCAGCAATGAGGAAGACCTCTCGGTTTATGAGAACAAAGTGGGCGCTTCCGCACCGACTTTAAATGTGAACAGCAGTGACGGAGATATTACATTAACCGAATCCGCCAGATAATAAAAGAATAATCCAGTAAAAAGAAATCTTCTGAACAGCAGCGGACAAAAACACTGCTGTTTGGGAGATTCTTTTTGTTGTAAATAAAATAGCAGGATGGTAAAATATACATTTGACATAACGTTACACTGAGCAGGAGAAGGTTAAAAAAATCAAATGATAAAAAAAGATAATACTTCAAAACAGATCAGGATTTACTGTCTGGTCGTAGGGATCATTTCCTTCTTTATAGTATCCGTCTGTGGACAGCTGCTCAACAGGAATACTGTAAATGAAGAGAAAATGCGAGCTGCTTTTACAGCGGAAACAACCGTGAACCGGATAAAATCACAGCTTAACCGATATCTTGATGTTTCAGAATTCTTTCAGAATATAATTGGACCCTGACATCAGATGGACAGCAAAGAATTTCAGGCTCTGTCGCAGATGATCTCCGATGATTCTCAAATTATAAAAGCTATTGAACAGGCACCGGACGGAGTAGTTAAGGATATTTATCCTCTGAAAGGAAATGAGGCAGCTTTTGGAATTGATATGCTGAATAATCCGGCCCGTAAATATGAAGCGAATCTGGCAATGAAAAGCGGTGAGTATACCATAGCCGGTTCCTATGAGCTGAATCAGGGAGGCTTTGGCTCACTGTTGTTTGAACCGATTTATACTACAGATAAATCCGGAAAAAAATCCTTCTGGGGATTCTCAATTCTGGTACTTGACTGGAACAGATTTATAGAAGAACTGGAACTGGATAAACTTACCGATGCTTCTTATTGTTACCAGATGTGGAAAAAAGACGGAAATTCCGGAAAGAAAACGATCATTGCCCAGGGTGGAGATGCGATTCACAAAGGGGCTGTACAGATCAGCTGTAAGGTTCCAAATGACACCTGGTATTTTGAGATTATTCCACATACCGGATGGGAGGAACCATCGAAGTAGAAAGTGAAGAGGGAAAAGGCACCCGCTTTATTATGAAATTTTCTTTTCCTGTCAGTTCAGAAAATCAGGTTCGGGAAAAAGAGAAACAGAATATTCCGGATATTACAGAGAAGCTGAAAGGAAAACGGATTCTTCTTGCGGAGGATAATGACCTGAATGCGGAAATTGCGGAGACTGTTCTGGTCGAAGCAGGAATAGAAGTGAAACGGGTGGAAGATGGCCTTCAGTGTATTGAAGAACTGAAAAAAATGCCGGAGAAATATTATGACGTGATCCTGATGGATGTCCAGATGCCAAATATGGATGGTTACACGGCAACACAGAGGATCCGGGATTTGGACGATTCGAGAGCTGAGATCCCGATCATTGCCATGACTGCCAATGCCTATGATGAAGACAGACGAAAGGCACAGGAAGCAGGGATGGATGGCTTTCTGGCGAAGCCGCTGGACGTGGATGAGATGATGCGTCTGCTTGGGAAAATTACAAAAACAGAATAAATGAAACAGTACGAAACGCAGGATTTTTCTGGAGAAAAATTCCTGCGTTTTTTTATCTGAAATGTATTGACAAATCCCTGTACTATGATATAATTCAATCAAATCACAGAAAACATATATAGTTACTAGGAAATAGGGAAATAGAGATAGGGAATTAAGGAGGATATCACCATGGGTAAAATTTACGGAAGCGCACTGGAACTGATCGGAAACACACCGCTTGTAGAGGTTAAGAACGTAGAGAAGTCTGAGGGACTTGAGGCTACCATTCTTGCCAAGCTCGAGTATTTTAACCCGGCAGGAAGCGTTAAGGACAGAATCGGTAAGGCAATGATCGAGGATGCAGAGCAGAAAGGCGTTCTGAAACCAGGCGCAACCATCATCGAGCCAACATCCGGTAACACAGGAATCGGACTTGCAGCTATCGCAGCTGCCAAGGGATATAAGACAATCCTCACCATGCCGGAAACCATGAGTGTTGAGAGAAGAAACATCCTGAAAGCATACGGCGCAGAGGTAGTTCTGACAGATGGAGCTAAAGGAATGAAAGGTGCCATTGCCAAGGCAGAAGAACTTGCCAAAGAGATCCCGGGAAGCTTTATCCCAGGACAGTTTGAGAACCCGGCCAACCCGAAGGCACATGCAGCAACTACAGGTCCGGAGATCTGGAACGATACAGACGGAAAGGTAGATATCTTCGTAGCTGGTGTTGGTACAGGCGGAACAATCACAGGTACAGGTGAGTATCTGAAGAGCCAGAATCCGAACGTGAAAGTAGTAGCTGTTGAGCCTGCAACATCTCCTGTACTTTCCGAGGGAAAAGCAGGCCCGCATAAGATTCAGGGTATCGGCGCAGGATTTGTTCCGGACACACTTGACACCAAGGTTTATGACGAGATTATCCCGGTAGAGAACGAGGATGCATTTGAGACATCCAAACTCCTCACCAAGAAAGAGGGAATCCTTACAGGAATTTCTTCCGGTGCTGCTCTTTATGCGGCAATCCAGCTTGCAAAACGCCCGGAGAACAAGGGTAAAGTGATCGTAGCACTTCTTCCGGACAGCGGAGACCGTTACTACTCCACACCACTGTTTACAAAATAATTGATCCGAAGACCGCTTCTTTTGCCCCGAAGCGTACTTCTGCGGAATTATTTACGGCGCTCCTGAATGCCTGTCCAAGCAGGCTGCCGGAGCGCCGGTTTTGTTCTTAATTCCATTGTATCCCGTAGTTTTTTCGGGTATAATAAAGAAAACGAATAAAACCTATTAAGAATATACAGAATAAAGTTTACAAAGATAAGAATTGAAGTATTGGAGGTAAATATTACATGA
Source organism: Blautia sp. MSJ-36 (assembly GCF_018917985.1). Taxonomy (NCBI): domain Bacteria; kingdom Bacillati; phylum Bacillota; class Clostridia; order Lachnospirales; family Lachnospiraceae; genus Blautia; species Blautia sp. MSJ-36. The sequence continues at coordinate 46,155 of NZ_JAHLPQ010000010.1, read as the reverse complement.
GGATTTCTACAAGAGGAAGATATGCGGTGAGACTGATGCTGGATCTTGCCACAAACTATACAGGCAAGCCTATCCGTCTGAAGGACGTAGCCAAACGCCAGGAGATCTCCGACAAATATCTGGAGCAGATCATTTCCATCCTGAACAAAGCTGGTTTTGTTCGCAGCGTCCGCGGCCCTCAGGGCGGCTATGCACTGCAGCAGACACCGGATAAATACACCATCGGCATGATTCTCCGCCTCACAGAAGGAAGTCTTTCCCCTGTGGAATGTCTGGACGACAACGGGGCCATCTGCGAACGGGAGGAAAACTGTGTTACACAGATCCTCTGGAAAAAACTGGACGATGCTATCAAAGGTGTGGTAGACAATATAACGCTGGAAGACCTGATGAACTGGCAGGCCGTGAAGGCGGATGAATACGTGATATAAAAAAAGCTGCGCGAGCAGCTTTTTTTATTACATATATCCGCTTCTTTTTATTTCTTTACCAATATTTTACAAAACCGCGATTTTATATTTTACCTTCCGTTCCTATAATAACACCTGTACTTAAGCAGTAAGCAAACAAAAATGATCATAGAAACGAGGAGAAAAAAATCATGAAAAAAAGAATCGCAGGTATCTTAACAGCAGCACTGATCGGAACAACAGTAATGGGAACCGTTGCAATGGCAGCACCGTCCGGAGCAATCGATGTAATTTCCCGTGAGGATGGTTCCGGAACACGAGGAGCATTCGTAGAGCTGTTCGGAATTGAAGAAGAAAAAGACGGCGAGAAAGTAGATATGACAACACAGGAAGCAAGCATCACAAACAACACAGATGTAATGCTTACCACAGTAGCAGGCGATGAGAACTCCATCGGATATGTATCTCTTGGTTCCCTCAATGACACAGTAAAAGCAGTAAAGATCGACGGAGCAGAGGCAACTGCAGAGAACGTTGCAGACGATACATACAAGGTAGCACGTCCGTTCAACATCGTAACTGGCGACAAGCTCAGCGATGCAGCACAGGATTTCATCAACTACATCATGAGCTCTGACGGACAGGACATCATCGAAAAAGAAGGTTATATCAAAGCTGATGACAAGGCAGAAGCATACAAAGCCGGCGATGCAAAAGGTAAAGTAGTAGTTATGGGATCTTCTTCTGTAGGCCCTGTAATGGAGAAACTTGCAGAAGCATATCAGAAAACAAACAAAGACATCACCGTTGAGGTTCAGGTCAGCGACTCCACAACAGGAATCAACAGCGCAACAGAGGGTGTATGTGATATCGGAATGGCATCCCGTGATCTGAAAGACGAAGAGACAGCAAAAGGCGTCAAGGCTACAGAGATCGCAAGAGATGGTATCGCAGTGATCGTAAACAACGACAATGACCTTGAGGAGCTCTCAAGCGATCAGGTAAAATCCATCTTCACAGGTGATATCACAGACTGGGAAGACGTGACCAAATAAATTCCCGGGCAAAAAACGATTGAAGTATCTTACAGAGAGCGGCGATCATGACAAGGTCAGGAAAGCCGCTCCGTTATATATCAGCACAGTGGATATCCACTGGAACAGAGAGAAAGGTGTCTTATGAATCATTTAGGAGAAAAGGCCATGAAGGTCGTTTTCCTCATTGCAGCCTGTGCATCAGTTCTTGCAGTATTTCTTATCTGCGTGTTCCTTTTTGCAAACGGTCTTCCTGCAATGGGAAAGATCGGTCCCTTAAAATTCCTCTTCGGAACGGAATGGAGACCAACAAACGATAAATTCGGAATCCTGCCAATGATCGTGGCAAGTATTTATGTAACAGCAGGAGCAATCCTTATCGGAGTGCCGATCGCACTTTTTACATCCGTATTTATGGCAAGATATTGCCCGAAAAAAATCTACAAACCACTGAAATCCGGTATTGAACTGATGGCAGGTGTTCCATCTATCGTATATGGTTATTTTGGCCTGGTTCTCCTGGTACCACTGATCCGCCAGCTGTTCGGAGGAACCGGAAGCAGTATGCTGGCAGCATGTATCCTTCTGGGAATCATGATCCTTCCAACCATCATCGGAGTTACAGAGTCCGCAGTACGAAGCGTTCCGGAAAGCTATTATGAAGGCTCTCTGGCACTTGGTGCAACAAAAGAAAGAAGTATTTTCTTTGTTATGCTTCCCGCGGCAAAATCCGGAATCCTGGCAGGCGTTGTCCTTGGAATCGGACGTGCCATCGGTGAGACCATGGCGGTAATCATGGTAGCCGGAAACCAGCCACGTATGCCAAAAGGACTTCTCCAGGGTGTCCGTACCATGACTGCAAACATCGTAACAGAGATGGGATATGCATCAGGCCTTCACAGAGAAGCACTGATCGCTACAGGAGTTGTGCTCTTTGTATTTATTCTCATCATCAACTTAAGTCTTTCACTGCTGAACAGGAGGGCGGAACATGCAAACTAACGTATCTGTAGCCGCAGATCCTGCGGCAGAAACTATTATGAAGAAAAGAAATACAATTTCCCTGGGAGACCAGCTGAAATCCTACACCAGACATCCTGGCGCAGGAATCCTGGCATTTCTCACATTACTTGGCGCAGTACTTACCTTTGCACTGCTGTTTTTCCTGATCGGCTATGTGCTGGTAAAAGGTATCCCTTACCTGAACGCAAGCTTGTTCAGTTTTACCTATACCTCAGAGAACCTTTCCCTTCTCCCGTCCCTGATCAATACCCTGATCATGACACTGGTATCTCTGGCTATTGCGGCACCGATTGGAATTTTTGCAGCAATCTTCCTTGTAGAATATGCAAAAAAAGGCAGCCGTTTTGTAAAACTGATCCGTATCACCGCAGAAACACTTTCCGGTATTCCATCTATCGTATATGGTCTGTTCGGTATGCTGTTCTTTGTAACCGCATTACACTGGGGCATGTCCCTTCTTTCCGGTGCGCTGACTATGGTAATTATGGTACTTCCACTGATCATGCGTACTTCTGAGGAAGCGCTGAAAGCAGTTCCGGATTCTTACCGTGAAGCAAGTTTCGGACTTGGAGCAGGAAAACTCCGTACGATCTTTACCATTGTACTTCCTTCCGCAGTTCCCGGGATCCTGGCAGGTGTGATCCTTGCCATCGGACGTGTGGTAGGTGAGACAGCAGCACTTCTTTATACTTCCGGTACCGTTGCGGCAGTTCCAAACAGCCTGATGGGTTCCGGACGTACCCTGGCACTTCACATGTATGTGCTTTCCAGCGAGGGACTTCATGTAAACCAGGCATCTGCAACAGCCGTAGTCATTCTGGCTTTTGTACTTGTTATCAATGGCCTGTCCGGTCTGGTAGCCAGAAAAATAGCGAAAGGATAATGAACTGATCATGAGTGAAAAAACAAAAATTCTGATAGATAATATGAATCTTCATTACGGAAACTTTCATGCACTGAAAGGCATCAATATGGAGATCCCGGAAAAAGAGATCACAGCTTTTATCGGGCCCAGCGGTTGTGGTAAATCCACACTTCTGAAATCCCTCAACCGTATGAACGATCTTGTAGAGGGATGTACCATCACAGGAAAAGTAGAGCTTGACGGCGAAGACATCTACGGAAACATGGATGTGAACCTTCTCCGCAAACGTGTAGGTATGGTATTCCAGAAGCCCAATCCGTTCCCGATGAGCATTTATGATAATATCGCATACGGACCAAGAACCCATGGCATCCGTTCCAAAGCGAAACTGGATGACATTGTGGAAAAATCTCTCCGCGACGCAGCTATCTGGGATGAGGTGAAGGACCGTCTGAAAAAAAGTGCTCTTGGTATGTCCGGCGGACAGCAGCAGCGTCTCTGTATTGCCCGCGCCCTTGCCGTACAGCCGGAAGTACTTCTGATGGATGAGCCCACATCTGCTCTGGACCCGATCTCCACATCCAAGATTGAGGATCTGGCAGTAGAGCTGAAAAAAGACTATACGATCGTCATGGTCACACATAATATGCAGCAGGCAACCCGTATTTCCGACAAAACAGCATTCTTCCTTCTGGGTGAGGTTGTGGAATTTGCGGATACCGACAAGCTGTTCTCCATGCCGGCGGACAAGCGTACCGAGGATTATATTACAGGAAGGTTTGGTTGATATTATGTCAGAACGTTTTGTAAGACAGCTGGAAGAGCTTCACGTGGAACTGATCACCATGGGAAGTCTCTGCGAAAAAGCAATTTCACTTTCTGCCAAAGCTATTCAGGGTGAAGGCGGGATGACTCTCATTGGCAAGATCTTTGAGACGGAAAAAGAGATCGATGCACAGGAAAGAGAGATCGAAAATCTCTGCATGAAGCTTCTTCTTCATGAGCATCCGGTAGCCGGAGACCTGAGATCCATTTCCGCAGCACTGAAGATGATCTCCGATATGGAACGTATCGGTGATCAGGCAGCAGATATTGCGGATCTGTCCAAACATATCGAGGACAAAGCAGTTACCGGAAACAGCATCAACATCCGGAAGATGGCTGAGGATACAGTCCGCATGGTGACAGAAAGCATTGATGCTTTTGTAAAGGGTGATCTGGAACTCTGCAGACAGGTGATTGATGATGATGACAAGGTAGATAATGCGTTTAATGAGATTAAAGAAAAACTGGTTGAAATCTTAAGCAGCGGAAGCCCGGATGCAAGATTAGGGCTTGACATTCTCATGGCTGCGAAGTATTTTGAACGTATCGGCGATCACGCAGTAAACATTGCGGAATGGGTAGAATACTCCATTACCGGAGTCCACAGAAGCAGTGCCAGTCACACGGACAATTATCTTACCGGAGAATGATTATTTTGAGTAAAAAAATATTTAAGTATATTATGCTGGTCTCATCCATGGTTACCGTGCTGGGACTGGCATTTGTCATTGGAATCCTTTCTCATTCCTTCCAGCATCAGCTGATGAATGAGCTGAAAAAAGAAGCGGTTTATATTTCCAGAGGAGTAGAAGCGGCAGGGACAGATTATCTGGAACAGCTGAATAACATAGATTCCAGAGTCACCTATGTGGATGAAAGTGGAAAAGTCCTCTATGATAATGAAGCTGATGTGGAAAGTATGGGAAATCATGGCCACAGAAAAGAAATCCGTGAGGCAGAGCTTAACGGAGAGGGGGAAGATGAGAGAATGTCTTCTACACTTTCCGAAAAGACCATATATTATGCGATACGTCTGGACAATGGAAATGTCCTTCGTGTTTCCGGCACTCAGGACTCGGCGCTTGCACTTGTCTGGCAGCTGGTACCATCCCTTTTGGGCGTGCTGTTTCTGATCCTTGTTCTTTCTGCGGTATTTGCCTCCAGACTTTCCGGCAGGGTGGTGGAACCTCTCAACAACCTGGATCTGGAACATCCGGAGGAGATCAATGTGTATGAAGAGGTGGAACCTCTTATCAGCAAAATCTACCGCCAGAACCGTCAGATCCGTCTGCAGCTTGAGGCAGCCAGAAGGCAGCAGAAAGAGTTTTCCATTATTACGGAGAACATGCAGGAAGGTCTTCTTGTGATCGACCGTTACACCATGGTGCTTTCCGTTAACTCCAGTGTGGGAAGGCTCCTTAAGGTAAAAGAAGTCAAAACGGGAGAAAGCGTATATCTTCTGAACCGCTCGGAGGAGTTTCGAGGTGTCGTTGGGCAGGTCCTTGAAGGAAAGCATGAGAACAAGATCCTTCGTCTGGACGGCAGTGATATCCAGGTGATCGCCAACCCTGTCACAAGAGAAAACAAGACAGAAGGTGCGGTAATTCTTCTGGTGGACGTAACTGAAAAAGTAGAACGGGAACAGCTGCGCAGAGAATTTTCCGCCAATGTTTCCCACGAGCTGAAAACACCGCTGACTTCTATTTCCGGCTTTGCAGAGATCATGCAGGACGGATTTGTGAAGGATGAAGATGTGAAAGTTTTTGCAGGGCGTATCTATAAAGAGGCGCAGAGACTGATCCGTCTGGTTGGAGATGTGATCCGGATCTCCCGTCTGGATGAAGGCGGCCTTCCCTATCAGTGGGAAGAACTGGATCTTTACAGTATGGTTCACGATATTTTTTCCACCTTACATGAAGCTGCCGGGAAGCAGGAAGTGCATATGTATATGGAAGGTGGAAGTACCGTGTTGGAAACCGTGCCGACGATTATGGAAGAAGTTCTCTACAATGTCTGTGATAATGCTATCAAATATAACCATCAGGGTGGAGAAGTTTTTGTACGGCTGAAGGATGAAGGAGACGTAGTTCGTGTAAATGTGCGGGATACGGGAATCGGTATTCCGAAAGAAGATCAGGAACGCATCTTTGAGCGTTTTTACCGGGTGGATAAAAGTCACTCCAAGGAAATCGGAGGAACCGGTCTTGGCCTTTCTATTGTAAAACACGGGGTAAAAACTCTGAACGGCAGGCTGTGGCTTAAGAGTGAGCCGGGACAGGGAACCGAGATCATTATGGAATTTCCGAAACATCATATGGAAAATAAAGAGGCAGCAGAGTAAAAATGCTGCTTCTTTTTGTATCAGGCTGGAGAACCGGCTTCCCAGTTTGACAGACCGGATGGCTTATGCTATCTTAAGTAGTAATAATTCGAAATACAAGACGGGAAAGCGGATTAGTAGTCCGCTTTCTGTATTATAACCGGTTCGGAATACTTCCGGACGACTATACTGAGGGGAATAAAAAGATGATACAGGCAATTATTTTACTGGTGTTCCTGATCTTTCTGAACTCTGTATTTGCAGGCGCGGAGATTGCGGTTCTGTCCATGAATGAACCGAAGATGAAAGAGATGGCAGAAGAGGGAGATCACCGGGCGCAGATTTTGATAAAGCTCACAGAACAGCCGGCACATTTTATGACGGCGATCCGTATAACGGTAACTACGGCAGGATTTCTGCAGAGCGCTTTTGCGGCGGAATATTTTGCACAGCCCATGACTGCGGCGCTGATAAAGGCAGGGATAGATGTACCACAAAATGTTCTGAAGATCGTATGCATGATCATCGTGACCATACTGCTTTCCTATGTAAGTCTCCTGTTTGGGGAACTGGTGCCAAGACGTCTGGGAATGAAAAATCCGGATGAGCTGTCTCTGCGTCTGGCAGGACTTCTTAAGATCGCGATGATCGCAGTCTGGCCGGCTACCGCACTTCTGACAGTAACTGCCAATGGTGTGCTGTATCTGATGGGGATCAAACCGGAAGAAAAAGAGGAGCAGGCCACAGAGGAAGAGATCCGTATGTTGCTTACAGAGGGAAATGAACAAGGCAGCATCCAGCAGGAAGAAAGCGAGATGATCCAGAATGTTTTTGACCTGGATGATACTGCAGCAGATGAGATCTGTACACATAGAAGAGATGTGGTTGTCCTCTATATGGAAGATTCCGATGAGGAATGGGAAAGGATCATCAGGGAAAACCGTCACACCTTTTATCCGGTATGTGGGGAAGACCAGGATGATATTATCCATATTCTGGACACCAGAGATTATTTTCGACTGGATGACAGATCCAGAGAAGCAGTTTTACAGCATGCCTGTTATCCGCCGTTTTTCGTACCGGAGTCCATGCGTGCCAACCTGATCTTCCGGGAAATGAGGGAGAAACGGGATTATTTTGCAGTGGTGCTGGATGAATACGGCTGTTTCGTGGGAATCGTTACTCTGCACGATCTGGTGGAGACACTGGTGGGAGATATTGACGACAGGACGGATCTGCCGAAGCCGGATGATATTGAGAAGACAGGAGAACATATCTGGAAAATACAGGGAGGAGCGATCCTGGATGATGTGGCAGAGGCCATAAATGAGGAGCTTCCTGTAGAAAAATATGATACCTTCAGCGGGTTTGTCTGCGGAGTCCTGGAACGTGTACCGGAGGACGGAGAACAGTTCCGGTGCAGCTGGAAAAACCTGGACATTGTGGTAGATCAGGTCAGAAACCATACCGTTGTGGAGGGAATCGTTCACGTTCAGCCAGAGAAAAAAGTGCAGGAACAGAAAGAAGAGATTTGACAAAACCTTGTTCAGCCAGGTCATGGGACAGTTATCGGGAGAAAGATCTTTGGGGATTTATGGACATTTTCGAACATGTTGTTGCTTGAAAGTATGTTATTTTTATGACATAATAAGGAAATAACCCGAGGAAAGCTTGTGATGGGGGAGAGGAAATGCCAGGTTTTACAAGACAGATCATACTGCATACACTGACGGAACTTATGAACGAAAAGCCATTGTCCAAGATTACAGTAAAGGACATCGTGGAACGCTGTGGAGTAAACAGGAATACATTTTACTATCATTTCAGGGATATTCCGGATGCAGTGGAAGCAATGGTAAGGGAAGAGCTGAATGACATTCTGAAGGATCAGAAAGCGCCGGAATCAGTCAGTGACTGCATGGAAATCCTTGTCAATGCAGTTCAGAAGAACAAAAAAGCCATGATACATCTGTACCGCTCGATCCAGAGGGATGTATTTGCCGATTATCTGGACCATGCCGCAGAGCGTGTGGTGGAGGAGTTGATCAACAGGGCGGTTGGAGACTTTGAGATGGATCAGGAAGATAAGCATCTTGTAAGCCGGTATTATAAATGTGTATTTGTGGGAGTGATCCTGGACTGGCTGCGTCATGATATGGATTATGATATCCTATCAGATATGCATAAGCTGGAGCATATTTATGAGAAAAGCCTTGAGAATCAATACAGAACGCTGAAAGAAAAGTTTTGATCTTAATAATAATGCTGTGGATCAGGAATTCTCTGAGACATGGAGATATAGAAACGGTTAATTTTGAGCTGGTGTCTGAAATTTAGGCACCGGCTCTTTTTTGTCTGTTTTTTTAAACGACACGGTGATATATAATTCAGTACAATAAATGAGAAAAAATTATCAAGGAGGGAACGTATGGATGACCTGAAACAGCTAAAGCTTGTAAAAAACATCTACATCATCATGTCATTACTGTTCTGCGTGCTGGGTATTTTTCTGATGGTAAGGCCCAAAAGCTCTGTAAAAATGCTGTGCGTGCTCATGGGAATCATGCTGATCCTGTACGGAGCTATTAAGATCAGCGGCTATTTCACGAGAGATGCTTTCTGTCTGGCATTTCAGTTCGATCTGGCTTTCGGGATCCTGCTGATGGCAGTGGGAGTGATCATGATAGCCAAAAAAAATTTCGCAGTGGATCTTATTTTTTCCGTGTTCGGAATCCTGATCCTGGCAGATGCCCTGTTTAAGATCCAGATGTCTGTAGATGCGAAGAGATTCGGTCTGGCACTGTGGTGGCAGATCCTGCTGATCGCACTGGTCACCGGAGTGATCGGAGTTCTGGTTTTTATCAGACCATTTGAAGCAGCAGCCACGATGATGGCGTTGGTAGGCTTTTCCATTTTACTGGAAGGAATCCTCAACCTATGGGTCGGAATCCTGACGATCAAGATCATCAAGAGTCGACTTTAAACATAAACATAAAAATAACTGATCACTTTAGATAATAACACAGGAGGAAATAATTATGGGAATCGTAGACAAAGCAAAACAGGCAGCGATCGCAGCTACCGTAACAAAAGCACTGGATTATCTTGAGAAGGATCCGGAGACAAATATACCGAAGATCATGGAAATGGTTGATAAAGTAACACCGGATGGCTGGTATGCAGGACAGAGAAACGCCATCCGTCATTCCATCGAGGCAAAGGACAACTGGTATCAGCTGATCCTTCGTATGTATCAGCTGGATGCGGGAGTACGCCAGACATTCTTCCGTAACTTTATTGTAAATGCCAGCCTTAAGGGAAGCGCAACACAGGAAAAAGTATCCGAAGAGAATGACTGCAATGTACCGTGGGCAATCCTTCTTGATCCTACCAGCGCATGTAACCTTCACTGCACAGGATGCTGGGCAGCAGAGTATGGCCACAAGCTGAACCTGGATCTTGAGACTATCGATTCTATCGTAAAACAGGGTAAAGAATTGGGAACCTATATGTACATCTATACAGGCGGTGAGCCACTGGTCCGCAAAAAGGATCTCATTAAGATCTGTGAGATGAATCCGGACTGCGAGTTCCTTTCCTTCACAAACGGAACTCTTATTGACGAAGAATTCTGTCAGGAAATGCTCCGTGTGAAAAACTTTGTTCCGGCTATCAGCCTTGAGGGAACAGAGGCAACTACAGACGGACGACGTGGAGATGGCGTATACCAGAAGGTTATGCATGCCATGGAGCTTCTTAAGAGCCACGGACTTCCGTTCGGTGTTTCCACATGCTACACATCTGCAAACGTAGATGCAGTAAGCAGCGAGGAGTACTTCGATCATCTGATCGAGTGCGGAGCTTATTTTGCATGGTTCTTCCATTACATGCCAGTTGGAAATGATGCGGCAGCAGATCTTCTTCCGACACCGGAGCAGAGAATCAAAATGTACGACAGCGTACGTAAATTCCGTGCCACAAAATCTCTCTTCACTATGGACTTCCAGAATGATGCAGAGTATGTAGGCGGATGTATCGCAGGTGGCCGCCGTTACCTTCATATCAATGCAAACGGAGATGTGGATCCTTGTGTATTCATTCATTTCTCCAATGCGAACATTAAAGAATGTACACTCCTTGAGGCGCTGAAGAGCCCGATCTTTATGGAGTATCACAAGGGACAGCCGTTCAACAAGAACATGCTTCGTCCATGTCCTATGCTTGAGAATCCGGAGCTTCTCCGCAAGATGGTTGAACGTGCAGGAGCGAAATCTACAGATCTTCAGTCTCCGGAAACAGCTGAGCATCTCTGTGCAAAGTGTGATCACTATGCAGAGGTATGGAAGAAACAGGCAGATGAGCTCTGGAGTGAGAGCCAGGCGAAAAAAGCTGCAAAAAAATCAACAACTTGTTAATTAACACTTGATATAGATGGTGGGATACTGTATAATGAACCCGTTTTTCAGGAGTCTGAAATAACAGTTCAGATAAGAGTGTCGAAACAGAAGAGACACGATACGTGTACTGACAGATAACAGGGCGGTTATATTCAGCAGTGGGTATAACTGCCTTCTTTTTTATGTTATCGTCAGGACATAGGGAAAGAAAGGATGGATTCATTATGGAAAAACAGGAGAAAAACATAGCCAGCCCTTATGAGCTGGACGGACGCCCACCTCTTAAGGTGGCAATTCCCCTTGGACTGCAGCACGTGCTTGCCATGTTTGTGGGTAATCTTACCCCGCTTCTGATCATTACGGCAGCCTGCGGGATCGAAGCAGGAGGGGATCTTCAGGTTGCATTACTTCAGAATGCAATGCTGATCGCAGGAATTGTTACACTTGTACAGGTCTTTACGATCGGACCGGTCGGTGGCAAGCTTCCTATCGTTATGGGAACAAGTTCAGGCTTCATCGGCGTATGTCAGAGTGTTGCCGGAGTTATGGGAAATGGTGTCGTAGCCTACGGCGCGATCATGGCAGCATGTTTTATCGGCGGTCTTTTTGAGACGGTTCTGGGAAGCTTTCTGAAACCTTTGAGAAAATTTTTCCCGTCTGTTGTAACCGGTACCGTTGTACTTTCAATTGGTCTTTCACTGATCGGTGTGGGAATCAGCTCCTTTGGAGGCGGAAGCTCCGCAAAGGATTACGGTTCTCTGGAAAACCTTTTCGTAGGTTTTGTGGTTCTGATCGTGATCATTGCGCTGAAACATGGTACAAAAGGATTTACAAGCTTTTCTTCAATCCTCATCGGTATTATTGTGGGATATATTCTGGTAAGTATCATGGCTGTGGTACTTCCCACAACATTTACATATGTAGATGACACAGGTGCTACTGTGGAGGCTACAAAGGCCTGGGTCCTGAACTGGGATAAAGTTGCTCAGGCGAAATGGTTTGCAGTACCGGCACTTATGCCTGTGAAATGGGTATTTGACGCACGTGCGATCGTGCCGATCCTCATTATGTTTATTGTAACTGCAGTGGAAACTGTCGGTGATATTTCCGGAATCACAGAGGGTGGTCTTGGAAGAGAGGCTACCGATAAAGAGCTTTCCGGTGGTGTTATGTGTGACGGTCTTGGTTCTTCCTTTGCGGCACTGTTCGGTGTACTGCCGAATACTTCATTCAGCCAGAACGTTGGTCTGGTTGCCATGAATAAGGTTGTAAACCGTTTCTGTATCGCTACAGGAGGAATCTTCCTGATCGCCTGCGGATTATTCCCGAAACTTGCGGCGCTGATCTCTATCATGCCGCAGAGTGTTCTGGGCGGCGCTGCTGTTATGATGTTCTCATCGATCGTTGTCAGTGGTATCCAGCTGATCACCAAATGGCCGGTTGGACCGAGAAATGTTACCATCGTTTCTGTTGCGCTGGGTCTTGGTTATGGACTTGGTTCCAATACAGCGATCCTTGCACATCTGCCGCAGGCCATCAGCCTGATCTTCGGCGGTTCCGGTATTGTTCCGGCGGCGGTGTTTGCGATTATCTTGAACATCGTTCTTCCTAAGGATGAGAAGACGGATGTTGAGAGAGCTGAGGAGATGCTTGAAAAAGTTAAAAATAAATAAAAGGGATTTTTCTTTTTTAGAGACTGTTGGACGTATTGACGTTCGATGGTCTCTTTTTATGTGGGAATTTGTTTTTTATGATTTTTTTGATAAAGGTTCTGCCTTTTGGAAGGCGGTAATTTGCGAGAAGGGGAAGCACTCGGAGTTAGCGAAGGCCGTCTCCCCTTCTCGCGCTCTTCCCCTCCTGGCCACGCAGTTGTTCAGCGTTGTGGTGGGCGTAAATGCACTGACGGGATGTGGGATTCGGGGGTGTTGGGGATGGGAGGTTGTGTCTATTGGTGGTTGTGGACGGGAAGGAGGCCCACTTGCGGGCCTGTTCCCTGAGAGTGGTGGGCGAAATGTGTTGATGGTGGGGCCAGGTTGTGCTGCTCATTTTGTCAGAAAGATATTGTATAGCGTGAGCCGGCAATGTATTCCCGGCTGATGTATAGGGGAGCTCCGTCCGGACTTTGCATATAGGAATCCAGGATCATCACAGGGTCCCCCGGTGCAAGGCTTAAAGTCTGGGCCATGTCTGCGGATGCGGTAGTGACTGAAACGGTGCTTCTGCTGGAATCAGCGATGGAATAGCTGTAAGCAGATTTCAGATATTCAAAAAAAGATCCGTTTTCCACAGCCTTGGGATCAAAATCCGGAAAGAGCCGGACTGGCAGCCAGGTGTGCACATCGATAATGGGAATTCCGTCAGCCAGGAGAAGCCTTTCCAGGAAGAAAACTTCTTCATCAGGAGCGAGCTGGAGGAAATCAGAGGTCAGACTGTCTGAAGACTTCCTGCAGAAAGCCAGTACATGGGAACCGGGAACACGACCGCTTTGACGGCAGGATTCAGAAAAACTCATATTTTTCTGAGATTCAAATTTCCGGAAGATCATAGGGGATTTTACGAAAGTTCCTTTTCCCTGATGCTTGACAAGATATCCCTGGGTACAAAGTTCCTCTACAGTACGCCGCACTGTGATTCTGCTGACCTGGTAAAGCTCAGCCAGTTCCGGCTCTGTGGGGATTTTCTCTCCAGGCTTATATGTGCCATTTTTTAACTGGCCGGTAATAATATCCATAAGCTGCTTGTAAAGCGGCTGGATTGAATTTTTATTTAACATGAAAATGTCCTTTCTGATGTATTCATAACCAGTATTTTACTATAGTATAACTGGGTTTGTCCAGCAGGATGAAGAGCATAGCGGGGTATGCTGCCGGTCACAGAGTGAACAGTAACAATGTATAGGGATGAATAATTACTCATAAATAATGAATACACTCTTTACTATAACGTTATAATATGTTATATTCTTTAAAAAGGTAAACCGTAAAAGCAAAAGAGGAAAAAACAAAGCCGGAAAATCTTTCAGATCCTGAATTTTCAAAGGATTTTTAGGATTTTCAGATGGAACATCTCAAAACAGGAGGATAAAAAATGGACGCAGTAAAAATTGCAAATAAGATCAGCAAAGAGCATGGAACGATCAAAAACGTGTATTTTCTTGCATGCGGAGGCTCTCTGGTAGATTTATATTCGGGATATTATTTCCTGCGTGCGGAATCAGCAGTGATGGATGCACAGTGGATCCCGGCAAGGGAGTTTGCCCTGACACCGCCCAGGAAGCTTGGAAAAGACAGCCTTCTGGTCATCTGCTCACACAGCGGAAAAACAAAGGAATGTCTGGAAGCCGCAAAAGCGGGAATGGAAGCAGGCGCAGCCGTTGTGACCATGACACATGCACCGGGATCTGCCTGCGATACCGATGAGTGGATTTCCATTGTATACGACTGGGCACCGGGAGTAAAAGAGGCAGAGAAGCCACAGGGAATCGTTCTCCGTCTTCTTAATGAACTTATGAAGATACAGGAGCCGGGTTATGGGCTCTATGACAAGATTGCGGAAGGTTTTGACAAGATCGATGAGATCATTGCAGAAGCAGTTAAAGATCAGCAGAATGCAGCATGGCTTTTTGCAGAAAAATACTCTGAGGAACCGAATCTTTATATCATGGCATCCGGAGCATCCTATTCTCAGGCATACGGTTTTGCCATCTGCTCTCTTCAGGAAATGCAGTGGATGGACTGCGGATATCTGAACAGCGCAGAATATTTCCACGGACCCTTTGAGGTGACAGACGAGGATCATCTGTACATTCTGATGATGAGTCGCGGAAGAAATCGTATGATGGATGAGCGAGTTCTGACTTTTCTTGAGAAATATGGAAAAAAATACGAAGTGATCGATGCAGATAAACTTGGCATGGCAGCGATCGATGACAGCTGCGTGGAATATTTTACACCAATGCTCTTCTACACCATGACAACGGTTTACCGTACTGCGCTGCAGGATAAACGCCGCCATCCGCTGGATATGAGAAGATATATGGGAGTTGTGGAATATTAAGAATGTTGCAGTGCCTCGGCACAGAGAAAGGGGAAAAATGAGCAGATACAGTGCAAAACTCCTTGGTTTTGGAGACAATGTTGTGGATATCTATGATCATCTGAAAACCATGTATCCAGGTGGAAACTGTGTAAATGTCAGTGTCTACGGAAAAATGGCCGGTTGTGAAAAAACAGCATATATGGGATATTTCGGAGATGATGACAGAGCAGAGCTGATCATGGATACACTGGGAAAAATCGGCGTGGAAACGGTAAAGTGTAAATAGCTGCACGGCGAGAATGGCTATTCCAGGATCACGTTAAAAGACGGAGACCGTCAGTTCCTGGATTTTAATGAAGGCGGCATCCGCGGAAAAACACCATATGTTCTGGATCGGTTTGACCTGGAATACATGAAAGGTTTTGACGTGGTACACAGTGGAAATTATTCTTTTACAGAGAATGAACTCCACAAGATCAAAGAGGCCGGAATCCCGGTTTCCTTCGATTTTTCGGATGATTCCACAGAAGAGTATTATGAAAAAACAGCACCGGATGTTACCTATGCGTTCTGTTCTTTTGATGGAACCGATGAGGAAGCAGAAGCCCATCTGAAAAAAATCATCTCCATGGGTCCGGAACTTGCCATGGCTTCCAGAGGTGCAAAAGGATGTATCCTTTATGATGGTGAGAAGTTTTTTGCCCAGGCGGCAGCTCCGCTTGCAGAAGTAAAAGACACTCTCGGTGCAGGAGATTCCCTTATTGCTTCTTTTCTTACCGGATATATCGGAAAAACCAAAGCCGGCGTGGACAGGGAAACAGCGATCCGTGAAAGCCTTGCGGAAGCAGCTGCTTTTGCGGCAGGGATCTGCGGTATGGAAGGTGCTTTCGGATACGGAAAAAAATATGAATAACAGGAGGGGAAAACAATGAGACGCTATGGAAAAAGCAGAGCGCTTATCTGTTTTGTAATGTGCATGATCATGGCTCTGCCGGTATATTTCAGCAGTGCGGTGGCAGTAAAAGCAGCAGAGCAGCAGACCATCATTGTGGGAACAAATGCAGAGTATTCACCGTTTGAATACCTGGATGATGATGGAAATATCACAGGATTTGACTACGATCTTCTGGAGGCCATCGCCAAAGAAGAAAATGTAAAGCTGGTATGGAAGGACATGCCTTTTGATTCACTGATGGGTTCCATGGAAGTCGGAGACGTGCAGGTGATCGCTGCCGGAATCGGACCTACAGAGGATCGAAAAAAGAGCGTGGATTTTTCCGATGTTTATTACACCGGTACCCAGTGCATCATCAGCCGTAAGGATAATCCGATCAAAGATTTTGAGGAGATGTCCGGAAAAACTGTTGCAGTTCTGGAAGGTGCCCAGAGCGATATGATCGCATCCGGTGAGACAACGGATTATGGCGAAGTAAAAGATGCAAAAGTGAAACGATTTAAAAACGCCTCCAGTGCAGTAATGGAGCTGAAAAACGGCGGTGCAGATGCAGTCCTGATCGATAATATCATGGCTGAGATCTACTGCAAACAGAATTCGGATCTGCAGTATGAATCTGTGCCAAGTACAGCAGAGGACACTGTTTTCTGTATTGAAAAAGGAAACACAGAGCTTGTTCAGATCATCAATGACGGACTTGCAAAGGTTAAAAAGTCCGGTGTTTATGATGATCTTTACCAGCAGTATTTCGTAGATACGGTAGAAAGCAGTGAGGATGTGACTGATGTAGCTGCAACCGATGGCTTCCTGGGACTTTTAAGCTTTATTTTCCTTCAGGATAATCGCTGGAAATTTTATATCAACGGTCTTGGAATTACACTGATCGTTTCCCTTCTGTCTGTGATCGTAGGTATTCTGATCGGTCTTGTGGTGGCTCTGGTACGTCTTGGAGCTGCGAAAAAAGGCAGAAGAACCATTCTTTCTACGATCGCGGATATTTATGTTGACGTGATCCGGGGAACACCGTCCGTTCTTCAGCTGATGATCATTTATTTTGCAGTATTCCACAGCCGCCTGGGATATGTGGCAGCAGTGGTCAGCTTCGGTATCAACAGTGGTGCGTATGTTTCCGAGGTTATCCGCGGAGGTATTTTATCTGTAGATAAAGGTCAGAGCGAAGCAGGCCGTTCTCTTGGCCTGGGATATAAAGATACTATGCGTTTTATTATCATTCCGCAGGCAGTAAAAACAATCCTTCCGGCAATGGGTAATGAGTTTATCCAGCTGATCAAAGAGACGTCTATTCTTGGTTATGTGGGGATCATGGATCTGACAAAAGCGGCAAGCTATGTTTCTTCCCGTACCTATCAGATGTTCATTCCGCTGATCGTTGCAGGTATCATGTATTACCTGATCGTGAAGTGTCTGAGCATTCTTCTGAGGAGATTTGAAAGGAGACTGAGAGAAAGTGATTGATGTTAAAAATCTGAAAAAGTCCTTCGGGGATGTACATGTATTAAAAGGAATCACAACTCATGTAAATAAAGGTGAGTGTATCTGTATCATCGGTCCGTCCGGCTCCGGAAAATCTACGTTTCTGCGCTGCCTGAATCTTCTGGAAAAACCGGAGGAAGGCGAGATCACCGTAAACGGACAGCAGATTCTGGATCCAAAGCTGGATGTAGATAAATTCAGGGAAAATGTGGGAATGGTTTTTCAGCATTTTAACCTGTTTCCAAATATGACAGTACTGAAAAATATCACTCTTGCACCGGTACGCCTTGGCAAATGGAATGCGGCAGAGGCGGACCAGAAAGCAAGGGCTCTTCTGAAAAGAGTCGGCCTTGAAGAAAAAGCAGATGTCCATCCCGGGAAGCTTTCCGGCGGACAGAAGCAGAGGGTTGCCATCGCAAGAGCCCTGGCAATGAATCCGCAGGTGCTGCTGTTCGATGAACCAACATCAGCCCTTGACCCGGAAATGGTCGGGGAGGTTCTTGAGGTTATGAAAGAGCTTGCAAAAGAAGGCATGACCATGCTGGTTGTTACCCATGAGATGGGATTTGCAAGAGAAGTCAGCGACAGAGTGCTTTTTATGGACGACGGAGTGATCCTTGAAGACAGAAAGCCGAAAGAACTCTTTGGCAATCCAGGGGAGGAACGTACAAAGGAGTTTCTTTCCAAAGTATTGTAATTTAAAAAAATATGATGCGGAGAATACTTTCTCTGAAAAAAGTACCAGTTTCGGGAAAACCGATCCTGGTACTTTTTTTATCTTATCAATATTTTATCATATCGGACAAGCTTATAAAAGCAGAATATCAGGAAGGTAAGTTTTACAAAATATGAATTTGCAGGTATAAAATAAAAATAAATAAAAAAGAAAAAAAGGAAATTATTCCAATAAGAGACGTGATTTTGACAGTTTCTGCAAAATGGATAAGTTAAAGGCGTATAATGAAAGAAAAATATTATGTCAGGAGGAAGAGAAAATGAACTACAAGAAATTGACAGCAGTATTTATGGCATTGGGAATAGCAGCAACGTGTTTTTCCGGATGCGGACTGACAGAGGGGAATGGAGGAACATCTGCTTCGGAACCGACCAAGGCGGCGGCCACAGCAGCACCGAAGGATACAGCTACGCCAACTCCAAAAGCCACAGCAGCACCAAAACCTACGAAAGCAGCTGCGCAGACAGGCTCAGGGTCTCAGTCCGGCAATACAGGAAACACATCTTCAGAAGCGGAAAAAGAAATTACATATATAAACGGAGTTTTAACAGATTCCGATGAGGACAGTGTAACAATCGAGTATGGATCTGACGGGGATTTTAATCAGACAACTTTTGATATCAGTAATGCGGATATTCAGATAGGCGAAAACAAGAAACAGGGGGGACCTTTAGCGGCAAATCTGAATCTTAAAATTGGATATTATGTGGAGAATGGAGATTACATTGCTGTTTCTGTATATGGAGACGGAAGTGAAAGTATGACTCCAAGCTGGGTTTATAATTATGAAATGAAGTCCGTCAGCGGAAATGTAAGATATAACGATGACTCTACCATGACAATAGAGACAGGCTCTGATGGAGATTTCTATGAAATGACTTTTGACATCAGCAGTGCAGAGCTGGATATTCAGGTAGATGAAGTGATCGGAGTCAGTGGTCTTAGAACAAGCCTTAATGTAGATGTAAATTATTATGTGAAAGATGGAGTGAACATTGCTACTTATGTATACAGCGATGGGACAGAATATTTTTCACCCAGTCAGCTGTATAATATGGAACAGAGAAATACCCAGGCAGAAGAGGATACGCAGGAGTATGAAGAATCCGGGGATGCAGATTATATAGACGAGGAAGAGGAAACTTCTGAGGATTATTAACAGGGAGGGCAGAATCAAAGGAAAATCATCATTTACAACAGGGGAAAGAGAAAAATGAGATACAAAAGAATGACAGCATGATTCATAATGCTTGGGATATTGCTGGCAGGTCTTCCGGGATGTGGACAGTCCCCGAATAATAAAGAGACCTCCTCTTCTGAGAGCAGTGCTGCCGACGAACCAGAATCGGAAATCATATATATAAACGGAGTCCTTACAGAATCTGATGAGGACAGCGTAACGATGGAATATGGTTCGGAAGGCAATTTTACACAGACTACCTTTGATATCAGCAATGCCGATATTCAGATAGGAGAAAGCCGGAAACAAGGCGGACCACTGGCAGCGAATCTGAAACTGGAAATTGGATATTATGTGAAAGACGGAAAGTACATTGCTGTTTCTGTATACGGAGATGGAAGCGAAAGTATGACGCCCAGCTGGATTTATAATCATGAACAGCAGACTATGGAGGGAAAAACAAAGGAATAAAACAGATATTAAAAAGGGGATGTGAAAAAACTCGATTGAGTTTTTTCGCATCTCCCTTTTTGTACCTGTTGTGTATAAATGACTGAAATGTTAGAATTACTTCAGACGCTCAGTAGTTATAAGCCCCCTCATAAGCATTACATCGCTCCTTCCGATGTCCCTGCTCCACACAGGAGCTGCACCGGTCACAAAATTCCTGTTCATAACAGGTAGAACAGACACACCCCTTACAGGCATCCCGGTTATAAGCCGGTGTGCAGGTAAAAGGAAGAGTATCCTTCGTAGTTTCCGTACTCATAAAAATCACGCTCCTTTTTTCTACATTATAGCTCCATCAAAAAAGTGTTTCAATACAAATAATCAGAAAATATAAAAGATATACTTTAAAAGTCAGTTATAGATTAAACCCTACACATCTATTCACCCATTCCACACCCAGGGAACAGGAACGTAAGTGCCACATTCCCGTCCACATCTTCGCTAAAATCGGCATAGTGTTTCATATCCAATACAGCAGAATCCATCTTCTTGTCAGTAAAGAATCACATTCCCACAACGCAGAACAACTGCGTGGCCGGAGGGGAGGAGCGCGAGGAGGGGAAATGGCCTTCGCAACTATGAATGCTTCCCCTCCTCGCAAAAACGCCCGCAGCCAAAGCGTCCCACCCGGAAAGGGAACTCCGCCCACTGCGAAAGTGCGTACGTCAGACGCCCGACAATGTACAATATCTAGTACAATTTTATCATTAATTTTATCAATAATACCATCCCTTGTATATTATAAAAAACATACTTCCAATCTGTTGACTTTAAAATCTGAATCTGGTATCTTATGGTCGTCATGAGAAATGTTATATATTACTAACTGCGCGGGCAGTGAACGAATAATCATCGAAACAGAACAGAGAAAGGATGTGCAACAAATTGGCAAAAGTTAATTTCGAGCAGTGGAACGGATTCAAAGGCGATCGTTGGAAAGAGAAAATCGACGTTCGTAACTTCATCAGCATGAACTACACACCATATGACGGAGACGCTTCTTTCCTGGAAGAGCCGACAGAGGCAACTGATAAACTCTGGGGCAAACTTCAGGAGCTTCAGAAAGAGGAGCGTGCCAAGGGCGGCGTTCTTGATATGGAGACAGAGGTAGTTACAGGTATCACAGCATATGGTCCTGGATACATCGATGAGGAGCTGAAAGATCTTGAGCAGGTTGTAGGTCTTCAGACAGACAAACCTCTGAAACGTGCTTTCATGCCATACGGCGGAATCAAAATGGCAGAGCAGGCATGTGAGACTTATGGATACCATGTAAGCGACAAGATCAAAGATGTTTTCAACAACTATGAGTTCAAAACACACAACCAGGGTGTATTCGATATCTACACACCGGAGATGAAGAGAGCACGTCACAACAAGATCCTTACAGGACTTCCGGATACTTACGGACGTGGACGTATCGTAGGTGACTACAGACGAGTAGCTCTTTACGGAATCGACTTCCTGATCGCCGGTAAAGAGAAAGATTTCGCAGCATGCGACCGTCAGGGTATGAGACGTTATGACTTCCAGCTTCGTGAGGAGATCGCAGATCAGATCCGCGCTCTGAAGAAGATGAAAGAAATGGCTCAGATCTACGGCTTTGATATTTCCCAGCCGGCTAAGAATGCAAAAGAAGCATTCCAGTGGCTGTACTTCGGTTATCTTGCAGCAATCAAGACTCAGAACGGAGCTGCAATGAGTGTTGGACGTATCTCCACATTCCTTGATATCTACATTGAGAGAGACCTTGAGAACGGAACTCTTACAGAGAAAGAGGCACAGGAGCTTGTTGACCACATGGTAATGAAATTCCGTATGGTAAAATTCGCTCGTATCCCGTCTTACAACCAGCTCTTCTCCGGAGACCCGGTATGGGCAACACTGGAAGTAGCAGGTATGGGACAGGATGGACGTTCCATGGTAACAAAGAACGACTTCCGTTTCCTTCATACACTTGAGGACATGGGGCCGGCTCCGGAGCCGAACCTTACTGTTCTCTACTCTTCAAGACTGCCTGAGAACTTCAAGAAATATGCAGCAGACATCTCTGTTACAACAAGTTCCATCCAGTACGAGAACGATGATGTTATGCGTCCGGTATGGGGCGATGACTACAGCATCTGCTGCTGTGTATCTGCTACAGAGACAGGTAAAGAGATGCAGTTCTTCGGCGCTCGTGCAAACCTTGCAAAATGCCTTCTTTACGCGATCAACGGTGGTGTTGATGAGAAGACAAAACAGCAGGTAGGACCTCAGTATCAGCCGATCACTTCCGAGTACCTTAACTATGACGAAGTAATCGCTAAATACGATCAGATGATGGACTGGCTTGCACATCTGTATGTTGGAACACTGAACATGATCCATTACATGCATGATAAATACTACTATGAGGCAGCTGAAATGGCACTCATCGATACAAAGGTTGACCGTTCTTTCGCAACTGGTATCGCCGGATTCTCACATGTAGTAGACTCCCTTTCCGCTATCAAATATGCAAAAGTAAAAGCAATCCGTGACGAGGACGGAATCACAACAGACTTCCAGGTTGAGGGTGACTTCCCACGCTATGGTAACGATGATGACAGAGCAGATGAGATCGCAACAACACTGCTTTCCACATTCCTTGAGAAACTGAAACATATCCATACCTATCGTGATTCCAAGCCAACCACATCCATCCTTACCATCACATCCAACGTTGTTTATGGTAAAGCTACAGGATCTCTTCCGGACGGAAGAAAAGCCGGCGAGCCTCTGGCACCGGGAGCTAACCCGTCTTACGGCGCAGAGCAGAACGGACTTCTTGCTTCCCTGAACTCTGTTGCAAAACTTGACTATGAGGATGCCCTTGACGGAATCTCCAATACTCAGACAATCAACCCGGATGCCCTTGGACATTCTGAGGAAGAGCGTACAGAGAACCTTGTAAATGTATTGGACGGATACTTTGACCGTGGTGCACATCACCTCAATGTAAACGTATTCGGTAAAGAGAAACTTATCGATGCTATGGAGCATCCGGAAAAAGAGGAGTATGCAAACTTCACCATCCGTGTTTCCGGATATGCTGTTAAGTTCATCGACCTTACAAGAGAGCAGCAGCTTGACGTTATCGCAAGAACCTGCCACGAAAGGATGTAATAAAAAATATGGACGACCAGAAAAAAATTACTGGCTACGTCCACTCACTGGAGAGCTTCGGCTCTGTTGACGGACCAGGAGTCCGGTATGTGATTTTTTTGAGCGGCTGTGCCATGCGCTGCCAGTTCTGCCACAATCCGGACACCTGGCAAATGAAAACAGGAACGGAGTACACAGCAGATGAGCTGCTTGAAAAAGCCTGTCGATACCGCTCTTACTGGGGAAGTAAGGGCGGTATTACTGTGAGTGGAGGCGAGCCACTGTTACAGATCGATTTCCTCACTGAACTTTTTAAGAAAGCCAAAAAACAGGGAATCCACACAACGCTTGATACCAGCGGCAATCCTTACACAGAAGAGGGCCCATGGCATGAAAAATGGGAAGAGCTGATGAAATATACAGATCTTGTCATGCTGGATATCAAACATATTGATGAGGAACAGCATAAGATTCTCACAGGATGTACCAACAAAAATATCCTTGCCATGGCGCAGAAACTTTCGGATATGGGTGTATCCATGTGGATTCGTCACGTGCTGGTACCGGAGCGTAATGATCGTGACGATTATCTCCATCGCCTGGCTGATTTCATCGCAACCCTGAAAACTGTTGATAGAGTGGAAGTTCTTCCATATCATACACTTGGAATCTTCAAGTGGGAAAACCTTCATCTTGATTATCCGCTGAAAGGGATTAATCCGCCAACAAAAGAGCGGATTGAAAATGCAGAGAAGATTTTGGGTGCAGGAGCACATTAATGTAAAAACCATATCACATGTCGAAAAATAGACATGGATATGGTTTTTTTGTTATTTCTCACTATACTTTAAAAATAATTAGTGCTATCATGTTAATAAGAAGAAAAATGATTATCAGAGTAACGTATAAAGTGAAGGAAAAAAATGGAGTTAAAGGATATCATGACAATGCAGGAAGTACAGGAAATGAAGAATCAGCTGGAAAAAGTCTTCTCAATTGTGCGCCTGCTGGATGGAGAAACGCTGGAAACCGGAGCGGGGATTGAACCGCCATGTCAGTGCTATTCAGTATGGGGTAAGAGTGAACAGTGTATAAACTGTATTTCCAGAAAAGCACTGAAGGAGAAACGCCAGAAAACAAAAATAGAAATCGTAGACTCCAAAGTTTATCAGGTAATTGCCAGATATCTGAATATTGACGGGAAGCCATACATCATGGAAATGATTAACAACCTGGAAGATGATGATATTATTGATTCGGAAGACCGGGAGAATCTTCTCGCAGAGCTCAGTGGATATGCGGATGAATTGTATAAAGATGCGCTGACAGGTGTTTTTAACCGGAGATATTATGAGGATAAGGTGAAAGAACTGGAAAGTTCGGCCGGAGTGGCGATGGTAGATCTGGATGATTTTAAGCTTTATAATGACACCTATGGACATGATGCAGGTGATAAAGCATTAAAAGCAGTTGTGGAAGTTATTCACCGGCATGTGCGTAAGACAGATAAAGTCGTCCGTTTCGGAGGAGATGAGTTTCTTCTTCTGATTCCGGATATTAATGTGGATAATTTTACCAGAAAACTGAAAGAGATTCAGGAAGAAGTCCATGCAGCCAGAGTTCCCGGATATTCTCAGCTGAAACTGTCAGTAAGTATCGGTGGAGTGCTTTCCACCGGAGAAAAGCTGGGAGAAGCAGTACTTCGTGCAGACAAGTTTATGTATCGTGCAAAACAACGTAAAAATATGGTTGTTATCAGCGAAAATGAGATTGTAGGAAGAAACAGTGCACAGGAAATTTTACTGCAGGATAAAACAAAACTGACCATTCTGATTGTAGATGATTCAGAGATGAACCGCTGCATTCTGTCCGAAATGCTGAAAGAAGATTATGACATTCTGGAAGCGACTAACGGAGAGGAAGCCATTAAACTCCTGAGACAGTATGAAACAGGAATTTCTCTGGTACTTCTTGATCTTGTTATGCCGGTGCTGGACGGATTTGGAGTACTGAGCTATATGAATGAAAGAAACTGGCTTGAGGATATTCCGGTTATCATGATTTCCGGTGAAGATTCCGTTTCCTACGTGAGACGTGCCTTTGATCTGGGAGTTGCGGATTATATCAAAAAGCCATTTGATGCCCAGATTGTATACAAACGTGTTTACAACACCATTACATTATATGCAAAACAGAGAAGACTGCTGGTTCTTGTTACAGATCAGATTTATGAAAAAGAAAAGAACAACCGTATGATGATCAGCATCTTAAGCCAGATTGTAGAATTCAGAAATGGTGAAAGTGGTGCCCATGTTCTG
This sequence comes from Blautia sp. MSJ-36, assembly GCF_018917985.1. NCBI lineage: Bacteria > Bacillati > Bacillota > Clostridia > Lachnospirales > Lachnospiraceae > Blautia > Blautia sp. MSJ-36. The sequence continues at coordinate 20,924 of NZ_JAHLPQ010000010.1, read as the reverse complement.
CATATCAATATTATTACAGAACTGATTCTGGAGAGACTGATACAGAAAACGGATCAGTATGATCTGTCCAGCTCCGTAAGAAGAATGATTGTTACAGCGTCTGCGCTTCATGATATCGGAAAGATCGGTATTGATGATAAGATTCTGAATAAGCCGGGCAGACTGACCAAAGAAGAATTTGAGGTGATTAAGACACACAGTGCTATTGGTGCTTCCATGCTGGAGAGCCTGGAATATTATAAAAACGAACCGCTGGTCCGGATTGCCCATGATATCTGCAGATGGCATCACGAACGTTATGATGGAAAAGGCTATCCGGATGGCCTGAAGGGAGAAGAAATCCCGATTTCTGCCCAGGTAGTTGCACTGGCTGATGTATACGATGCGCTGATCAGCGAACGTGTATATAAGAAAGCTTATTCTCATGAGAAAGCTGTTGAGATGATCCTGAATGGAGAGTGCGGTACCTTCAATCCGCTTCTTCTGGAATGCCTGAAAGATATTCAGAGCCGTCTGAAAGGAGAAATGATCTCAATGGCAGAAGAGCGTACGGAGACTGAAGATAAGGGAAGTGCTACCTCAGAATTTGACGGCTACGAAAAAACAAAAGAACAGTTCTTTAAATCCGTGTCTGAAGACATAAAAAAAGAATACATGGATAACGTCCCGACAATTGGGGGGGGGGAACAGACGTTCCTGAAAAATAAAAAAGAATCTGTATAGATCAGAAAAGCTGGTGTGAAACATTGCTCACACCAGCTCTTTGTTTTTGATAAGCATTTCTTTAATAATGCTCTGAGTATACGCACCCAGGTGACGCTGAGTATCCCGGTCAAGCTCAGATGGAATGATCGGTTTGCCATATTCAATTACCACATGTGTAGGAGACATCTTTGGAAAATTGGCTTCCCAGATATTGGCGGAATTGCTGATCGCAACAGGAATGATCGGGCTTTTTGCTCTGGTTGCGATCTTGAAACTACCGTCATGAAATGGCAGCATATCGGTTTCGTCTGCATTTTTGTTTCTGGTTCCTTCCGGGAAAATGCATACGGAAATGCCGGATTTTACGTAATCTGCCGCCTGAAGGATGGTTTTCAGTCCCTGTTTGATGTCTTCTCTGTCAAGGAAGAGGCAGTAGAGGTTACGCATCCAGTTGGAAAGCAGAGGGTAACGTTCCATTTCTTTTTTTGCAACATAACCGGTACGGATCGGGCAGCGGCTGTAGGTCAGCAGAATGTCAAAATAACTTCTGTGGTTTGCCACATAGAGAACGGCCTGATCTTTCGGAACATTTTCTTCACCGATGACGGTGACTTTGGCACCAGTGATCCACAGGATAAATTTAAATATGGCCTGTACCATACGCAGGGAACTGATATCCTTGGTCATTGGAGAGAACTTGCCGATGATCCATTCCACCAGAAGAACCGGGATCGTCAGCACCAGATAAGCGATGACAACGATACAGACAAGTATAAATCGAATCATGTCTTTTGTCCTTTCTATATTTTGATGCAGCTTCGCATCCTGATACCATTATACGAAGAATTTCCGATAGTTGCAATAAATCTTTCCCGGATTACATAGAATAAATACTGAGTAATGCAGGCTGCTGATAAAAGAGGGAATTATGAAAAAATCAGTTTTTGTGCTGATTGCTGTAATAACAGCCTTTCTGCTTTCCGGATGCCGGTTTGTGCGGATTGAGGAAGAAGATCGAAAACCGGTTTCCTATACGGTAGTGGAACATTCGGATATCCCGGAAGAACTTTCCAGGATCATGGAAGAAAAAAAGGAAAAAGAATTTCAGCTAAGCTACGAAACAGGGGAGGATCTGTACCTGGTAAAGGGATATGGCCGTCAGATGAGCGGTGGGTACAGTATTCAGGTAGAAGAACTTGGGGAATCCGGAAACGGGCTTTTTTTTATTACAAGACTTCTGGGACCAAAAGATCTGAGTGAAGCCGGAGTTCCATCGTACCCTTCCATTGTAATAAAAACCCGGCGCCAGAAAAAGCCGGTAACTTTCCGGGAAGGCAGCAGGAAATCAGAAAAAGTATCTGAGAAAGGGGATTAGACTGTGGAATTAAAAAAGGAAAGTATGCAGATACTCAGAGAAAAAAGCAGGGCGAAAAGCCAGGTTACTTTTGATGAGGATTTTAATGTACCGGATGCAAAACCGGATGTGGGAAGACTGATCCAGCATAAGGGACGGATCATTATGGAGGATGTACGCCTTGCAGATGGAAAAGGGATTCTGCGTGGAGATCTGCAGGTAGATGTTCTTTATGTGGGGGAAGAAAGCGGAATTATCAGCAGTCTTACAGCAAAATTGCCTTTTGAGGAAACATTAAACCTGAAAGATATTGTAAATGGGGATAAAATGTGCCTGAAGTGGGAAATAGAGGATCTTACGCTCCGGCTGATCCATTCCAGAAAGCTGAATATCAAAGCCCTGGTAACTTTTTATGCAGCTGTGGATGAGACGGAGCAGATCCGGCTTCCGGTAGCGCTGGATGTTACGGACATTTCTGTGAGAAAGAAGCAGGTACGTTTCCTGGGACTTACTGTACATAAAAAAGACACCTTCCGGATCAAAGATGAATATACCATTGCTTCCAACCGCCCGGATATTTCCAGCCTGATCTGGTATACCATGGATGTACGGGGGCTGGAGCTGAAACCGGGAGAAAATATCGTAAAAGCAAGAGGTGAGCTGTCAGTTTTTGTGCTGTATGAATCGGAAGATACAGAAGCACCGGTGCAATGGCTGGAATACGCCCTGCCCTTTTCCGGGGAAGTGGAATGCTCGGACTGTACGGAGGAACTGATTCCGGATATTGAAGTGTCTGTAATGCACCAGAGCCTGGAAGTAAAGCCGGATGCAGATGGAGAAGAAAGAATTTTTGTATCTGATGTAGTGCTGGAACTGGATATGAAGTTTTTCCGGGAGGAAGAATGTTCAATGGTTACAGATGTGTATACACCTCTTCGGGAATGCATTCCGGAAGGAAAAAATGAAGTCCTGGAAAGACTGCTGGTGCGGAATTTTTCCAGATGCCGGATCAGTGACCGTATTCAGGTAAAAGAAACCCAGGGAAAAATTCTTCAGCTTTGTCACAGCCAGGGAAAAGTAAAAATCGATAAGACCAGGATTGTGGAGAACGGAGTGCAGGCAGATGGAGTGGTCATGCTGAAGATTCTGTATATTATCGGAAATGACAGGATGCCTTTTTATTCCATGGAGGCTATGATCCCGTTTTCTCATGTGGTGGAAGCAAGAGGTATCCGACCGGACAGCAGCTACCGGTTAAAGGCGGAACTGGAACAGCTTTCTGCATCCATGGCAGACGGCAACGAAATCGAGATCCGGGCGTCAGTGGGCCTGAATCTTCTTGCGGTGATCCGGGAACCGGTATTTATTATTGATAAAGTGGAAGAAAAACCTCTGGATATGAAAAAAATCCAGGCCATGCCGGGAATACTGATTTATATGGTGAAACCGGGAGATGCGCTGTGGGATATTGCAAGAAAATATCATACATCCATTGAAGAAATCTGCACTCTGAACGGGCTTAAGGAAAACCAGGAGCCATCTCCGGGAACACCGCTTCTTGTGGTGAAAAAAGTAGAAGGACAGATTAAATGAGAAAAAAACAGCAGAAAATGAAAAAAGCTGGAAAATTTTGCTGTTGAAAAGACTGTGAAAATCATATAAAATATACATATAAATACTGTATACAAAGTACAAATGGAGGGGCTTATGCGTTTAAAAGCAATGGCAAAGATCAATCTCGGACTTGATGTTCTGGGGAAGAGAGAGGACGGCTATCATGAGGTACGCATGATCATGCAGACCATCCGTATGTATGATATCCTGGATATCAGAAAGACGAAACGGCCAGGAATCGTGCTGACCACCAATCTTCCGTTTATTCCCACAGACAGCCGGAATCTTGTATATAAAGCAGCACAGATGCTGATGGACGAATTTGGAATTGAAGAGGGACTTTCCATTAAACTTCGCAAGTTTATTCCGGTAGCAGCAGGTATGGCAGGCGGAAGCTCTGATGCTGCGGCCGCATTTGTAGGTGTGAACCGGATGTTTCATCTGGGCCTGACGGAAGAGCAGCTGATGGAGCGCGCAGTGAAGGTAGGAGCAGATGTTCCGTACTGCATTATGCGTGGAACAGCCCTTGCGGAGGGAATCGGTGAGAAGCTGAAGCGACTTCCGAAAGTTCCGGAATGCTATGTGCTGGTAGGAAAACCGGGAATCAATGTTTCCACAAAAACTGCCTACGAAAATCTGAATCTGGCGGGAATCGGGAAACATCCGGATATTGATGGCCTTATCAGGGATATTGAGTGCGGTGATCTTTATGCCATGGCATCAAAAATGGAGAATGTATTTGAGCCTGGAATTATCCGCCAGTACCCTGTAATTGGAAATATCAAAGAACTCATGGAAGAAAAGGGAGCGCTGAAAGCGATGATGAGCGGAAGCGGTCCAACGGTATTTGGTATTTTTGATAACAGAGATAAGATGGCGGCGGCAGCCAGAAGTCTCAGAAAGAGCGGACTGGCAAAAACAGTATTTGCCACGGATATTTACAACAGGGATGGAGGAGTTACAAATGACAAGTGATTTTTCTGTGGATATGAATGAATATCTGCCGCTTCGGGATGTTGTTTTTAACACCTTGAGGCAGGCAATTCTGAAAGGAGAACTGAAACCGGGGGAAAGACTTCTGGAGATCGCTCTTGCAGAGCGTCTGGGGGTCAGCAGAACACCGGTGCGTGAGGCAATGCGTAAGCTGGAGCAGGAAGGTCTTGTGGTAATGATTCCGCGCCGGGGAGCCCAGGTTGCAAGCATTACTGAAAAAGATCTGAATGATGTTCTTGAGGTGCGTATTGCACTTGAGAACGTAGCTATAGAAAAGGCATGCAAGCTGATTACAGAGGAGGAGCTTGGACGGCTCTGGGTGGCAGCCAAAGAATTCGAAAAAACAAAAGCAGAGGGAAATCTTGTTCGTCTTGCGGAAGCGGATGTGGCGTTCCATGAGATCATTTACCAGGCCTCCGATAACAAGCGCCTGAACCAGGTACTGAATAATCTCCGGGAACAGATGTACCGTTACCGCGTGGAATATCTGAAGGAAGAGCAGACCAGAAATCTTCTTGTCAGCGAACACGAAGAACTGGTAAAAGCGATTCGGGAGGGTGATGTGCAGAAAGCACAGGATATTTCTTTTCACCATCTGGAGAATCAGAGAATGGCAATTATCCGTACCATCCGCGCGGAGAATGCAGCCAGAGAATCCGAGAAAAAAGAATAAGAACCGGATATCCGGGGATATTAAGAGAGATGCCACTGGCATCTCTTTTTTATTGGAAAAGGACGGTGAAACTGTGGAAGAAAAAAAGATTTCAGTATCTCTCCATGAAAATGAATCTTATATCCGGAAGCGCTGTGAAAACTGCGATGATATTCTGATACGGCCCATGCGCCTGGGAGAGGGTCATAAAGTGGACTGTCTGATGGTTTATATTGAAGTGGCAGTTTCCAACATGATGCTGGACGATTCTGCCATTGGAAAGATGATCAATCATTTCTGGGAAATTCCGGAAGAAAAGATTCGGGAATTTATCAGGAGAAACAGTCTCGGAATTGCGGATGTGGAAGAACTTTTTTCCATGGAAGAAGTCTTCGGGGCTGTTCTTTCCGGAAATGCGGTTTTCTTTATGGATGGTTATGATAGGGCCATGAAGATATCCAGCAAAGGCTATCCGGGGCTGGATGTATCAGAAGCGGAAACGGAAAAAGTGCTGCGGGGTTCCAAGGAAGGTTTCTGCGACAGCGTAAAAACCAATGCGGCCCTTGTGCGGAAGCGGATCCGGGATACCCGTCTTAAAGTAGAGCAGCAAAGCATCGGGGTGCGTTCCAATACAGTGGTGCAGCTTCTGTACGTGGAAGATCTGGTGCACGAAGAACTTCTGACCGCAGTGAAAGAACGGCTGGAATCTTTTACTGTGGACGGAATTCTGGATAGCGGAATGCTGGAACAGCTGACCGAAGAAGCATGGTATTCGCCGTTCCCTCAGTTTCAGACAACCGAACGTCCGGACCGGGCGGCACAGGAACTTCTCAATGGAAAAGCCGTTCTGCTCTGCGACAACTCACCGGTGGCACTGGTGATTCCAGGTGCATTTAACAGTTTTATGGAAAGCAGTGAGGACTGGTACAACCGTTTTGAAATGACTTCATTCCTGCGTGTGCTGCGGTATCTGGCTATGGCTGTGGCAACGTTGCTTCCGGGACTTTATCTGGCTGTGATACGGTTCCACACTCAGATTCTTCCGGCCAATCTGATTCTTTCTTTTGCACAGGCAAGGGAAGGCGTACCGTTTTCCAGCGTGGTGGAGCTGGTGTTCCTGGAGCTGTCTTTTGAGCTGATCCGGGAGGCGGGCGTGCGGATTCCCGGAGCTCTTGGAAATGCCATCGGGATTGTTGGAGGCCTGATTATTGGACAGGCAGCTGTGGAGGCTAATCTGGTAAGCCCCGTGGTGGTAATTATTGTGGCATTAACGGCGCTTGGATCTCTGGCGATCCCCAATGAGGAATTTGCGTCTGCGTTCCGGCTTCTGAAGTATGGATTTCTTTTTCTGGGAGGATATCTTGGCATCTTCGGAATTGTGCTGGGACTGTATCTGACAGCGGCACATCTGGCAGGACTTTTAAGTTTTGGTGTCCCATATCTGGTACCCTTTGTAGAAAAAAACGGCCAGGCGGAAACAGGAGGAAGAATTTTGCGCCAGCCATTCCGGAAACGGAAATTCCGGCCGTTGTATGCAAGAGATGACCAGAAGCGCAGACTGCGGACAAAGCCGTGGAGGCAGAAAGGAAAAGGATTATGAGATTTGCAGAAAACAACAGGATTTCCCACAGACAGCTTTTCCGGCAGATCATACTTGTGTTTCCGGCGCCTTTTCTTCTGTGCCTTTTTAAAAACGGAGAAATGCTGGGAGTGAATGCTATGGCAGGGACGATCCTGGCGGCGGTGCTTCTTTCATTTTATGTGATCTGGCTGATCCGTCTTGCTCCTGCTTATGGAGAACTTTCCAGAATGACAGGAAATATTACTGTACGGTTTATTGGACTGTTCTTTCTTTTATATGTAATCTTAAGTGCGGCTTTTCTGGCGGATCTTCTTGCAAAAGTAATTCCACAGAGTCTGATCAGCGGGATTTCCGGGAAATGGCTGTCTCTGCTTGCTGTGGCAGCATGCAGTCTGGGAACGCACCGGGGAATGCAGAGAAGAGGAAGGATTGCGGAAATTTCCGGAGGGATTTTTCTGGCAGGGATTCTCCTTCTTATGATTTTGAGTGCAGGACAGGGAAAAGCGGAATATTTTCTGGAAACCGTGGAGGGTACCGGTAGCAGGTTTTCCGGGAAATGGATGATCCGGGATGTGTATGCATTTCTCTGTGTTTTTTCCGGAGTGGGGCTTCTGCCTTTTGGGCTTGAAAAAGTAGAAAAACAGGGAAGTGCCAGAAAGCCGGTGATCCTGGCCTTTCTTACCGTGTGTGGAATTGTCCTTGGTATGCAGGTTCTGCTTCCTGCTGTATTTGGAAAAAACAGGATTCTGGCGGAAACATATCCGGTGCTGCCTCTTCTGGACGGGGCAGATCTTCCGGGAAATGTGCTGGCAAGATTTGATGTGATCTGGATGGGATTTCTGGTGTTCGGGCTTCTTTTTTCTCTGGGAAGTCTTTTTCATTACGGGAATCAGATTGCGGAAAAAACAAAGCTTGGAAGTGGACGGTACTGGATTCCGGCAGCAGGGTGGATCCTTTCGTTTTACGAAAAAAACGGTGCCGGGATAGAAACGTATTATGGCTGGTATCTGGCATATATTTTTGTGCCGCTGCTTCTTGTGATCCAGATTTTTCTCAGCGTGGAAAATAAAGGCCGGTGGAAGAAAAAAGTGGTGTCTGCGAGCCTGTTTTTCTTTATAAGTCTTATGGGAACCGGATGCGCAGCTGTGGAACCGGAAAAACGAATGTATCCGCTGGCACTGGGCGCCGGTGTTTCAGAAGAAGGTTTTGTGCTGAAATATGCCATGCCGGATATGAATGTGACCACCGGGCAGGAAAAGCCGGAGGAAGATCCGGTTTCCGTACTGACTCTTGCAGGTGAAAATTTTCAGGAGATCGAGGAAGTTTATAACCGGTCTCAGGAAAAATTTCTGGATTTGGGACACCTTCAGGTGGTAATTCTGGATGAAAGCATGCTGACAGAAGAAAACAGAAAAGTATTTCTTGAGTATCTGAAGCAGGAAGAACATGTGGGAGAGGATGTGTATATGTTCCGAACAGGAATGCTGGGAGAGGTTTTTCGCTGGAAAGGGGCAGAAGAAAGTTCTGTGGGTGAGTATCTTCAGGGGATCCAGGAGAACCGTACTACCGGTCAGCAGAAAAAAGGAGTGACTTTAAGAGAGGTGTATCATCAGTTTTACCAGGACGGAACACTGCCGTGGATTCCGTCTGTATGGGTAAACGGGGAGCTTCTGGAGGTGGATTACGGGAACGGTGAATAAATAAAGTTCCGGCTGTTAATAATTCTGATATCCATCAAAAAGATATCAGGAGGGTTTGATTATGAATGCGATAACAACAGGAAAGCATATATTAAAAAGAACATGGGGGATTTTTCTTCTGGCTGCCATAATTCTTGCAGGCGGTACCTGGGAGAAAAGGATTACGGGTTTTGAGAACCCTGGAGTTTATGCCTGGTGGGGAACCATCTACCCGGAATTCTGCTTTGAGAAAGTGGAGGATAATGGGGAAAATAAGCCGGTGAAGATCTCCTTCTGGCTTGCGAAAGCGCTGGATTGGTGATACAATATTCCAACGAGTAATTATAGCGCTCGATTAATTATTTCAGGAGAATAAGATCAATGAATATAGACAGAAACGCACCGGTTGGTGTGTTTGATTCCGGTATCGGAGGACTGACCGTAGCCCGGGAAATCATGCGGAATCTTCCCTCGGAAAAAATCGTATATTTCGGAGACACAGCCCGGGTTCCATACGGAAGCAAATCCAAAGAAACGGTTATCCGTTACTCCCGTCAGATCATTCATTTTCTGCAGGAACAGAAGGTGAAGGCCATTGTTGTAGCCTGTAATACGGCCAGTGCTTTTGCCCTGGATGAGGTGAAAGACGAGCTGGATATTCCTATTCTGGGAGTGATCGAGGCCGGTGCCAGAGTGGCAGCCCAGGAAACCAGAAACAAGCGTGTTGGTATCATCGGTACGGTAGGTACCGTAGGCAGCGGCATCCATGCTTCTTATCTGAAAGAACTGGATCCGGAGATTACAGTTATCGGAAAGGCGTGCCCCTTATTTGTACCGCTGGTGGAAGAAGGATGGTATCACGATCCGGTTACAGAGGAAGTAGCCAGAAGATACTTAAAGGAGCTGCAGGATCAGGAGATCGATACGCTGATCCTTGGCTGCACCCATTATCCGCTTCTGCGATCTACGATCCGGAAGATTATGGGTGAGGAGGTCCGCCTTGTAAACCCGGCATATGAAACGGCGCTGGAACTGAAGAAGCTTCTGGCGGGGATGGATCTTGCCAGTGATGAAGCTGCACAGGAAGAATTTCCATACCGCTTTTATGTAAGTGACCTTGCCGAGAAATTCAAGGATTTTGCCAATTCCATTCTTCCATATAATGTAGAAAAGACACAGAAGATCGATATTGAGAAATATTAGGAGAAAAAAATGCAAAAAGAAGTTTTGATCCATGTAAGAGGGCTTCAGATGATGGACTCACAGGGAGACCAGGAGCCGATCGAGATCGTTGTGCCGGGACAGTATTATTTCCGCAACGGTTCCCATTATCTCAGATATGAGGAACTTTTGGATGAAACTGCCGAACCCACAATCAATTACATAAAAATGTCAGAAAAAGGCCTGGAAGTAAGCAAAAAAGGCCTGGTAAATGTCCATATGGTATTTGAACAGGGAAAGAAAAACATGACCTATTATACTACTCCATATGGAACACTTCAGATGGGAATTGCAGCTACAAGCCTGGAGCTTAAAGAAAGCGAAGAGAATCTTCAGATGAAAGCAGATTATGCGCTGGATATGAATGAGGAACATGTGGCAGACTGCTACCTGGCAATTCAGGTACAGCCAAGAGACTGTAAGGATTTTGTCTTATAATACCAGCATCATAAAAAATAACCGCCGTACATCAGGAAAATCCTGAGAGCACGGCGGTTGTTTTGTATTCGGATTATTTACGGAATCTTGCGAGGAAGCCTTTTTTCTTCTTCTGTGGTGTTTCAAGAGAACCACGGATTCCTTTTACGCCAACGATGTAAAGACCGCTGACTTCAGCTTTGATCTCTTTCTTAACCGGGATCAGATCAAAGACTTTCTCATCTGCAATGAGGATGCTGATCTTCGGACCAACTTTAGCTTTTACGATCGGAAGTTTGGAACGACGCATAAGCTTCGGTGTCTGGTCAATGACCATCTGTGGAAGTCCGGAATCTTTCAGTGGCATCCGCTTTTTATCGATGATCAGCATGGAAACTGTCTGCTTGTTGGCCTGGATCTGAGCCTGCTGTTCGTCCTGTTTTTTCTGAGCCTTCTTTCCGAAGAAGTAGAGTGCGACTAATGCTGCGATCAGAATAACGAGGATGACCAGAAGAACAATGGTAACTGTACTCATTTGAGAATCCCCCTGTATGTATATTTGTTTCGCAATCGGTTACATTACGTACAAAATATTTTAGCATTGTTTTCTCAAAAAGGCAAGATAAAAGAAAAGTGAAAAAGACAGGAGGAATGGTGGAAATTTCAGCGTTTACAAGGTATAATGATTGTGCTGTGGTCCACAATATATACCAGATGGATTGCAGAAACAGGGCGATCTTTGTTTATACGTAAGAAACGAAAAAAGACCAGAGATGGAGGAAATTGGTATGGAAGAGAACAGACCCCGGAGATCCAGACCAGAAATGGGAACTCCGGAGTATGAAGAATGGCGGAAATGTATGCTGGAACGCCGCAGGAAGCGTCTGCAGCGGGAACGCAGAAATCGTCTGATCGCCATAGGAGCAGCAGTTTTGCTTGTCTCCGGAGGCATATCCGCCGGTGTGACAGCTTTTAAAGAAAAAAATACAGCAGTCTCTCAGCAGAAAAAAAGCGCATCTGCTACAAAGGAATCAAACGAAACAGAAAATCAGAAAAATTCGCAGGATGAAAGTTCCAAGCAGAACGTTCCTACAGAAGCTGCCGCATTAGAAGAAACCCTATCCGGTGATACTCTTGCAAAGGCAGATATTCTTGCACAGCAGTATAATTATGACAAGGCAATAGATCTTCTGAAAAAAGATCCGGGTTACGGCTCCAGCCAGAAGATGCAGAATGCGGTAAAAAAATATGAAGAAACAAAAGCAACATGTACGGCATGGCCACTTGAAGAAGTGACGCATGTCTTTTATCATATTCTGATAAAAGATACATCCAAAGCTTTTGACGGAGATTATAAAGAAGCAGATTATAATCAGGTTATGACTACCATTGATGAGTTTAATAAGATTACGCAGACCATGTACGATAAGGGCTATGTCATGGTAAGCATTAAAGACATGGCAAAGGTGGATGAAAACGGCAATATCACAGAAGGAGAAATTCTTCTCCCACCGGGGAAAACACCGTTTGTCCTTTCGCAGGATGATGTATGTTATTATCATTATATGGATGGAGATGGTTTTGCCACAAAACTGATTGTGGATGAAGAGGGGAAAATCCGCAACGAATATGTGGAAGATGATGGCAGCGTATCAGTAGGAGATTACGATATGGTACCATTGATTGACCGTTTTGTGGAGCAGCATCCGGATTTTTCCTACCGGGGAGCCAAGGGAATCGTGGCACTTACCGGGTACAATGGAATTCTGGGATACCGTACAGACGAAAGTTATGAAACACGTCCTGCAGATCTGGATGCAAATAAAGTACAGTGGCTGGACGAACATCCGGATTTCAGTCTGGAGGAAGAACGGGCAGCCGCAAAAAAAGTTGCTGATGCTATGAAGGCAGAAGGCTGGGAATTTGCGAGCCATACCTGGGGACATCAGAATGTAGGACAGATTTCCCTGGAGAAACTGCAGTCCGATACCGAAAAATTCAAAAAAAATGTGGATCCGCTGATTGGGGGAACGGATATCATTATTTTTGCTTTTGGAACAGATCTTACAAATGCAGCAGATTATTCCGGTGATAAATTCGAATATCTGAAGGGACAGGGCTATAATTATTACTGTAATGTAGATTCCAGTCAATATTTTGTACAGATCCGTGACCGCTATTTCCGACAGGGAAGAAGAAATCTGGATGGATATCGTATGTATTATAATCCGGAGCTTCTGGAGGATCTTTTTAACGCAAAAGAAGTTTTTGATTCTGCAAGACCGACACCGGTACCGCCGATGGGATGATCCGCAGATAAAAGATACGAGGGGACTTAAAAGAAAGGGGCTTATTATTTATGAAGAAAAAAATTGCAGGTGTACTGACAACAGTACTTGCAGCGTCACTTCTTGTGGGCGGAAATTCTTCCGTTACCGTTGAGAAGGACAATATGATTGCCCAGTCACAGGACAGTGAAGAAACACAGTCAGATGAGGCAGAAGAGGAGGATACACAGTCTGAAGAAGCAGAAGAAGTGGCCAAAGTAGCAGCAGATCCGGAGGATCAGCCGGCAGCTACCGAGACACCAAAAGAAGAAAAAAAAGCAGAGAAGGAAACCCAGAAACGGGAAGAATCCGAAGACAGTTCCACAAGTACTTCCTCAGACGAAAAAACACTTCTCAAGAAGGCGCAGAAACTGGCACAGCAGTATGACTACACAGGGGCGATTTCTGTTCTTCAGAATAACTGGAAGTTTGCAACCAGTGATAAGATGCAGAAGGCAGTATCGGAATACAGAAAGAAAAGAGATGCCTGTGTGGAATATCCTCTGGAAAATATTACCCATGTGTTCTTTCATTCACTGATTGTAGACACATCCAGAGCTTTTGACGGAGATTCCGATGAAGCGGGATACAATCAGATGATGACAACAGTCAGCGAGTTTAAAAAGATGATTCAGAGTATGTATGAGAAGGGATACGTACTGGTAAGTCCTCATGACATGGCGGTTGTTAATGATGACGGAACTATGAGCAGAGGAAAGATCATGCTTCCGGAAGGCAAGATTCCGTTTGTGCTTTCCGAAGATGATGTCAGCTATTACCATTACATGGATGATGACGGTTTTGCCACAAAGCTGGTAATTGATGACAACGGAGACATCAAGTGTGAATATAAAAAGGCAGACGGAACAGTTGTAACCGGCGATTACGATGTGGTGCCTATTCTGGACTCCTTCATAAAACAGCATCCGGATTTTTCCTATCATGGAAGAAAAGGAATTCTGGCGATGACAGGTTACAACGGAGTTCTGGGATACCGTACCGACGGTGCCTATAAAACCAAGAAAAATCTTCAGGATGACCAGAAGGCTTTTCTTAAAGCCAATCCGGATTTTGATTATGATAAAGAGGTAAAGCAGGCCAAGAAAGTGGCAAAAGCCATGAAAAAAGACGGCTGGGAATTTGCAAGCCATACCTGGGGACACAGAAATGCAACGTCTTCCACTGCGGCTGAACTGAAAACCGATAATAAGAAATGGGAAAAATATGTGGCTCCGATTCTGGGAAAAACGGACATGATTATTTTTGCCTTTGGCGCAGATATCGGTGACTGGGAAGGATATACTTCGGATAACGCCAAGTATGAATATTACAAGAGCCGTGGCTACCGTTATTTCTGTAACGTGGATTCCAGCCAGTATTTTGTACAGATTACAAGTGAATATTTCCGACAGGGAAGAAGAAATCTGGATGGATATCGTATGTATTATAATCCGGATATGCTCAGTGATCTGTTTGATGTATCTGAAGTATGGGATTCTTCCAGGCCGACACCGGTTCCTGAAATGTAAAAAAGTAATTCAGATTTTACAGGGAAACATAAAAAAAGACTATAATAATCCACAGTTGAATATAGAGTTTGAATCGGAATATAAATATCCGTTTTATTTGATGAAGGGAGTAAGATATGAAGAAAAAGACATATCTCGTTATTCTTGCACTGTGTGCAGCTATGGCAATGACAGCCTGTGGCACATCTGCAGGTCAGAAAGAAGAAACAAAATCCACAGCGGAATCACAGGATACAGCTGATGAAAAAGATTCCAAAGCAGCAGATTCCGCAGAATCAGATTCAGATAAAGAAAGTACAGGCACAGTTTCCGGAGATACAAGACTGGTATCTGTGGATGATGTCAGCAAATATGTGACAATCGGACAGTATAAGGGGCTGTCTCTTGATAAAACTGTAGAAGCGGTAACCGATGATATGGTTGACGGAAGAATTAAGGAAGAATTACAGAATAAGGCCGAGGAAGTAACCGAAGGAAACGTCCAGAACGGTGACGTGGTTACGATCAATTATGTAGGAACCAAAGATGGTGTGGCATTTGATGGAGGAACAGCTAACAATTATGAACTGACCATTGGTTCCGGAACTTTTATTGACGGTTTTGAAGATGGAATTATCGGAATGAAAAAAGGCCAGACAAAAGATCTCGATCTTACATTCCCGGAAGAGTATTCATCTGAAGAGCTGGCAGGACAGGAAGTTGTATTCAAAGTTACCCTGCAGAGCTTCAAACGTGCACCGGAGCTTACCGATGACTGGGCAGCCAAGAATACAGACTGCAAAACAGCAGAAGAATACAGAAAAGAGATCCGCACCACACTGGAGGATGAGGCAAAAACAAGCGCACAGAATACACTCCGTGAGACTGCATGGAATACAGTACTTTCTGCTTCCGAAGTAAAAGAATATCCTCAGGATGATCTGGATACAGCAAAAACAGAATTTAAGACACTGTACGAAAATTACGCAAAACAGGGTGATATGACTCTGGAGGATTTTGTAAAAGCCCAGGGAATTTCCATGGATGATTTTGAGGAACAGAGCAGTCAGTATGCGGAATATAAGGTGAAACAGAACCTGATCGTGCAGGGAATTATGGATGCGGAGAATATGACACTTGAGGATGAAAAATCTCTCAGCATTCAGGATGAACTGATCAAGGCATATAATGTCAAAGATCTGGCAGCGCTGGTAGATAAATATGGACAGGCTGCAGTAGATGAATCCATCGGACTTCTCAGGGTAGAAGATTTTATACTGGATAATGCTACAGTGGAAGAAAAAGTTACTGCCGGTGATACCGAAGGCGTAAACGGAGACGATCCGTCAGAAGACGGAAGCAGCGCCGAGGGAACGGTTGATGAAGAACTGGAAGCAGCAGAAGCCACAGACATGGTTCCTGAAGAGTGAGAAACAGATTCAGCAGAGTAAAGAAATAAGATGCGGGGCCCGGAATTCTTTCCGGGAACCGCTTTTTTCACAGAAATACCAGAGGCGAAAATTAAGAGATTCTTTCGGAAATTCCATTGTATTTGAATACCAAATGAGGTATGATAAAGTTTAGACATTAAAAAGTTATAAGTAATATAAATGGGGATATATAAAATGGACAAAAGAGTTTTGCGCGAAAGAATGCGTAGAAAGCAGCAGCAATTAAGACGGCGGAGGATGATGAAACGTATAACCTGTGTGGTTGCGGCAATTCTTCTGCTGATTTTTGTTGTTCGCGGGGTAATTCTTCCGATTGTCAATCATGCAGGCGGTGGAAGCAGTAAAGATGCAGAGACTGTAAATGTGCAGGCGAATACGGCAGGAACTTCCACGGATAACAGTACAGAAGATGCTTCCGCATCGTCCGATTCCGGATCTTCAGATTCATCCGGAGACAGCAGTTCGGATAACAGCAGCACAGATGCTACGGTGATGCCTGTAAAGGGCACAGCGGCTGCAGATAAGCTTTCGGTTATGACACCGGGATGGCATGAGGATTCCACAGGAAAATGGTATCAGAATCCGGACGGTACATATTATATCAATGGTTTTGCGGAGATTGACGGAACTACATACAGTTTTGATGAGAATGGATATATGCAGACCGGATGGGTTGAGAAAGGCGTGAAAGATTATTACTTCAATGAGGATGGTTCCTACGACCCGACTCAGAAGCGTCCGATGATTGCCCTGACTTTTGATGATGGACCTGGAGAATATACAGAAACACTTCTTGACACAGTTGAGAAATATAATATTCATGTTACTTTCTTTATGCTGGGACAGAATGTTGAGGGACGTGAGTCCACCGTACAGAGAATGGTTCAGCTTGGCTGTGAGATCGGTAACCACACCTGGGATCATCCGTCACAGACTCTTCCGAATATGGATCTGGATTCCGTTGTACAGGAATTCCAGAAAACGGATGACGAGCTGGTGAAAGCCTGTGGACAGGCTGCAACTGTGTGCCGTGCACCGTATGGAGCAATCACAGAAGAGCAGATGGCAGCAGTAGGCAAACCGTTTTTCATGTGGTCCACAGACTCTCTGGACTGGAAACTGATGGATGCGGATGCGGATTACAATGAGATCATGAACAGCGATCTGAGTGATGGTTCTATCATCCTGATGCATGATATCCATGAGCCATCTGTAAAATGTGCCACGGAGAAGTTGATTCCGGAACTGGTCAATGAAGGATATAAGCTGGTGACAGTCAGTGAACTTGCAGCAGCTAAGGATGTTACTTTACAGAGTGCTTCCTATTCTGACTTCTGGGACAGCTCCCTTCAGGCTGGACGTGTTGCAGGATATGCGGGAAATTCCAGTGATTCCACAGATTCTTCCGATGGAAGCGAATCTTCTGACAGCACAGATGTCAGCGATGGCTCTTCCGATGGTTCTGATGTCAGTGACGGTTCCGATGATTCCTCTGACGGAAGTGATTATTCCGATGGTTCTTCCGATGATGGAAGCTATGATGACGGTTCCTATGACGATGGTTCCTACGATGATGGAAGTGAAGAATAATTAAGAAGATATTTGGTTAAATAACACCAGAGACCTGAGTGACAAAATGTGCGTCATTCAGGTCTCTTTTTTGACTTTATCCGACACTGTCGGATAATAGACACATATTGAACAGAGGGGGTTTTTCCTTGACTGAAAATAGGGGGATTGGTATAATTATAGAATAAAAAACTCCACTTAAAATTGGGGAATGGACAGTGGCAGAACTATAAAGGGAGGTACCTGAAAATGGGAAAGAAATTACAATTTACGGAGCTTGACCAGTATCTGTTCGGTCAGGGCACGCATTACGATATTTACAGGAAACTGGGAGCACATCCGGATACACAGAACCGGAAAAAAGGAGTTTATTTTGCAGTGTGGGCACCTAATGCACAGGCGGTTTCTGTTGTAGGTGAGTTCAATGAATGGGACACAGAGAAGAATCCCATGAAAAAAGTTGGCCCCATTGGTGTTTATGAGACATTTGTACCGGGAGCGAAGATTGGACAACTGTATAAATTTTACATTACAGGTGCACATGGCGAGGAACTTTACAAGGCAGATCCCTATGCCAACGCTGCTGAGATGCGTCCTGGAACAGCCTCCCGTGTTACCGACATCACCAATTATAAATGGAAAGATGATACCTGGATGAAGAACCGTGAGGCCTTTGATCCGGATACAAGTGCCATGTCTATTTATGAGGTGCATCCGGGTTCATGGATGAAACATCCGCAGACCGCGGAAGACGAGGATGGTTTCTATTCCTACAGAGAGCTAGCCCCGAAGCTTGCCGAGTATGTCAAGAAAATGGGTTACACACATGTTGAGCTTATGGGCATCGCAGAGCATCCTTTTGACGGTTCCTGGGGTTATCAGGTTACCGGCTATTATGCACCGACCTCCCGTTACGGAACACCACAGGATTTCAAATATATGGTTGATTATCTCCATCGCCAGAAGATTGGTATTATCCTTGACTGGGTACCGGCGCACTTCCCGAAGGATGCACACGGACTTGCCAACTTTGACGGAACTGCAGTATACGAGCATGCAGATCCGAGACAGGGCGAGCATCCGGACTGGGGAACCAAGATCTACAATTACGGACGTCCGGAAGTAAAGAATTTCCTGATCGCCAATGCCCTTTACTGGGTAGAGGAATGCCACGTTGACGGTCTCCGTGTAGACGCGGTTGCATCTATGCTCTACCTGGATTACGGTAAAAAAGACGGTGAGTGGGTTGCCAATAAATACGGTGGAAACAAGAACCTGGAAGCCATTGAATTCTTCAAGCATCTGAATACGGTTGTTCTCGGAAGAAATCATGGAACTGTCATGATTGCGGAGGAATCTACCGCATGGCCGATGGTAACCGGCAAGGCAGAAGATGACGGCCTAGGATTCTCCCTGAAATGGAACATGGGATGGATGAACGATTTCCTGGAATATATGAAGCTGGATCCGTATTTCCGTAAATTTAATCATAATAAGATGACATTTTCCATGACTTATGCATACAGTGAGAAGTATGTTCTGGTTCTTTCCCACGATGAGGTAGTACATCTGAAGTGCTCCATGCTGGAAAAAATGCCAGGCGAACTGGATGATAAATTCAAGAACCTGAAGGCTGGCTATACCTTCATGTTCGGACATCCGGGTAAGAAACTTCTGTTTATGGGACAGGATTTTGGACAGCTCCGGGAGTGGAGTGAGGCCAGAGAACTTGACTGGTATCTCCTTGGTGAGGAGAATCATCAGAAGCTGCAGCAGTATGTCAGTGATCTTCTTCACATTTACAGGAAATATCCGGCACTTTATGGTGCGGACAATGATCCTTCTGCATTTGAGTGGATCAATGCCAACGATGGCGACAGAAGTATCTTCAGTTTTGTGAGAAAATCCCCCACAAGACGTAACAACATTCTGGTTGTATGCAACTTCACGCCGGTAGCACGTCCGGATTACCGTGTAGGTGTACCGAAGAAGAAACAGTACAAACTGATTATGAATGAGCAGGGACTTCTTCCGAAAGGCAAGGCATTTAAGGCAGAGAAGAAGAACTGCGACAACCGGGAATTTTCTTTTGCATATCCGCTGGAAGCTTATGGAGTCGGCGTATTTACATACTGATATTCCGGGTTGACAAAAGCTTTTTTGGACAGTATAGTAAAACCATATAAAGGGGAGTAGCTGGCACGTCAGTGTTCATGATGTCGTCAATCTCGATGGGTGCATACCTGTCCGTATCGTGATGAAACAGCGAGACTTTTATTGCATGTTTTTGTGCAATAAAAGTCTCTTTTTTTTACGATTCTGCCCATACTGTTAACAGGGATTCTGCTGAGGATCTGTAAAGGAGGAATGGTATCTGTGAAAGCTTATTACAATGAAACGGTAGAAACTGTACGCAGAGATCTGAATGGGGAACAGGATTTTCTGACAAATGAGGAAGTAAAAAGAAGGCAGGAAAAATTCGGATTCAATGAACTTGCGGAAGGTAAGAAAAAAAGCGGCCTGCAGATTTTTCTGGAGCAGTATAAAGATTTTCTGGTGCTGATCCTGATTGTTTCGGCGGTGGTTTCCCTGTTCCTGGGTGAAACAGAGAGCGCAGCGGTAATTCTGGTTGTGATTACTATGAATGCTATTCTGGGAACTGTGCAGACCATTAAGGCAGAGAATTCCCTGGAAAGCCTGAAACAGCTGGCTGCACCGGAGGCGAAGGTGGTTCGAAACGGTGCAGTGGTGAGAATTCCGGGAAGGGAAATTACAGTAGGAGATGTGGTCCATCTGGAGGCTGGAGACTATATTCCGGCGGACGGACGTGTGCTGGAAAGTGCCAGCCTTAAGGTTGATGAAAGTGCACTTACCGGAGAAAGCATTGGTGTAGATAAGATCAGCGCTCCGCTTACCGGGGAACTTCCGTTGGGAGATCGCAGGAACATGGTATTTTCCGGAAGCTATGTGACTTATGGAAGAGGTGTTTTTCTTGTAACCGGGATTGGAATGAACACAGAAGTAGGAAAAATCGCCGGTCTTTTAAAGAATACTTCGGAGAAGAAAACACCGCTTCAGATTAATCTGGATCGCTTTGGGAAAAATCTTTCCTGTTACAGAGGTGGATGTGGAAAACATCTGCAGAGTTAATGAACAGTATTCAGAGTCAGGTTTACGTGTTCTTGGAATCGGATATCGCCATTTTCCGGTGGAAAAAAATATCTCCACAGAGGATGAACAGGGGCTGGTTTTTCTGGGGTTACTGGCAATGATGGACCCGCCCCGTACGGAAAGTGCAGCGGCGGTTTCGGACTGTAAGCGTGCAGGTATCTGCCCGGTGATGATTACAGGAGATCATAAGGTGACAGCAGCCGCTATTGCAAAACGGATCGGGATTCTGGATGATATTTCCCAGGCCTGTGAGGGTGCACAGATTGATGGTATGAGCGATGAGGAGCTTCAAGATTTTGTGGAAAATATCAGAGTGTATGCACGTGTGACACCGGAGCATAAGATACGTATTGTGCGTGCATGGCAGGAAAGAGGGAACATCGTAGCTATGACCGGAGATGGAGTCAATGATGCACCTGCATTGAAGCAGGCAGACGTGGGAGTTGCCATGGGAATCACGGGGACAGAGGTTGCAAAAGATGCGGCATCTATGGTTCTGACGGATGATAATTTTGCCACGATCATCAAGGCAGTGGAGAGTGGACGAAATATTTATGAAAATCTATAAATGAGCAAATTTAAAAAATTGCACAAAACTACACTGCGAATTTCATAAATGAATCAAAATCATTGCTTTCCTTTGCGCATTGAAAAAGATAACGATACTTTTCCAGCTGAATG
>NZ_JAHLPQ010000009.1:0-131444 GCF_018917985.1 Blautia sp. MSJ-36 | reverse complement strand
GCCAGCCTGTGAAAAGCAGTGCAAGAGGCGGGCCCTCTCAGTGCGCCTTCCGGGCGCAAGCAGGGATGAGCCCCTTATAGGGGCAGTGCAAACCACCGGCTAAGCCGGTGGTTATGATTTTCATTTGGTTTATATTGCGTAGAAAGATTTTATATGTTTTTCTTATAAAAAGATCATGCGTCTGTATCCTGCAGAGCCAGGAAGCCTTCCTCGCCGGTACGGATCTTGACAACGTTTTCGATGTCGTAAACGAAGACTTTACCATCACCGATCTGGCCGGTATGAAGAACTGCTTTTGCAGTGTCAATAACTTTCTGAACTGGTACAAGACTTACAACGATCTCGATCTTAACCTTCGGGCGGAGGTTCATGTCAACTTCAACACCACGATAGTAGGTTGGAGCACCTTTCTGAACACCACATCCCATAACGTTTGTAATAGTGATACCGGTTACCCCGATCTCGTTCATGGCCTGCATAAACTCGTCCAGTTTGTTCTGACGTGTGATGATAACAACTTTTGTCAGTTTGTGTACGCCGTCAGCAGGAATCTCAGGAACAGATTCAGCAGGAGCAGACGGAGCATGTTTTACAACCGGATCTTTTACGGAAGTTCCCATTGGAGCCGGAGCCTTTGTCATAGTATCCTGTACAAAGAATCCATCGTATGCACTTGCAAGGCCGTGCTCTTTCATATCCAGACCTGCAATCTCTTCCTCAGCGGAAACACGAAGGCCGATGGTGTGTTTGATCACCTGGAAGATAATTGTCATTGTAACAGCTACCCATGCGATGGTGATGGCCATACCGATGAACTGAACACCGAAGCCGTGGAAACCGCCGCCTGTGAGAAGACCTTTCCACTCTGTACCAGCACCGTCTGAGAAAAGTCCTACAGCCAGTGTTCCGAAAGCACCGTTGAGGCCATGTACACCGACAGCACCAACCGGGTCATCGATTTTGAGAACTTTGTCGATAAACTCAATACCAAATACTACGATAAATCCGGAAATGATTCCGATGATGGCTGCAGATGTAGGAGATACGGTATCGCAGCCTGCTGTGATCGCTACCAGTCCTGCAAGAGAACCGTTGAGGGACATGGAAACATCAGGCTTTTTGTAGCGGATCCAGGTGATCAGCATAACGGTTACAGTTGCAACAGCAGCGGCAAGGTTTGTAGTGACGAAGATTTTTCCTGCGCTTACAATGGCGTCGCCTTCCATGCTGACAGTAGATGCACCGTTGAAACCGAACCAGCAGAACCAGAGGATAAATACACCAAGTGCGCCAACAGTAAGGTTGTGGCCAGGAATAGCTCTGGATTTACCGGATTTGGAATATTTTCCGATACGAGGCCCAAGGATGATGGCACCGATCAGCGCGGCAACACCACCGACCATATGAACTGCACAGGAACCAGCGAAATCATGAAATCCCATCTGGCTGATAAAACCGCCGCCCCAGATCCAGTGACCGGATACCGGATAAACAACGAGACTGATCAGAAGACTGTAGATACAGTAGGAGATGAACTTGGTACGTTCTGCCATGGCACCGGAGACGATGGTAGCAGAGGTAGCACAGAATACAGTCTGGAAGATGAGGAATGCCCAGAAAGGAACGCCATCCGGAAGCATTGCGCTTCCATAGTTTGCTTCTGTTGCGATTCCGCCGATTTTACCGAAGAAACCGTTTCCTGCACCGAACATGATACCGAAACCAACCAGCCAGAAGACCGGGGTACCGATACAGAAGTCCATCAGGTTTTTCATAATGATGTTACCTGCGTTTTTTGCTCTTGTGAATCCTGTTTCGACCATTGCGAATCCGGCCTGCATGAAGAAGACCAGCGCTGCACCGAAAAGAACCCAGATTGTGTTTACTGAAGAATACATAGTAACACTCCCTTTCCCAATTTTTTTCTTCCTATTATATATGGGATATATACAGGAAGGATTTTTTCAATACCGGATCATGAAAATAGACAGAATTTATCCAGTATTAGTATAACGAAAAAGCGCGGGAGAGAGGAAATTCCCTTCCGCGCCTTTACGAAACAAAATTAGTATATGTAAAACAGGGGATATCTGTATCGTGTGATTAATGGATGAGGAAATCGATAATGAATTATGAAGTAGAGTTCATAAGGGATATCCCCTGTATTTACCGTATGAAATTGTTTATCTGATTAAGTATCAGATGGAGAATAACAGCTCGTCGTATGTCGGATATGGAAGTAATTCATCCGGGATCAGAGCTTCTGCCTCATCTGCAGATTTTCTTAAAGTCTCCATGTCGCTAAGAACGTTTTCCTGATAAGCTTTCGCGCAGGCAAGTACATCGTCGGAAGCGGCGAGAGCTTTTGCGGTATCGGCTTTCAGTGTCTCCAGATCTTTTGTCATGGTGTCAGCGAGTGTGCTCAGTTTGGAGATCAGAGCAGCTTCACTTGCTACAGAAACATCAGCTACTACGGATTTCTTTACAGCAGCAGTGTCAGCAAGTTTTTCAACATATGTAAATACGGAAGGAATTACCTGCTTCTGGATCATCTCAGCCAGAGTGTTGGACTCAATGTTGATGGTCTTGTAATAGTTCTCAAGCCAGATCTCATAACGGGAGAACAGTTCTTCCTTTGTAAAGATGCCGTGTTTTGTGAACAGCTCGATGTTTTTCTCATCAACGAAGTGAGGAAGAGCATCCGGAGTTGTCTTCAGGTTGTAGAGACCGCGTTTTTCAGCTTCTTCAACCCACTCGTCTGTATAACCGTTGCCGTTGAAGATGATACGTTTGTGATCCTCGATGGTTTTCTTGAGAAGTGCATGTACTGCGCTTTCCATTTCTTCTTCCGGAACATCTTTAAGAGCTGCGCTGAACTCGGAGAGAACTTCTGCAACGGCAGTGTTCAGTACGATGTTCGGGTTTGCAACGGATGCTGCGGAACCAAGCATACGGAATTCGAATTTGTTTCCGGTGAATGCAAACGGTGAAGTACGGTTTCTGTCGGTGGTATCTTTTGTGAAGTGTGGAAGTACTTTTGCACCGATATCCATCTGTACGGCATGTTTGTTGTTAAAGAAGGTATCATTCTCAATGGATTTGAGGATATCTGTCAGCTCATCTCCAAGGAAGATGGATACGATTGCTGGCGGTGCCTCGTTTGCTCCAAGACGGTGATCGTTTCCTGCACTTGCAACAGATACACGGAGAAGATCCGCATAATCGTCAACGGCTTTGATAACAGCTATCAGGAATACCAGGAACTGTGTATTCTCTGCCGGTGTTTTTCCAGGATCAAGAAGGTTTACACCTGTGTCTGTGCTCATGGACCAGTTGTTGTGTTTACCGCTTCCGTTGATCCCTTCAAATGGTTTCTCATGAAGGAGGCAGACCATGTTGTGCTTGTCGGCAACTTTCTTCATGATCTCCATAGTCAGCTGGTTGTGGTCAACCGCAACGTTTGTGGTATCAAATACAGGAGCCAGCTCGTGCTGTGCAGGAGCAACCTCATTATGTTTTGTTTTGGCCGGAATACCAAGTTTCCAGAGCTCTTCGTCAAGTTCGTGCATGTAAGCGGCAACACGTGGTTTCAGGGCTCCGAAGTAATGATCTTCCATTTCCTGTCCTTTTGGTGCGGAAGCTCCCAGAAGTGTACGTCCGCAGAAGATCAGGTCTTTTCTCTTCTTATAGAGATCTTTGTCAACCAGGAAGTATTCCTGCTCAGGTCCTACCGTTGTATTGATGTGACGGACCTCTTTGTTTCCCAGGATGTGAAGAATACGAACCGCTTCTTTATTCAGAACATCCATGGAACGGAGAAGAGGAGTTTTCTTATCCAGTGCCTCTCCGCTGTAGGAACAGAATGCGGTAGGAATGTAAAGAGTTTTATCTTTGATGAATGCCGGTGAAGTAGGATCCCATGCTGTATATCCTCTTGCTTCGAAAGTAGCACGAAGTCCGCCTGACGGGAAGCTGGATGCATCCGGCTCACCTTTTACCAGTTCTTTACCGGAGAAATCCATGATCACCTGTCCGTCGCCGGTCGGGGAGATGAAACTGTCATGTTTCTCAGCGGTTACGTTTGTCATCGGCTGGAACCAGTGTGTGTAATGTGTCGCACCGTTTTCAGTAGCCCATTCTTTCATTGCAACTGCTACGGAATTTGCAACATCCAGTTCCAGATGTGTTCCGTTTTCAATTGTTTTCTTTAATGCTTTGTACATGTCCTTTGGCAGTTTGCTACGCATCACTTTATCGTTGAATACAAGGCTGCCATACATTTCCGGGATACTCTGTGCCATATAGGTACACTCCTTTCGATTTCACTCATTCATTATAATTTTTAATTATCTTATAAGGACCGTCCTGTTTCTCTTATAAGAAAAACAGACCGGAAAAACAAAAAAAGCGCTTCAGATACTTGTCGTATCCAAAGCGCCTTTGCTTTATGTGATGCAGTATACACCAAAATAAAATATTGTCAAGAGCTTTTTTGAAAAAATCTAAAAAATCGACCCGGGAGAGGGGAGTGTCGGAAAATGGGCAGGGTTGACAAATCTTGTCCTTTTATTATAATCTGATATCATAGTTAATGATTAATTGATTAATTTGACAATGGAAAAAACAGATGGAGGGAAATATGTCAGGAGTAAAGGAAGAATGTGGCGTATTCGGGATTTATGATCTGGATGGAGGAAATATTGCACCATCTATTTATTATGGTCTTACCTCGCTGCAGCACAGGGGACAGGAGTCCTGCGGAATGGCCGTTTCAAGGACGGACGGAGAGAGAGGAAACGTACAGTTTCATAAAGATCTCGGACTGGTAAGCGAAGTTTTGCGAAAAGATGTTGTACATAATATGAATGGTGACATCGGAATCGGACATGTTCGCTATTCCACCACCGGAGAATCTGTTGCGGAGAATGCACAGCCGCTGGTACTTTCTTATATCAAGGGAAGTCTGGCACTTGCACATAACGGAAACCTGGTCAATACAGAAGCCCTGAAATGGGAACTGATCCAGACCGGAGCGATCTTCCATACAACTACCGACTCTGAGGTTATTGCGTTCCATATCGCAAGGGAGCGCGTGCATTCTGCTACTGTAGAAGAAGCCGTACATAAAACCGTAGAGAAGATTCGCGGAGGATATGCCCTTGTGATCATGAGTCCCCGGAAACTGATCGGTGCCCGTGACCCTTACGGACTGAAACCCCTTTGTCTTGGAAAAAGAGACAATGCCTATGTTCTGGCGTCCGAGAGCTGTGCGCTCACATCTGTAGGTGCAGAATTCATCCGTGATATTGAGCCTGGTGAGATCGTCACCATCACCAAAGATGGCCTGAAATCCAGCAAACTGGACGTTCAGAAAAAACATGCCCATTGTGTCTTTGAATATATCTATTTTGCCAGACTGGACAGCACCATGGATGGAGTAAAGATCTATGATGCAAGAATCCGTGGGGGAAAATCTCTCGCAAAATCCTATCCGGTAGAAGCAGATCTGGTAACCGGTGTACCGGAATCCGGACTTCCGGCAGCCAAAGGTTATTCTGAGGAATCCGGAATCCCGTTTGGTTTTGCGTTCTATAAAAACAGTTACATTGGAAGAACTTTTATCAAACCGACCCAGCAGGAAAGAGAGTCCAGTGTTCATTTGAAGCTGAGCGTTCTGGAATCTGTAGTAAAGGGTAAGAGGATCGTTCTGGTAGATGACTCCATTGTCCGTGGAACTACCATTGCAAACCTGATCCACATGCTGAAAGAGGCCGGAGCAAAAGAAGTCCATGTACGTATCAGCTCTCCGCCATTTTTACATCCCTGTTATTTCGGTACCGATGTGCCATCCAATGACCAGCTCATTGCAGCTCAGCACAGCACAGAGGAAATCCGCAAGATGATCGGTGCAGACTCCTTAGGCTACATGCAGATCGATTATCTGGAAGGCATGGCGGGCGGACTTCCGCTTTGCAAAGCATGTTTTGACGGCGATTATCCCATGGAGATACCGGAAGAAATCAAGCAGGATTAAATGATTATGTGGAATTAATCTCACAGTAAATGCTGGTAACTTTGAAATCTAAAATATGAAAAATAGACAATAAACAAGCGTAAAACCCCGATTTTGTTATATAAAATTCTGGTTTTTATAGGATAACCTTTAAAAATGATAAAAAACATCAACTTGACAAATTCGACAACATGAGACATAATGTGGGACAACCAGATGAGAAGTGACGAAAGCGTACGATAGAGATCTGACGTCACCAGTTTGCCGGCCTTTTTAAGACCGAGAGAAGAGAGGATGAAATTTATGTCTCAGAAAATCAGGTTAAATGCAACAGAAGATGTGAAAGAGTTTGTACAGGCTGCAAGCAAATGCGACTTTGATGTAGATATTTCATATAACAGAGTTATCATTGATGCGAAATCTATTCTTGGAATCCTCAGCATGGATCTGACCAGGGTTCTTACTGTAACCTGTCATGGAGAGGATCACGAGTTCAACCGTTTTCTTCAGAAGTTTGCGGTAGCATGACAGCAGGGAAATACAGAAGCAGATAAAGTGTAAAAGACATAAAAAGAAAAGATATAAAAAAAGACAGACGTGACTGCAGAGAGAGGACATCATATGGGAGTCCCTGGCAGGCGTCTGTTTTTTGTATCTACAGCACTATTTGCATCCGTATCACTATATCATAGGAAGAAATCCATCAGATTATATAGAAAAAATCTGTTATTGACAAATAAAAAAAAATAGTTTATAGTAAACCATATTTTATAAGAAAGATAACTGACAAAGGCGTCAGGAACGGATACCAGAGGGGCATTCTCACCTCTGAACACCGTTCCCGGCGCCTTTTCTTTTGCAGCACAACATGGAGGAGGAAATCGAAGATGGCAGTAAAGTATGTTTTTGTAACAGGCGGAGTTGTTTCCGGTCTGGGAAAAGGAATTACCGCAGCGTCCCTGGGACGTCTTCTGAAAGCCAGAGGATATCAGGTGACCATGCAGAAGTTTGACCCGTACATCAATATTGACCCGGGAACTATGAACCCCATTCAGCATGGAGAGGTTTTTGTAACCGATGACGGTACAGAGACAGACCTTGACCTTGGACATTATGAGCGTTTCATTGATGAAAGCCTTGACAAGAATTCCAATGTGACAACCGGTAAGATTTACTGGTCTGTTCTTCAGAAAGAGCGTCACGGTGATTTTGGCGGAGGTACTGTACAGGTAATCCCGCATATCACCAACGAGATCAAGAGCCGTTTTTACAGAGCAAAAACAGCGGATGAGGACAGAATTGCCATCATCGAGGTAGGCGGTACAGTTGGTGATATTGAGAGTCAGCCGTTCCTGGAATCCATCCGTCAGTTCCAGCATGATGTGGGACATGACAATGCCATTCTTATTCATGTTACCCTGATCCCGTACCTTCGTGCTTCCGGAGAGATGAAGACCAAACCGACCCAGGCCAGCGTAAAAGAACTCCAGGGAATGGGAATCCAGCCGGATGTTCTGGTATGCAGAAGCGAGTATCCTCTGACTGATGATATCCGTGGAAAGATCGCCCTGTTCTGTAACGTACCGGTAAGCCACGTACTTCAGAACCTGGATGTAGAATATTTATATGAAGCTCCTCTTGCAATGGAAAGAGAAAAACTGGCAGATGTAGTACTGCAGAGCTTAAGACTTGAGAACCGTAAACCGGATCTTACAGACTGGGAGAATATGGTAGAAAATCTCCGCCACCCGGACAAAACCGTGAAGATCGCCATGGTTGGTAAGTACACACAGCTTCATGATGCATACTTAAGTGTTGTGGAAGCCCTGAAACATGGTGGAATCTCCTGCCGTGCAAAAGTTGATATCGTCTGGGTAGACTCTGAAGAGCTCAATGAGAAAAACCTGGATCAGACCCTTCATTCTGTAGATGGAATTCTGGTTCCGGGAGGATTCGGAAACCGTGGTACTGAAGGAATGATCCTTGCAGCACAGTATGCGAGAGTTCATAAGATCCCGTACCTTGGCATCTGCCTTGGAATGCAGATGGCTATTGTAGAATTTGCCCGCCACGTACTTGGATATGAAGATGCCAACAGCATTGAGCTGGCACCGGAGACCACGCATCCGGTCATTGCTCTGATGCCGGATCAGGAAGATGTGGAAGACCTTGGCGGAACCCTTCGTCTTGGAAGCTATCCGTGTGTGCTGGCCGAAGGCTCCAAATCCTATGAGCTTTTTGGAAAGAAAGAGATCCAGGAGCGTCACAGACATCGTTATGAGGTAAACAATGCATTCCGTAAAGAATTAAGTGAAAAAGGAATGTCCATCGTAGGAACTTCCCCGGATGCACATATTGTAGAGATGATCGAAATTGCCGGACATCCGTTCTTTGTAGGAACACAGGGACATCCGGAATTCAAGTCCAGACCGAACCATGCACATCCGCTGTTCCGTGGATTTGTGCAGGCGGCAGTTGACAAAAAGACGGCAGAAGAAGCTGCAATGAAAGGATGAGAAAAATGAGAGAAGTAGGAAATCAGCAGCAGGGCCTCTACCGCCCTGAATTCGAACATGATAACTGCGGTATCGGAGCCGTTGTTAATATAAAAGGAAAGAAAACACATGATACTGTTGCAAATGCTCTTAAGATCGTAGAGAATCTGGAGCATCGTGCAGGTAAAGATGCAGAAGGAAAAACCGGCGATGGCGTCGGTATCCTTCTCCAGATCTCCCATAAATTCTTCAAAAAAGTCTGTAAGAAAGAGGGCTTTGAGATCGGCGGCGAGAGAGAATATGGTGTAGCCCAGCTCTTTTTCCCACAGCATGAGATCAAACGTGCCCAGGCAAAGAAGATGTTCGAGATCATCGTGGAAAAAGAAGGCCTGGAGCTTCTTGGATGGCGTACAGTGCCGGTATTCCCGGAGGTTCTTGGACATAAGGCAAGAGAGTGTATGCCATGCATCATGCAGGCATTCATCAAGAAACCGGAAGACGTGGAAAAAGGCCTTGCCTTTGACCGTATGCTTTACATTGCCCGCCGTGAGTTTGAACAGAGTAATGATAATACTTACGTAGTTTCCATGAGCAGCCGTACCATTGTATACAAAGGTATGTTCCTGGTAGGACAGCTCCGTACTTTCTTCGGAGATCTTCAGAGCCAGGATTACGAATCTGCCATTGCAGTGGTACATTCCCGTTTCAGTACCAACACAAACCCGAGCTGGGAGAGAGCACATCCGAACCGTTTCATCGTACATAACGGTGAGATCAACACCATCCGCGGCAACGCAGATAAGATGCTTGCCCGTGAGGAAAATATGGAGTCTCCATATCTGAAAGACGAGCTCCACAAAGTTCTTCCTGTAGTCAACCGCAATGGTTCTGACTCTGCAATGCTTGACAATACCCTGGAATTCCTGGTTATGAGTGGAATGGATCTTCCGCTTGCAGTGATGATCACAATTCCGGAGCCATGGGCAAACAATGATACCATTTCCCAGGAGAAACGTGATTTCTATCAGTACTATGCAACCATGATGGAGCCATGGGACGGACCTGCGTCCATTCTGTTCTCAGATGGTGATGTGATGGGAGCTGTTCTTGACAGAAACGGTCTGCGTCCATCCAGATATTATATTACCTCTGACGGATACATGATCCTTTCCTCTGAGGTTGGTGTCCTTCCGGTAGATGAGGAGAAGATCGTATTAAAAGAGCGTCTCCATCCTGGAAAAATGCTCCTGGTTGATACGGTTCAGGGCCGCGTCATCGATGATAATGAGCTGAAAGAGAAATATGCAAAGAAACAGCCGTATGGAGAGTGGCTGGATAGCAACCTGGTACAGCTCCGTGATATCAAGATCCCGAACCAGAGAGTTATCGAGTATACACCGGAGGAGAGAGCACGTCTCCAGAAAGCATTCGGATATACTTATGAGCAGTACCGTACTTCTATCCGAAACATGGCATTAAACGGCTCAGAGAGCATTGGAGCTATGGGACATGATACTCCTCTTGCAGTATTTTCCAAGGAACATTATCCGCTGTTCGATTACTTCAAACAGCTTTTTGCACAGGTAACAAACCCGCCGATCGATGCAATCCGTGAGGAGATCGTTACTTCCACAAGTGTATACGTAGGAAAAGACGGAAACCTTCTTGTTCAGAATCCGGAGAACTGCCAGGTTCTTAAAATCAACAACCCGATCCTGACAAACACCGATATGCTGAAGATCAAGAACATGAAAAAGGACGGCTTCAAGGTTGTGACCATTTCTACTTTGTATTATAAGAGTACAAAACTGGAACGTGCCATTGACCGCCTGTTCGTAGAGGTTGATAAGGCTTTCCGTGAGGGCGCAAATATCCTGGTCCTTTCTGACCGTGGCGTAGATGAGAACCATATGCCGATCCCGTCTCTTCTTGCTGTTTCCGCAGTGCATCAGCACCTTGTAAAAACAAAGAAGAGTACATCCCTTGCGCTGATCCTGGAGTCCGGTGAACCGAGAGAAGTACATCATTTCGCAACACTTCTTGGTTATGGCGCAAGTGCTGTCAATCCATACCTGGCACTGGATACCATCCATGAACTCATCGATACCCATATGCTGGACAAAGATTACTATGCAGCGGTTGATGATTACAATCATGCGGTTATCAGCGGTATCGTAAAGATCGCTTCCAAGATGGGTATTTCCACCATCCAGTCCTATCAGGGATCTCAGATCTTTGAGGCAATCGGAATTTCCCAGGATGTGATCGACCGCTACTTTACAGGAACAGTAAGCCGTGTAGGCGGAATCACACTGGAAGATATCGAGGATAACGTAGAAAAACTCCACTCTGAGGCATTTGACCCGCTGGGACTTGCCACAGACCTTACTTTAGACAGCGTAGGTGCTCACAAGATGAGAAGTCAGGGCGAGGAGCACAGATACAATCCACGTACCATCCATCTTCTTCAGCAGTCCACAAAGCAGGGCAGCTATGAGATGTTCAAAGAGTATACAAAACTGGTAGACGAAGAAGGCCATGGAAACTTAAGAGGACTTCTGGACTTCAAGTTTGCAAAAGAACCTCTTCCCATCGATCAGGTTGAGAGTGTTGACGACATTGTAAAACGATTTAAGACAGGTGCCATGTCCTACGGTTCCATTTCCCAGGAAGCACATGAGACACTGGCCATCGCCATGAACCATCTCCATGGAAAATCCAATACCGGTGAGGGTGGAGAGAGTGATGAGCGTCTGGATTCCGCAGGAACAGACAATGACCGTTGCTCCGCTATCAAGCAGGTAGCCAGCGGACGTTTCGGTGTTACCAGCCGTTATCTGGTATCTGCAAGAGAAATTCAGATCAAGATGGCACAGGGTGCAAAACCTGGTGAAGGTGGACATCTTCCTGCAAAGAAAGTATATCCGTGGATCGCAAAGACCCGTCATTCCACACCAGGAGTCAGCCTGATCTCTCCGCCACCACACCACGATATCTACTCCATCGAGGACCTGGCAGAGCTGATCTATGACCTGAAAAATGCAAACAAATATGCAGATATTTCCGTAAAACTGGTTTCCGAGGCTGGTGTTGGTACAGTCGCTGCCGGTGTTGCAAAAGCCGGAGCACAGACTGTTCTGATCTCCGGATACGACGGAGGTACCGGAGCAGCACCGAGAAGTTCCATCCACAATGCAGGACTTCCGTGGGAGCTTGGACTTGCAGAGACACATCAGACACTGATCATGAACGGACTTCGTAACCGTGTACGTATCGAGACAGACGGTAAGCTGATGAGCGGCCGTGACGTTGCTATCGCAGCGCTTCTCGGTGCAGAGGAATTCGGTTTTGCAACTGCTCCCCTTGTAACTATGGGCTGCGTGATGATGAGAGTCTGCAACCTGGATACCTGCCCGGTTGGCGTTGCTACCCAGAATCCGGAACTCCGTAAGAGATTCCGTGGAAAACCGGAGTATGTGGAGAACTTCATGAGATTTATCGCACAGGAACTGAGAGAGTACATGGCACGTCTTGGCATTGCAACCATCGACGAGATGGTAGGCCGTACAGATCTTCTTACCGTTTCTGACAGCGTACAGGAGCCACATAAGGGCAAAGTTGACTTAAGTGCGATCCTGAATAACCCATATGCAGGAAAAGGCAAAGTTACTTTTGATCCGAAAGCGGTATACAACTTCAACCTTGAGAAAACTCTGGATGAAAAAGTCCTGGTTAAGAAATGTGCGCCGGCGATCCAGAAAGGTGAGAAAGTTTCTGTAGATGTAAATGTTACCAACACAGACCGTGCATTCGGTACCATCCTTGGATCTGAGATCACGAGAAACCATAAAGAGGGCCTTCCGGAAGATACCGTAACTGTAAACTGTACAGGTGCAGGCGGACAGAGCTTCGGTGCATTTATCCCGAAAGGACTGACACTGAAACTGACCGGTGACAGCAATGACTACTTTGGAAAAGGCCTTTCCGGTGGTAAACTGATCGTCAAAGTTCCGGAAAAAGCCGGATACAAAGCAGAAGAGAACATCATTGTCGGAAACGTAGCACTCTATGGTGCCACAAGCGGAACTGCATTTATCAACGGTGTTGCAGGTGAACGTTTTGCAGTCCGTAACTCCGGTGCAGTGGCAGTAGTTGAGGGTGTTGGTGAGCATGGATGCGAGTACATGACCGGTGGCCGTGTGGTAGTTCTCGGAAAAACCGGAAAGAACTTCGCGGCAGGTATGAGTGGCGGTATCGCTTATGTTCTTGATGTGGACAACGTTCTTTACAAGAACCTTAACAAAGCAATGATCTCCATTGAAAAAGTGGATAATAAATATGATAAAAAAGAGCTTCGTGATCTCATCGAGGCTCATGTAGAAGCAACAGGCTCCGAGATCGGTAAGAAGGTGCTGGCTGATTTTGATTCCTATCTGCCTCACTTCAAAAAACTCATTCCGGATGAGTACAAGAGAATGATCACATTAAGTGCAAAGCTGGAAGAAAAAGGTCTGACCAGCCAGCAGGCACAGATGGAAGCATTCTATGAGAGCATCGGCGTGAAACATTAAGGAGGATGAGGAAATGGGAAAGCCAACTGGATTTTTAGATTATGAAAGAGAAACGGCAAAAGTTTTGCCGCCAAAAGAACGTATTCAGAATTTCAACGAATTTCGTATTCCGTTAAATAAAGAAAAACAGAAACTTCAGGGAGCACGCTGCATGGCCTGCGGCGTTCCCTTCTGCCAGGCAGGTATGATGATCGGCGGAATGGCTTCCGGCTGCCCGCTTCACAACCTGGTTCCTGAGACAAACGATCTTGTATACACAGGAAACTGGAAACAGGCATTTCTTCGTCTGAACAAGACCCACAGTTTTCCGGAGTTTACTTCAAGAGTATGCCCGGCACTCTGTGAAGCTGCCTGTACCTGCAACCTGAACGGAGATCCGGTCAGCACAAAGGAAAATGAGAAAGCCATTATCGAGACTGCCTATGCAGAAGGCTGGGTAAAACCACAGATCCCGCCTGTCCACACAGGAAAGACAATCGCAGTCATCGGAAGCGGCCCTTCCGGACTGGCAGCAGCACAGCAGCTGAACCGCCGTGGTCACAGCGTAACCGTATTTGAGAGAAACGACCGTATCGGAGGACTTCTCCGCTATGGTATCCCGAATATGAAACTGGAGAAAAAAGTCATCGACCGCAGACTGAAACTGATGGAAGAGGAAGGCGTGAAGTTTGTCACCAACATCAACGTTGGTGTGGACATTACCGCGGAGCAGCTTCTGAAAGATTATGACCGTGTCCTTCTCTGCTGCGGAGCTTCCCATCCGAGAGATATCAAGGTTCCGGGAAGAGATGCAAAAGGAATCTACTTTGCAGTGGATTTCCTGAAACAGGTAACAAAAAGCCTTCTGGATACCGATTTTGCAAAATTCCCATATGAGCTTGCAAAAGGCAAACATGTTCTGGTCATCGGCGGTGGTGATACCGGAAATGACTGTGTGGGAACTTCCATCCGTCTTGGTGCAAAATCCGTAACACAGCTTGAGATGATGCCAAAGCCTCCGGTAACAAGAACACCGTCCAACCCGTGGCCGGAGTGGCCGAAGGTTTTGAAAACCGATTACGGCCAGGAAGAGGCTATTGCAGTATTTGGTCATGACCCGCGAATCTATCAGACAACCGTTACCGAATTTATCAAAGATAAAAAAGGAAATGTCTGCAAGGCAAAGATTGTCAAACTGAAAAGCGTAAAAGACGAAAAGACCGGAAGATTCAACATGGTTCCTATCGAGGGCAGCGAGGAAGTGATTCCTGCAGATGTGGTACTGATTGCAGCAGGTTTCCTCGGAAGCGAGAAATATGTAACCGATGCTTTCCATGTAGCACTGACACCAAGAACCAACGTGGAGACAAAACCGGAGCAGTACGCAACAAGCGTAGACCGTGTATTCACAGCAGGCGATATGCACCGTGGACAGTCACTTGTCGTATGGGCGATCCACGAGGGACGTGAGGCTGCGAAGGCAGTGGATGAATCTCTGATGAG
This sequence comes from Blautia sp. MSJ-36, assembly GCF_018917985.1. Classification (NCBI taxonomy): domain Bacteria; kingdom Bacillati; phylum Bacillota; class Clostridia; order Lachnospirales; family Lachnospiraceae; genus Blautia; species Blautia sp. MSJ-36. Next base: position 116,883 of record NZ_JAHLPQ010000009.1, on the reverse strand, counting down.
TTATTCATATTTACAGTAAAAAAGTTAAAAATACCAGGGGCAAAGTTCTTTTTGCCCCTAATTTCCTTTAAAAAAAAGTTGACAAAGAATTGACCGATTGCTATAATTACGTCCATGAACAAGGGTGTTCTTCAGGAGCGAAAGCTCTCTGAAGTGCACCCTTTTTCTATTTTTTAGGGTAATTATTTTGTGTGATGAGGAAATAAAGGAGAGAATACTATGGGGAATTATACCAGAGAAGAGATTCTTGCAATGGCAGAGGAGGAAGACGTAGAGTTCATCCGCCTCCAGTTTACAGATATGTTTGGAACTCTGAAAAATATTGCGATCACAGCAAGAGAGCTTCCAAGAGCCCTGGATAACCAGTGCGTTGTATACGGCTCTCATATTGCGGGCATTGTGGGAGAGAAGGAGCCGGATCTGATCCTGTATCCGGATTACGATACTTTTTCAATTCTCCCATGGCGTCCTCAACAGGGAAAGGTTGCAAGACTGATCTGTGATATGCGCCGTGCAGACGGATCTGAGCATGAGATGAGCTCCAGATACATTCTGAAAAAAACAGCGCAGGCAGCAGAAGAGGCAGGATACACCTGCTATGTTGACCCGGAATGCGAGTTTTTCCTGTTTCATATTGATGACAACGGAATGCCTACAACGGTTTCTCACGAAAAAGCCGGATACCTGGATGTAAGTCCGGTGGACCTGGGTGAAAATGCAAGACGTGACATGGTACTGACTCTTGAGGATATGGGATTTGAGGTGGAATCCTCTCATCATGAGACGGCACCTGCACAGCATGAGATCGCCCTTCATTACGGGGAAGCACGTGAGATGGCAGACGCAGTTATGACCTTTAAGATGGCAGTAAGGACCGTAGCCAAACGCCATGGACTTCATGCAACCTTTATGCCGAAGCCAAGACGGGAAGTAAACGGCTCAGCCATGCATATCCATTTTTCGCTGTTTAAAAATGGAAGAAATATTTTTGTGGATCCGGATGATCCGTCCAAATTAAGTAATGAGGCATGCTATTTTATCGGAGGTCTTCTGGCACACAGCCGGGAGATGGCACTTATCACAAATCCGCTGGTAAACTCTTACAAGCGCCTTGTGCCTGGATTCGATGCACCGACAGAACTGACCTGGACGAGAAACAACCAGAATTCACTGGTAAGGATCCCGAGAGTCAATGGTAATGATACCAGAATCGAGCTTCGAAGCCCGGATGCTGCATCCAACCCATACCTTGTTTTTGCGGTATGCCTGGCAGCGGGCCTGGATGGAATCCAGAAGAAGATCTATCCGACAAAAGCTTCTGACCGTTCTCTTTCCGAGTCGGACCAGAAGGAACAGGGTATCGAGAATTTACCGGAGAACTTACGGGAAGCGATCACACTGTTTGAGGAAAGTGACTGGATGAAAGAGATCCTTGGAGAAGATTTCTGCAAACAGTACGCGCAGGCCAAGAGAAAAGAATGGCTGCGTTATTCCCAGGAGATTTCCGACTGGGAGATCGAGGAGTATCTGTATCGAATCTGATGATTGAGGCATAATGGGACGAAAGAGAGTGGCGGCTTATGAACACGAGTATCGTGATTGCATTACCGAAAATAGAAGATGCAAAAAAGATCCGCACAGTCCTTAACCGATATGGATTCACGGTGGCGGCGGTATGCAATTCGGGTGCAAATGCCCTTGCCAGTATCTCGGAACTTGATGGTGGTGTCCTGCTTTGCGGCTATCATCTTCAGGATATGTATTACCGTGATCTTCTGGACTATATGCCGGATTATTTTGAAATGCTGCTTATGGCTTCGCAGGGAGTGATCAGTGAAGCACCACCTTCTGTTTTGTGTGTGGGAATGCCTCTGAAAGCCGGAGATCTGGTAAATACAGTAAGCATGATCCTTTCCCAGATCGAAAGGCGCTGGAAAAAAGATAAGAAAAAACCGAAGCAGCGTTCATGGAAAGAGCAGAATTATATTTCAAATGCAAAGATGCTTTTAATGGAAAGAAATCATCTGAGTGAGGAAGACGCATACCGTTATATTCAGAAATGCAGTATGGATTCCGGAACCAATATGGTGGAGACAGCCCAGATGGTTCTGATGCTTTTATACGATTCCGTATAAAAGAAAAAAGTAAAATGACAGAAAAAAGTGGCAGAGCGGGTTCGTAAGACCCGCTTATCAAAATACAGGCGCAAAGAAAAAAGGCTGAATGCCGAATGTTTTTTGCACCGGAATTGGAGGATGAGGGAATGGAATTTATGGATGGAATCTGTAAGACTAGAGAATGTGCCTGGGACGTGCTTCTTGCTGAAAGCATGAAAGATCAGGAAGCGACAGTGGAAGGAGCAATACACAGCATCCGTAATATGGGTGATGTGGCATTTGTGATACTTCGAAAAAAAGAGGGACTTTTTCAGACAGTATATGAGAACGACAAGACAAATGTTTCCATTCATGATCTGAAAGAGGCAATGTGTGTCCGCCTCACAGGAACTCTTCACGAGGAAGAAAGAGCACCTCACGGAAGAGAGCTTCGCATCAGCCATGTGGAGATCCTTTCCTCACCGGCAGAGCCACTTCCCCTGGCAATCGACAAATGGAAACTGAACACTTCTCTGGAGGCAAAACTGAACTATCGTCCCATCGCTCTGCGTAACGTGCAGGAGCGTGCAAAATTCAAGATCCAGGAAGCGCTGGTGCGTGCATTCCGTGATTATCTTTATGAAAAAGGATTCACTGAGATCCACACACCGAAGATTGGAGCTAGAGGTGCAGAGGGTGGCGCAAACCTGTTCAAGCTGAGCTACTTCCACAAACCGGCCGTCCTGGCACAGAGCCCACAGTTTTACAAACAGATGATGGTAGGTGTTTTTGACCGCGTATTTGAGACCGGTCCTGTATTCCGTGCAGAGAAACATAACACCAAACGTCATCTGAATGAATATACAAGCCTTGATTTTGAGATGGGCTATATCAACGGATTTGAAGATATCATGGAAATGGAAACCGGATTTCTTCAGTATGCAGTCGAGCTTCTGAAGAAAGACTACGCTCATGAACTTTCCATTCTGAAAGTGGAACTTCCGAAAGTAGACAAGATCCCGGCTGTACGTTTTGACAAAGCAAAAGAGCTGGTGGCTGAGAAATACAAACGTAAGATCCGCAACCCATACGATCTGGAGCCGGAAGAAGAAGCGCTGATCGGAAGATATTTCAAAGAAGAGTACGATGCGGATTTCGTTTTTGTCACACATTATCCGTCCAAGAAACGTCCGTTCTACGCAATGGATGATCCGGCAGATGAGAAATTTACATTAAGTTTTGACCTTCTGTTCAAAGGACTTGAGGTCACCACAGGCGGACAGCGTATCCATGATTATCAGATGCTGAAAGACAAGATCGCAGCCCGTGGCATGGACGAGGAAGGTATGGAGCAGTACCTGGATACTTTCAAACATGGAATGCCGCCTCACGGAGGACTTGGAATCGGACTGGAACGTCTTACCATGCAGATCCTGGGAGAGGAAAATGTTCGTGAGACCTGCCTGTTCCCACGTGATATGAACAGACTTGAGCCGTAATAAGGAGAAAAAAGATGGCAAAGATAATCGATGATGAAACAATGGAAAATGTCTGCATCCTGGCGAAGCTTTCTCTGACAGAGGACGAGAAGGAAAAGGCAAAAGAGGATATGCAGAAGATGCTGGACTATGTAGATAAGTTAAACGAGCTTGACACTTCTTCCGTAGAGCCTATGTCCCATATTTTTGAGGACGAAAACGTATTCCGTGAAGACGTTGTGACAAACGGCGACAACCATGAGGCAATGCTTGCCAACGCGCCGAAGCAGAAAGAAGATCAGTATCAGGTTCCGAAAACAATTGGATAAGACAGGAGACAGGACATGGATTTGGGAAAATTAACCGCATTACAGCTTGCGGAAAAGATCAAACAGCATCAGATAAGCGTCCTGGACGGTGTGAAATACGTATTTGACCAGATCGAGGCAAAAGAGGACAAAGTCCACGCTTATCTTGATACCTATAAAAAAGAAGCCTATGCAAGAGCAAAAGAAGTACAGAAAGGCATTGAGGACGGAACTTATACCGGACCTCTTGCCGGTGTACCCATCGCTATCAAGGATAATATCTGCATCAAGGGAAAAACAACCACCTGTGCATCAAAGATCCTTGAAAACTTCGTTCCACAGTACAATGCAGAAGTCATTGACCGTCTGGAAGAAGCAGGACTTGTAATTATCGGAAAAACAAATATGGATGAGTTTGCCATGGGAAGTACTACAGAGACTTCTGCCTATGGCGTGACCAGAAACCCGTGGGATCTGGAACACGTTCCGGGAGGATCTTCCGGTGGTTCCTGTGCGGCAGTGGCAGCAGGGGAAACTTACCTGGCACTTGGTTCTGATACCGGCGGTTCTATCCGTCAGCCAAGTTCCTACTGTGGTGTTACCGGAATCAAGCCAACCTACGGTACCGTATCTCGTTACGGACTGGTTGCCTATGCATCCTCTCTGGACCAGATTGGACCGGTTGGAAAAGACGTTGCGGACTGTGCGGCACTTCTTGAGATCATTGCCGGACACGATGCAAAAGACAGCACTTCCATGAAGAGAGAGGATCTTGATTTCTCCTCTTCCATGACAGATAAGATCGTGGGAATGAAATTCGGTGTGCCCAAGGAATATCTTTCCGAAGGCCTGAACCCTGAGGTAAAAGAGGCATTTATGAATACACTGAAAAGCCTTACCGAGATGGGTGCAGTGGTAGAATTTTTCTCCATGAAGACAACAGAATATATGATCCCTGCCTACTACATCATCGCCAGCGCAGAGGCCAGCTCCAACCTGGAGCGTTTTGACGGCGTGAAGTACGGTTTCCGTGCAAAAGAGTACGAGGGACTTCATGATATGTACAAAAAGACAAGAACCGAAGGTTTCGGCGAGGAAGTAAAACGTCGTATCATGCTGGGATCTTTCGTATTAAGCTCCGGTTACTACGATGCTTACTACCTGAAAGCACTTCGCACAAAAGCCCTCATCAAAAAAGAATTCGACCAGGCCTTTTCCAAATATGATGTCCTTCTTGCTCCGGCATCTCCGTTTACCGCGCCGAAGCTTGGAGAGAGCCTGAAAGACCCGCTTGCCATGTATCTTGGCGATATTTACACGGTAGCAGTAAACCTGTGCGGACTTCCCGGAATCACAGTTCCATGTGGAAAAGACGCAGCCGGACTTCCCATCGGAATCCAGATGATCGGTGACTGCTTCAAAGAAAACAATCTGTTCCGTGCGGCACACGCATATGAGAAAAAACGCGGCGATTTCGGAACAGCAATGGAAGGGGGAGAAAAGGCATGAAACAGTATGAGACAGTCATAGGACTTGAGGTGCATGTGGAGCTTGCCACAAAAACAAAGATCTTCTGCGGATGCTCCACAGAGTTCGGAGGTGCACCAAATACACATACCTGCCCGGTCTGCACCGGTATGCCGGGATCTCTTCCGGTCCTCAATAAAAAAGTGGTAGAGTTTGCCATCAAGGCAGGTCTTGCGGCAAACTGCCATATCCATCAGTACTGCAAGTTTGACCGTAAGAACTATTTTTACCCGGATAATCCTCAGAACTACCAGATCTCTCAGCTGTATCTGCCGATCTGCTATGACGGAGCCGTTGAGATCGAGACTTCCGCAGGCAAAAAGATCGTACGTATCCACGAGATGCATATGGAGGAGGATGCAGGTAAGCTGATTCATGATGAGTGGGAAGACTGCTCCCTGGTTGACTACAACCGAAGTGGCGTGCCGCTTATCGAGATCGTATCTGAGCCGGATATGAGAAGCTCCGAGGAGGTTATCGCATACCTGGAAAAACTTCGCTGCACCATGCAGTATCTTGGAGTTTCTGACTGCAAACTTCAGGAAGGCTCCATGCGTGCCGACGTTAACCTTTCTGTCCGTGAGGTAGGAAGTGAGACATTCGGAACAAGAACCGAGATGAAGAACCTGAACTCTTTTAAAGCTATTGCAAGAGCCATCGAGGGAGAGAGAGAGCGTCAGATCGAGCTTCTGGAAGAAGGCAGAGCCGTTGTCCAGGAAACAAGAAGATGGGATGACAACAAAGAGTCTTCCCATGCCATGCGTTCCAAAGAGGATGCCAAGGATTACCGTTATTTCCCGGACCCGGATCTTCCACCGATCCACATTTCCGATGCATGGATCGAAGAGCTGCGTGCTTCCATTCCGGAACTTCGTGAAGCCAAGATGGAACGTTATCAGAAAGAGTATGAGCTTCCGGCTTATGATGCGGGAATCCTTACGGAATCCAGACATCTGGCAGGACTTTTTGAGGAGACAGCCGTTCTTCTGGGAAATCCGAAAAAAGCAGCCAACTGGTTTATGGTGGAAGTTCTCCGTCTGACAAAGGACAAAGGTCTTGATCCGGAAAAAGTAAACTTTACACCGAAGCATCTGGCAGATCTTCTTTCCATGGTGGAGAAAAAAGAGGTCAGTGCACAGAATGCAAAAAAAGTATTTGAAAAAGTATTTGACGAGGATATTGATCCAGTTGTATATATAGAAGAAAAAGGTCTTAAGATCGTAGAAGACACAGGCCTTCTCACCGAAACTGTGAAAAAGATCGTAGATGCCAACCCCGGACCGCTGGCTGAACTTCTTGGCGGCAAGGATAAGGTTATGGGATTTTTCGTAGGACAGCTGATGAGAGAGCTGAAAGGCAAGGCAAATCCTGACAGCGTCAGAAAAGCACTGGCAGAGGAAATTGAGAGAAGGAGATAAAACACTATGGTTACAGTAAATCAGAACTATTTAAAACTTCCGGGAAGCTATCTGTTTTCCAATATTGCAAAGAAAGTAAAGGCATACAAGGAGGCCAATCCGGAATTTAAGGATTCCGTGATCAGCCTTGGAATCGGTGATGTGACACAGCCACTTGCACCGGCGATCATTGATGCCCTTCATAAATCTGTAGATGAGATGGCTCATGCGGAGACTTTCCACGGATATGCACCGGATCTTGGATATGAGTTCTTAAGAAGTGCCATTGCAAAAAATGATTATCAGTCCAGAGGATGCGACATCAGCGCAGATGAGATCTTTGTTTCCGACGGAGCTAAGAGTGATTCCGGAAACATCCAGGAGATCTTCGGACTGGATAACAAGGTTGCAGTCTGCGATCCGGTTTATCCTGTATACGTAGATACCAACGTTATGGCCGGACGTACAGGCCTTTATAACAAAGAGCGCGAGAACTTTGACGGTGTGATCTACATGCCGTGTAAAGAGGAGAACGGTTTCCTTCCGGAGATCCCGGCAGATGAAGTACCGGATCTGATCTATCTCTGCTTCCCGAACAACCCGACTGGTGGTGCCATCACAAAAGCTGCTCTTCAGGAGTGGGTTGACTACGCAAACAAAAACGGCTGCGTGATCATCTATGATGCAGCATATGAGGCATATATTTCTGAGGAAGATGTTCCACACAGCATTTATGAGTGTGAGGGTGCAAGAACCTGTGCCATCGAGCTTCGAAGCTTTTCCAAGAATGCAGGTTTCACAGGCGTTCGTCTTGGATTTACCGTAGTTCCGAAGGAACTGGTACGTGACGGCGTAGAGCTTCACAGCCTCTGGGCAAGACGTCACGGAACCAAGTTTAACGGTGCTCCGTATATTGTTCAGAGAGCAGGCGAGGCTGTTTATTCTCCGGAGGGAAAAGCACAGTTGAAAGAGCAGGTTGCTTACTATATGCGTAATGCGAAGACAATCCTTGAGGGACTTTCCGCAGCAGGATTTTCCGTATCCGGTGGAAAAAATGCTCCTTATATCTGGCTGAAAACACCAGATCAGATGACTTCCTGGGAGTTCTTTGACTATCTCCTTGAAAAAGCACATATCGTAGGAACCCCAGGTTCAGGCTTTGGTGCACACGGTGAGGGATACTTCCGTCTGACTGCATTCGGAAGCTATGAGAATACACTGGAAGCGATTGAGAGAATTAAAAATCTGTAATAAAAAGGGCGGAGCGGGTCTTCAGGGATCTGCTCCGATTTCTTTTCTGCTAAGGAAGGATTTTTTAAGTAAATTTAGGAAAATAATAATGAGGATTGCGAAAATTCATCATATCGTTTATAATTGTACAGGAAGTGAAGCGCAGACCACAGAGAGCCTGGTTTCATAAAAATTCACAAATTTACGCAATCACGAAAGGGGATTTTATCATGGGTATCAGAAGAGTAGAAAATATGTGCGGCGGTAAAGGCCATGTGATCATCAAAGACATTCTTGAGGGAGACGAGCTGAAAGGAAAATGTGGACTTTACGCACAGGTTACCATCGAGAAGGGCTGTTCCCTCGGATACCATGAGCATCATGGTGAGACAGAAACCTACTATATCTTAAGCGGTGAAGGCGAGTACGATGATAACGGTGTGAAACGCCCGGTAAAAGCCGGCGACATCACCATCACACCAGATGGAAAAGGACACGGCCTTACAAATACAGGAGAGACAGATCTTGTATTTATGGCACTGATCATTTTTGACTGATCCATATAGATGAAATAGAAGAAACAGAAGTGTGACAAGGGGCGGCTTTTTTGGAGGGCTGCCTCTTTTAATTGAACGAAATGTGCCAATTGTATAAATAAAAAATATTTTTCATTTTTTTTAGAAAAAAGTATTGACAGATAGAGAAGCCTTTGCTATACTATCACTTGTCGCGAGGGAGAAAATAAAAAATTCCAAAGAAATGCGAAATGCGATATGCGGAAGTGTCGGAACTGGCAGACGAGCAAGACTAAGGATCTTGTGAGCATTGCGCTCGTGTGGGTTCAAGTCCCATCTTCCGCATGATTGAGAGTGAAAGCCTTATAAACATAGGGTTTTCACTTTTTTTATTTCAAAAAAATCTGGAAAAAATCAGCACAAATTTCTCTGATGTAGTACAAAATCTTATGCAATTTTTGGCGATTAGGAGGAATAAAAGATGCGTAAAAGAATCCAGATGTCTAGTCAGAGCAATCTATCAATTCAAGAGGCACATGAACAATTTTTGAAGAAATGTGCTGTCAAAAATTTATCCGAAACTACAATTAAAACTTACAACGACCATTTTAAGATTTTTGCTAAATTTGCACATGAATCTCAACCAATTCGCAACATAAAACCTCAGATAGTAGATGATTATATCCTTTTTCTCAGAGATTCGTATAATTGGCAGGATGTAACTATTAATTCCCATCTGAGAAGTCTCAGAGCGTTTCTCTACTACTGCATGAGTATGAAGATGATGCCAGAATTTAAAATTCAACTCATTAAGGCAGAGAAGAAAATTAAAGAAACTTACTCGGATTCGGAGTTAGAACTTTTATTAAAGAAACCAAATTTGGCTTACTGTAACTTCACAGAATACAAAACTTGGGTATTTGAGAACTATCTGCTTGCAACAGGGAATAGAATTTCTACGGCTTTAAATGTCAAGATTCAGGATGTTGATTTGGAAAATGGTGTAATTCGGCTTGCTAAGACAAAAAACCGTAAACAACAATTAATTCCATTGTCCCATACTCTCTCTGAAATCCTTGTTGAATATATTGATGTGCGTGGCGGCAATCCAGACGATTACCTGTTTTGTGGTGCTTGTGGCGAAAAGGCGGCTACTCGCACATTTCAAGACAATGTAGCAAATTACAATCATAGGCGTGGAGTAATCAAGACCTCATGCCATGCGTTTCGTCATACATTCGCAAAGCATTGGATTTTAAACGGTGGTGATGTGTTCCGTCTGCAAAAGATTCTGGGTCACAGTGATCTGTCAGTAACAAGAGAATATGTCAATATGTTTGGACAGGATTTACAGATGGACTTTGAGCGTTTCAATCCTCTGGATAACCTGAGAGCCAACGAAAAGAAAGAAAAAATTACCATGAAAAAGTAAAAGCAGCCACGCCGCAAACGTGACTGCCTATCTCCGGCGTATTACCAGTACGACCGAAGCATAATTAAATATGTGATATTCAATTCTATCTTAGAGGAACTGAACTCATCTGTCAAGTATAAATATATGCTTGGTCTATTAAAGTCACCCTTTTTTAAAGAATTGGACAGGAATCTAATGTTACATCTGTATAAATAGAACATTGTTTCGGCAAGCATAAACAGTAAATTGTCGGGGTGGACTCGGTGCGTCTATCACTGAGTCCCTACCACAGGGGTTAAAGCGTGTGCAAGACCTCAATAAGCCTAACCAGACCGCCTATTGGTACGGATGGTTTGTACATTGGTTAAGAAGCATACGGGGGCTAATTGTGAGCCTAGACGTACTTAGGGAACACATGAACCATGGCAGTTTCAACACTGCGGAAATTGGCAAACATTGGAAACGGTGTGTGGTGAGGGCATGGCAGACCACCATGAAAAGCCAATGCAGAAATGCACTCATAGATTGTTACACTGCTCTACAGAAGAGGAAACCTCACGATAAGGCGGATTAAGCAGGGACAGAGTTTCTTTTTAGCACACAGGAAAACTCTGTCCTCTGATACGAATGTTTCCTACTCCTTGACGGATGATGCGCCTACGGCGTTGCAAAGTCAACCACTTTTTTAACAGCCAGAATATGCTGTATTCATAAGGGTTTCAGAGGGGATGTCCGATTTTCTTATTGTGTAGATGTATACGGAAGGGAAGTAAAACTGTCATCCGTTACACTAGACTTTTTTAAATGTCCGCAAACCCAGTATTTGCAGGGGGTTCAGGCACTATTACCAATTTTCTTATTATGTAATAGATATATACGAAAAACTGTTAAAAATGACCGTTTTTTGCATAGACTTAATTACTTTGATAACCTTGAAAGCCTTGGTATCATTGAGTTTCCGAACATGACGAAATATCCCCTTATGAGGAGAAAGAAAAAAGTATTGAAAAATGACCGTTTTTTGTACATACCTAGCAAATTTCATAGTCGAAATAGTTATATTTTACAAGGGTTTTCGGACTTTTGTTAATCCAACCTTATGAGGAGAAAGTACCTCATACCTGATTCAGGTATCTGGTTCAAACTAACATTGCATAAAAATATGAGATGGTCTACCATATATTTTTGTAAAATATGTCAAAAACTCAATAAAATCAAGGGTTTTCGGACTTTTATTACAACATCTTAAAAATAGAGAAAACGGACTAAGGGGGACGAGCAAAATGTGTAATGTCGATGCAGCAAATTTCAACCATGCACTATGGGCGAAATTCGGATCATGTCAACGAAGTTATGCGGTTTCCCGGACTTGAAATGTTTATATATGGAGAGCGATTTACAAAAAAACGAGTTAATTCATGCAAAAACGAGAGATTTTAACTCTCATATGAGTGTTGAAATTTAAGTTACTATGGAGAGGATTTGCAAAAATGGAGACAAATTCATGCAAAAATGAGTCATTTCGCCCTTAAATCTAGGGCGTTTTTTAAGTTACTATGGAGGGCTGCTAAAATGTAACGCTATGTCCCACCAGTTGAAAAATTGAGGAAAACGCCCATCATCCATGGTTGAAAATCAATGTATGGAAAATTAACTTTAAATCAAAAACACCCATAAATAATGGGAGAAAATTTTTTTTGAAATGTTTATATATGGAGAGGGAAGTTTTAAAATTACAAAAAAACAGGTAAATTCGCAAATAAATGGGTGATTTCGCCCTAAATTTAGAGCGAAATTTAAGTTGCTATGGAGAGGATGCGTGGACAGACCAAAAACGCCCATTATACATGGACGAAAAAATTATCTCCAAATCAGGAACACCCATTGCGCATGGGCGAAAATATTTTTTCATTTGTGGCTATATGGAGAACGATATTTTTACTTAGTAACTATGTTAAGAATTGTCAAAAAGTTGGTATGATTAAGGCTTTCAGAGATTCTGACAATGGGTCTAATATGGAGAAAAACAGCCGAAAATACAAAATTCAGACCGATTGAAAAATCCAATAACCACAAGGGTTTTCGGGATTCGGGCAACGTATTTATGCGGTTTTCGGGACTTCATTTGTAGCAATATGGAGAGCAACATTTTTTTATGCAACTTTGTTTCGCAGAAAGGACGGTGATAGATTGAACAGCACTAACACAACCAAGCGATTATTTAACAGAACACTCAACCACGAAAAGATTGAGATAACAAACTACTATACATCTGAAATTTACAATGTATTCTTTAGAAAGAACGACCGTAGCACCACTCCGCAAGGTAAGGTGAGACTATTTTACCCTTGCACAACAAACATCAAAATTGGCACGATTTTCTCTTTATATAATAAAGGAAAATATTTGGTTGTGTCACAGGACTCTGATGAGAACAGCGTTTACTATACTTCATTAGCAATCCGCTGTGATGAGATATTCAAGGTCAAGTACAATAATACCCTTGTGAGCGTCCCATTTGTGCTTTCAAGCGAAGTTTATGACGTATCTGAAAATTCCACCATTAGCATCATTGATGGCTCTATAATCGCTTATACGGGGCTTACAGAAGCAACTAAAGACATGGCAGGAACTTATAATGTTTTTGGTGGCACCTATGAGATCAAGAACTCATTTATTCGGGGTGGATTGATTTACTATTATTTAAAACGCACAGCCAAAGAGACAAATACATTAACCTATACGGGCTTGACAGAACTTGATACATCTACAGGAGCATATCAGTTGACATATGAAGCCAAGACAAATGGTAATGTCGTTAATGATCCGATACTGACATATGTAACATCTGCGCCAGACATTGCAACTGTATCTGACACAGGTATGCTCATTTTCCGACAAGCAGGAACAGTTACCATCACAGCAACGTGGATCGAGAAAGATGTGGAGTGCATCACAGAATTTACTCTGACAGGTGACGCACCTGATCCGAATAAGGTGAACGTTACAATTACAGGCGGTGACACTCTCCGTTACGGCAGAGCAAAAACATGGACTGTTACTTTCACAGATTATACTGGTACAACTGTAGAGAAAACAGATTTTAGTTGGAATGTTATATCAAATTTTACGGTGACCCAAACAATTACAGGTAATAAAATAAAATTAGAATGCTCAGACGGAAAAGCAATTGATAAAATATTTACGCTGCAAGTATTAGATTCAAATGGAACAATACTTGCTGAACAGATTATTACTATCACAGGATAATGAGCGTTCCCAGATTGGGGAATGCTTAAAATAAAAATCACATTGGGACGGTGATACTAACTAGGGCTAAGTTAAACTTAGGGGTAGGGAGTCTAGCCGCAACAAGGAAAGGATTACAAAATGGAACTAAAAATTGAAGGATTAACACCAGAACAGATGGAACAGGTAAACAAACTCATCCAGAGTGAAACAGACAAGGTTCGCACCGACTACAGTACTCGCCTGAGGACTGCAAGTGAGGAACTTGCCAAGTACAAACCTGCTGAAAAATCTGATTCTGAAAAGGCTCTCGAAGCAAGATTATCTGCTCTTGAAGCCAAGGAAAAAGAAATTGCCGACAAGGAACGATCAATGCAGATTGCTTCTAAGTTAAAAGCGAAAGGACTGCCGGAGACACTGGCACAGTATCTAAACGTAGGTGAGGACATTGATGGAGCTATTGATAAGGTAGGTGCATCATTAGGCAACTACTTTCTCAACGGGAGTAACAAGCCTTCCAACCATCAGACAAACAGAGGACTCACAAAGGAAGATTTTAAGAAAATGTCCTACGCAGAAAGGGCAAAACTTTTTCAAGAAAATAATGAATTGTATAAGGCACTTAGTAACTAAGGACTGATTTATTCAGTTCTTTTTTTATGCAGAAAGGACTGAAACATGGACTTAAATGGAATCCAACAAGCCATTAGCACATTTGGATTTCCTATTGCTTGTGTAATTTTTCTGGCTTGGTTTATCTGGAAGATTTGGAATCAACAACAGGATCAGAACCAGAACCGAGAAGAAAAACTATATGAATTTTTAGGAAAAGCCAATGTGCTTAATGAACAATTAACAAAGACAAATTCAGATTTTGTAGATGTCTTGAACACATACAAATCTGACTTAGAAACTATCAAACACGATGTAACTGAAATTAAACAATCAACTATTAAGAAAGATTGAGGTAAATGAATATGAGTACAATTAACACAAAATTAATCGTTCCAGAGGTTTATTCTGCTTTAGTAAGAGAAAAAATTACAGGAAAATGCAAGGTGGCACAGTTCGCCGTGACAAAAGGTAATCTCATGGGTCAAGCCGGAGAAACAGTTAAATTCCCTGCTTATAAATATGTGGGCGATGCTTCCGATTGGACAATCGGTACTGCTATGACAGCCGGAGAACTGGAACAAACAACTACATCCGCAACAATTAAAGCAATCGCAGCACCAGGCGTAAATATTTATGATTACGATGATGCGGTTGCGATGGGTCAGCAAATTAATGAAGCCGCTTCTCAGCAAGCCGTTTCTATCGCCAGAAAGATGGACACAGATGCGATTGATGCTTGTCTTACTTCTCCATTAAAGAAGAAACTTGCAGCAAAGAACACTGTAACACAGGATGAACTTATTGCAATGCTTGGTCTTTACGGGGATGATAGAGACTCCGCAGATTTTGATGCCATTGTAATTCATAGTGCATTTGCACCAAGTTTCTATGCTATGGATATGTTTGTAAGTCGTGAAAAAACTATGACAAAAGATGGCAATGGTATCGCAGTAAATGGTGTTATCGGCTACTTTTTAGATATTCCCATTGTGCTGAGCGATAGACTTTATGACACAACTTCTCAGGAAGGTTTCATCCTCATGATGAAGAAAAATGCTCTGTCCTTACTTCCAAAAGAATCTCCATTCACAGAGGTTGCAAGGGACGCTTCTAAACGACTTAGCACCATCTTTACATCTGATTTTTATGCAATGGCACTGACTGACGATACCGCCGTTGTATACGCAAAGAACGTAATCGGCTGATAGAGGGCTCCCCTGTTTTGGGGCATAGATAAGGGGGACGCAAATTTGTGTCTCCCTACAGGAAAGGAGCAAGCAAAATGCTAGACGGAGGAAAACTTAAATTCCTGCGATATATGCACGGGAAAACGCAAAAACAAGTTGCGGATTGGTGTGATGTCAACCTGCGCTTCGTTAAGGGAGTTGAGCGCAATGAATATAATCCTTCGCAGGAAGTTTACGAAGCGTGGCTCAATTGCATTTATGGCATTGGTGAGCCGCTAAAAAGAGAAAAATCAACGCAGGAATCTCAACCTGTACCGAAAAGTACGGGTTCAAAAAGTCCATCCAAGAGACGGACAACAAAAAATAAGGCATAAAGGAAGTATCAGATATGAATGGTGCTGAGTTTAGAAAGTGGCGAAGAAATAAAGAATATACGCAGCAGATGGTCGCAGATTTTTGCAAATGTCATAAAAGCACCATTTGTAGGTTTGAAAAAGGTCAGATTGAGTTACTGCCACATCTGATGGAACAACTCAATAAATTTATAAGCCACTATGAAAACTTATAATAAATGCAAAAATTAACCAAATAACGGTAGAAAGGTAAGGTGAAATAAATTGCTTAAATGCAACTATTTCGCCTTTATTTTTGTTTGCCGTATGAGTGATTTATTTCACCCATATGGTGACAAGAATGAAAGCGAATTACAGAAAATTATTATTACAAGGAAATAAATGGATTGACGGATCAGATGAATACGGATTAATTCTCACTGATGATTTGGACTCACTTCTATCCTGCTCCATCCTCAAACAGGTAAAAGGATGGGACGTTGAGCAGGTGATGATTTTTAAGTATGACAAGAATCAAAATTTTGATGCACATGGTATAACCAAGAACGCCACACATGAAGCAATTGGCGTTGATTTAGCACTTACAAATGGAAAATGTTTTGACAATCATCTGACTCAATTCAAATGGAATGGCACAAGTAATCCAGAAAGTATTAACCTTAACAGGATTGCAGGAATTTCCAGAGATAAATATTACAGAAAATATAACCTCTCTACTGTCCTGCTTTTATGGTCTTTATATGACCTGCCAAAAGAGAAACTGTCAGATGAATTAATGATGTTGCTTATAGCAATTGATGGCTCATTCCAAGGATTTTATACAGAAGAAAAATATGTATGGATTCATAAACATTGGCTGGTAGATGTACTTGACCTACCAGAGTTTTATGAGTGTGAAAAGCGTCATACTAAAGATGAATTTAAGGAAATTCAGAAAAAATATAACATCCATAAAGGCTATGGAAAAATCACATTGAAAAATGGTTATCTCAGTACAGATATAGATATAGAAAGAGTTAATGATGTACTGGGATGGGACACAGATATTGTGGTTGAATTACCTACAGATGGATTCAAAAAGAAAGCAATTTACAGAGATTGTATGAGAAGTATTGATGATTCTACCAGAAGTATAAGCAAGTTTTCTGATGATGTATTTTCGTATGCTTTAACCAATAAATACACAGTAAATTATTCAGAAAGGATTGAGGAAAAATGCGATATACAGAAACAAGTAGCATAATAATTTACTCCGGCAAAATTGCAAATGAACTACTCCGGCGAGGTCACAGGATCGTGAAGGTCATGCCAGACAGGAGAAATAAGATTAAGACAGTATTTATCTTTGCAAATGATGAATGTATTGTGCAGGATGTGGATGAACTCACACGACCAAATGATAGTGAAATTTTTGCAAGCCTAGATTAAATCTAGGGTGTCATGTTTCGTCATTCCCGTTGTCAACGAAAACTTTTCGCTCACGCCGTGAATACAACCGAAATTCTTACAAGAAAACAGGGGATAAACCGTAAATCCGGCTCTATCTCACGGTCATCTTTTCGACTTATCTAATGGTTATTTCGACCGTGAAATTGTGGAGTGAGAAAAGCAAATCCGAAACTTTCGGACTTGAAATAAATTTACATAGGAAAGGAATCAAAAAAATGAGAAAAACAATTGTAATTTTTTCAGCAAGTAAGGCACGAGAACTACTAAAGAATGGATTTCAGATTATTGACATCAAGCCACATCATGATGATCCTACAAAGAAACAATCAGTTTTCGTATTTAAGTACGATGATAGAATTAATGATTTTATCTAATTCATTTCTGCTGAAAAATTTCCCAACAAAAAAGAGAAAAAATAAATAGGTGCTTACAGATTGATGCAATCCATTTGACTGTTCCGCTAATGCTGCACAGATCAAATGTCTTGTGATTCACATGAACATTTCCAAAACTGGACAGTTGAGAAATACAGATTAAAGAACACTAAAGTACGTTTCAACTGTCAAAAAATGGAAAAAGAACGAAGGTACAGGTAAATGAAAGCACAAGTGAAAGAAAAAAGTGAGATTTCCTTCACAAAGTGTGTGAGAGAATGAGCGCAAGCGAATGAGCGAATGCACTTTGCATCAATCTGTATGCCCGAATCCAATTGTACAAAAAAGGAGTCATAAAAAATGCTAGAATTAAACAAGGAATACACTTACAAAGAAATTTGTGAGGAATTAAAATGGAAAGTTTCAGATGGAAATTCAAAGAAAGCACAAATCAGAGAGATAGAATCTGCTTATAAGTTTTTCCACCCAGAAAATAAGAAAACACATAAACCCAAGAAATCATATATTTTTACAGAAATGCTTCGGGAGTTACAAAAACCATCGGTAAAAAATAATGGTGGATGTCATAATGATAAAAATATTTCACCTATGATGGAGTACCTTAGAGTAATATTCTCTGATGAGAGGTTGCATGAACAACCATTTACGATGACAAATTTGTTTTGCAATGTCATGAAATTTATGAGAAAAAGTTGCTACGAAAAAGGATATGCCGAAGATGATGAACTTTTGAATTATTGCCAAAGAAATTATATCTATAATCCAAATTTATTCAAGGCTTATTCCGCTACCATCAAAAAAGTTTTAAAAGAAATCACTTTAAATGCGATTACGGCATTAGGCAAAAAGAATCTTGCTGAATATGAGGATGGATATATCTTTTACTACAAGATGGCAAAGTCAGATGATCGTATTCTTGGTAATATTTTTTCTGATTATATTAATGATGAAGTCATTGAGGTTGAAAGAAAAATTTGTGAAGAATTTAATGAAAAACACAATTTGTCCTCTAAGATGAAAGGACGACAGTTACTGAGGAAGATATATGCGTCAAAAGCATTACGGGAACAATTTGACAGAGAAAAATGTGCTGAACTGATGAAACATGAGGATGCTATCAGAGACTTAAATGGTGTGATTGAAGAAACATATCAATTTAGTTTTAGTATTCAGTACATAGATGAGGATAGACCACTTATTTCTTATTACAGAGCAGTGAGTATTAACGATATGGAAAAACTCACACTTACAGATAATGAAGTATGGAATCTTGCGAAAAAGATATGTCATATTGTTGTGAATAAGAGCCGAAAATCATTTTTCCAAGACAAACGCAACAGAAAATATGATACTTTTGAGGATATGCAGGATATGGTTGTTACGGAACATCTGCTGTTTAAAAATGGTCTGTTGGATGGTCTTGTGAATGAAAATGCAGATTATGATCTGGTTGTACTGGATGAGAACGGTAAACCAGAACTATGGACTGAGAATTGGGGACTTCCAGATGTAATGGGATTTTAACGGGGGTTCTGCTGGAACCGCACCCAAAATATAAATGCTGTCGGTTTAGAACGCTAAATTGACCGATAGCTTCGGTTTAGAAACAGAAACGAACGGAAGTAATATTTAGTTTACTTCTATAGATAGGACGGAGGTCTTTTTTATAAGACTTCCGTTATTTTTATACATAAAAAAGGAGCAAAAAAATGACAGAACAAGAAATTAAATGGGAAAATGAAAAATTTGAAATGAAGAAAAGGAGTTTCGAGTTGATGCTTCAAATGCGGGACTATCTCGATAAGATGACAGAAACGTGTAATAAATCATTAGAAATCTTGAAAGGAGTGAGATAAAATGCCAGCATATAAATCAGAAAATCCAAATCCTACAACATTAATCGCCAAAATGACAAAAGTTTGTCCTTACTATGTCGGGAAGTATGTGGAGTGGTATCTTACTCCACCAGATGAAAGGCAATCATGGGATGACTTATGCAAATGCGATAATCATTTCCAAAATAAATCTGGTGAAAATAGAACAGAAAAATTCTGCAAAGAGAACTGGTTGGTTCGTGAGGACGCACAAGCAGCCATTAAGATTTACATGAAACATATGCAGACAGTCAACACCATGAAGATTTATCAGAAGATGCTTGATAAGGCTCTTTCTGGTGATGTACAGGCGGCTAAGTATATACAAGACTTCCATGCAAGTAAGTTCTTCGAGGATGAACAGGATGAAATCAATGACTTCCTTAATACAGTAAATATTCCAAAATTAAAGAAAACTAGGGGGTGATTGTAATGGCACTCTCAAGACAAAATATGGAAAAATTAAGATGGTTGTGGGCTGACGAGAATAAGATTGAATGGATTGAAACTTTTTTGAAAATTGCAGATAAAGAGGGAAAAATTGTTCCGTTCATCCTGACTGATGAGCAAAGAGCATTTGTCTCTGGACTGGAACACAAGAATATCATTTCTAAATCAAGGCAGTTGGGGTTATCAGTTGTTTGTGCCGCATTGAGTATCAGAAAGTGCATCGTGCAGGACAACACAACTTGTGTGCTTATCTCTCACTCTCAGGAGTCTACAAACAAAGTATTTGCTAAATTAAAGCAACAATTCTACTCTCTTCCCGATTGGTTGCGTCCTGATTTGTTGACTAATAACAGGCAAGAATTAACCTTCACAAATGGCAGTAGAATCTCTTGCCAGACAGCAGGTAATAAGGACTTGTGCCGTGGTGACACAATAAACGGAATTTTACATATGAGTGAATATGCGCTGTGGAAGAATCAAGACGGACAGTTACAATCTCTTATGCAAGCAAGCACAGAATCAGCGCAAATTATTATTGAGTCCACTACAAAAGGATTTAATAAATTTACAGAGTTATATATGCAGGCAGTAAACAATGAGAACGATTTCAAGTCGTTCTTTTTTAATTTCATCAATGGTCGTGCGTTATTTGAGAATCAGTATAAGCAATCTGTTAAGTATTATAAGGCAAGGCATGGTGGAAAGATGCTCACTGAGGATGAATACGATGACGAGGAAAAATATCTAGCAAAATTAGGCATGACACCAGATCAAGCCGTATGGCGCAGGGGAAAGATTGCAGAATCTTCTCTGGATGCTTTTCACGAGGAATTTCCATCAACATTTGAGGAATCTTGTATTGTAACGGGAAGTAGTGTCTTTGACAACAGTCGTGTTATAAGGATTCAGCAGGCACTTACGGAGAAGAAAATCAAACCGCTGTCACTTGATAAGATTGTGGGATTACCACAGTTATTAAGACCCTATGTGCAGAATAAATCCTTGCTTATATGGGATGTTCCGAAGTATGGAGTTAAATATTACGCAGGAATTGATGTATCTGAGGGACTTGGTGGAAAACATGACTATTCTACTATATTTATGGTGAATGCTGATGGTAAACAGGTACTGGAATTTAGAAACAATAAGATAAAACCATACATTTTTGCCGATGTTTGTGATGCAGTCGGCAGATGGTACAACAAGGCTCTGCTGACAGTTGAAAAAGCAAGTGGTGGTCACTCAGTAATTGAAAGACTCAGATATGACAAGCATTATATGAACATGACAAAATATAAGACGTATGACGAATATAATCGCACTGTTTGGCAGGTTGGATTTAGCACCAATAATAAGACAAAAAGCATTGCGGTTAATGATGCCCGTGAGTGGTTCGAGAAAGGTCTTATTGCTATCAAGAGTAATAATTTATTAGAAGAAATGAAAACGTTTGTGGCTCAGGACAACGGTGCTTTTAACGCCGTAATTGGGTCACATGATGACTTGGTATCAGGATTCTGGCTGTGCATTCAAGGCATGAAGAACGGCTTTTGGTATCCATTTTAGAAGAAAGGAGTTAAGATGATTTCAGATTATATACAAAAACAATACGGAAATAATCCGAAGTGGTTCATGGAGGAAGTCAACCAACACAATCATGCTGCAAGAATCGCTGATGTTGTTGCTAATCGTGACTATCTTGCGGGACGACACAAGGTATTAAATCGTGAGGACTCTTATTATAAAGGTAAGAAGTACATTACAAGAAAAACGATACTGAATTACGCTAAAACAGTGATTCGATTCCATGACACATTTCTGCTTGGAAATCCTGTCAGTTTATCCTGTCAGGACAGTGAAACACTAAAGACATTTAATGATATTTACAAATTAGGTCAATACGAGACAGTTGACTATCAGATTATTGATAGAGTCAATAAATTTGGTGATTCTTATGAGGTTATTTATGTCGAGGACAGTGTGATTAAATCTAAGGTGCTGGACAGTGCTTGCTGCTATCCTGTTTACGATGATAAAGGGGAATATGTTGCATTTATTGAACATTGGACAGATGTTTATACTCATGTTGCTTACTGGAATGTTTACTATCCTACATATGTAGAGTGTTGGTCAAATGACGGTGGGGATGAGCATTTAGTGAGTACCACCATGAGTATTGGACTGCCTATCCATTACCATAATTTCTCTGATAAAGATTATAATTTTGGCGAGTCAATGCTTACGGATATTA
The DNA here is from genome assembly GCF_018917985.1 of Blautia sp. MSJ-36. Lineage (NCBI taxonomy): Bacteria > Bacillati > Bacillota > Clostridia > Lachnospirales > Lachnospiraceae > Blautia > Blautia sp. MSJ-36. The sequence continues at coordinate 95,095 of NZ_JAHLPQ010000009.1, read as the reverse complement.
AGCCCATTATGGACGAATTAGAGGATTTATTAAGTAAGTTCTCCGACAGTATCTATACAAACACCATGAATGTGCTACCAATTGCTACGGGACAATATATTGAATCTTCAATTCCTGCTGATGCTACAGGATATGTGCTTAATCTTGACAATGGAGATTTCAAGTATGCTTCTTGTAATATGGACTACAATTCTATTAAACTCTTACTTGATAATCTCAAACAGATGTTGAATGATATTGCTTGCATTCCGTCAGTTTTAGGTAGTTCTACTTCGATTGCTAATATCTCAGAAGTAGCCATGAAAATCTTATTCGCTATGGCTGAGGTCAATGCTAATGAATGTAAGAAGTGGCTGAACACTGGATTTAAGCAAAGATTTAAAACGTTCCAGAAGATTTTGAATATGCAAGGTATCAGTGTTGGATGTGACGTTGATGTTGTTTATAACGTGGCTATGCCAGTTGCAGGATCGGAAATGATTTCTAATTTAAAAGCATTACAGGAAATGGGAGCAGTGTCAGTTGATACAATCATGGAGAAAGTAGACCTTGTGAGTGATCCTGAGGTTGAGAAGGTTAGATTGAAAAATGAGAAAAGTGTTGTAATTCCTAGTAATGCAGTAGGAATTGAATGAGGATGATACTGCGGGTGTAGGTACTTAGTGCTTTAGTGTGGTGAAGTACAATCAAAAAATTTGGTTCTATAGAATTGAGCATTTTATCTAATTCATAGTGATATACTAGGGATTGAAATATAGATGATTTACGTCAATGCTTTACTACACTAAAGTAATTACACTTCCAATAAAAATGTGACTGGATAATGTCAAGAAATAACAAAACTTGACTTTTTTGTAGATGAAACCAAAATTTCATGCCAGAATCCGCATAAGATTCCTAATCTTATACATAATTTTAGGACAATATGGGCTGAAAAGATGGTATGGGATGGGTAATTGTCAGAAAATCATCGGATCAGTGCCAGATGCAGCCGTTGTTAGAAGCATTGTGCAAGATATACAAAGAATATTTTCGTGATTTTGTATGAAATTAGAGAGTGTTTTCTGTACAGTTTTGTGACATAACGAGCCGTTACCCCTGCTCTTGAAAATGGTGCGTATGGTATCACTTTTTACCCCACAGCAAAAAATCAAGGTTTACCAAAATTGGTTTACCTTGAAATATTGTCACCAAGTGACAACCGATGTGGTAAAATTACCCATTCGGATAGAATCAGTTACACCAATTCTGGTGGAAGTTGATTGGGACAAATCGCTTTTACCAAAATTGGTAAACCCGATTGACTGAAAAACAAGGTATGGTAAAATTACCAGACCTTGATAAGTGGACTTACGGTAAAAGTACCACAAGTCCAAAGCCTTTACCAAAATTGGTAAACCCTATTAGTGAACAGTTTTCGCAGATTTCTTCAACAACTGTCCTGAGTCTCAAATTTGAGATGCAGCGATTCCAAAACGGGAAACGCTCAATAAAAAAATCGGTTCTGGTAAATTTACCGTAACCGATCCTTTACTTCTTATGTTTTCTTTTTCGTCCAACGAGATAATCAAGAGATACGTCATAATAATCAGCGATCTTAATTAACATTTCTATCGGAACATTGATTTTTCCCAACTCATACTTGGAGTAGGTGGTTTGCTTGATGTTCAAATATTCAGCAATTTCTGTCTGCGTCTTATCAGCATCTTCACGCAAATTACGAATGTTCTCAAATGTCATGTCCATACCTCATAAATAATTTGTCTTTATTATATGAAAGTCGTGACAAGACTATTGAAAAATAGTCGTACTGCGACTATAATTATTTTAAATAACAACAATGTGGTACGATTAGGAAGGAGAAAGTAATGCGTGGAGTAGTTACAAGTTACAATAGGCAGAAATGCGCAGGAATCATCACAGCCGATGATGGTAAAGAGTACACTATCAGCAGATACGATATTGATGGTCTACCAGTGCCGGAACGTGACGACATTGTTGATTTCGAGCCGGACGGCGATAATGCAACGGATTCAGTGCCTATTATTTCTAAATTCCTGCTCAGGCGGTATATGAAAGAAAAAAAGGGACTGAGATTGGTTGAAGCCAAAGACCCATTAGGCAACAGACGCTATATGATTGTAAACGATGAGGACTGGAAACAGAACTTTGAACGCTATTATACGCTGACTGAGGTTGCTGAGTATATGGGGTTTGACTTTTAGTTGAGACGTAACGCAGGAGAATGGGTATGTATACATTAGGATATTGTTTAGGTATTGGATTGTTTATTCTAATACTGGTTGCATTATTAAGTTAAAAAATAGGCATAAACGAAGGAGAAAAAAGGTATGGGCAACAGTATAACATATAAAATATTAGACGGTAATTTGACATTTGATTCCAGAGTTTTAGAATACGGAAAACTGAAAAAAGAATTTGACGAATACGGTGAAGAATTAGCAAAAGTAGTCGGTGATTTCCATGAAGAAAATAAGTCTCGTGTTATGGATATGTATCATGGGGAACATAAATATTACGAATATATGTATCGTCAGTTAAATGAAATTGTTCACAATATAGATGACCATATGAAGAAATACATACAAATTCTTGTAAATCATGGTGTTTATGATAAAGAAGAAACACAATATTCCCATAGTAATAGTGGAGTTGTTTCTCTGCTCAATTTAACTAATATGGAATATGATTTAAAATGCTTGATGTGGGATCATATGAATGATATGTATCAAATGCAAGCGGATGATGCTTATGTAAATGCATATAGTCAAGTCCAAGGGAATCAATATGGAATTATTACCAATAGTGTGTCTGCAAGTATTTTATATGGAATTGAAAATGAATATAGAATAAAGAAGTCAACACAAAGAGCAAATTCAGAGTATTCTAGTGCATTAGATAGTATTTCTAATAGTTCAGAGAGATGGTTTAATAATGAATGGGGAAAAGAATTTATCCAATATACTGAAAGATTATTTGGTCTTTTGCCGTCAATCACAGATGCACTCTTTGAACAGATTACAGAAGATTTTATAAAATGTGGAATAATTGATAAAGATACACATGAGAATATAAATAGAGAAAAATCAGATACAATTATTAAAAATTTGGACATTGCATCTGATAAAAAGAAAGTTTTGTTGGAAGCTATTAATGCTGACCCATTTAATGAAAAAGTATATGAAAAAATTGTTGATGAAGATTGTCTGAGTGAGGATGTAATAAAATTTGCAATAGATTTTGGAATGACAGAACCACTTTTGCAAGAATTATCGGGTCAACTGTCTAATATTATACTTGGTGGAGAAATAGACATTGACAGATTTAATTTAGACATGAAATACGTTAATTTATTGAGTGCTGAGTCAGAAGATAATATTAGAAAAAAAGTTTTGGGGAAATATCTTGCTGAAACAGAAGATATATTAAAAAGGTTTCAGGTAGGGATTACAGATCAAATTGTAGTTCAGGAAATGTACTCCTACTTAAAGAGTAATAAAGAAAATCTGGAGGAAAATATATCAAAGTATTTTGAAAAATTATTTATATTCTGGCAGTTAGAAGTTATGCCCCAAATTTTAAAACCAAAAGAAATAAGTGATTTATTAAATAGATGTGCTCTTTCTGGTTCAAGTATTGGAGAATTAAAGGAATATTTTGTAAAAGAATATCATAATGCAATTATTAGAGAATTAGAAAAGGTGGAATCTTATCAGAATGAAATAAGATTGCATAAAAGTAACCTTGAAGCTATTGAAATAGATATAGCAGATACTCAAAATATTATTACACAAAATAAATATAAATTGTTTGGTGAAGGTGCAAAAAAACGTAAATCTGCAAATGAGAAATTACAATCTCTTTTATATGAAAAAGGTAGCATTAAGTCTAAAATTTCAAGTTTACAAAATTATAAAATAGCTTCTACTAAAGATATTCCGTTTGTAGATGAGGAGCATAATATTGATGAAGATGGTTATTTGGTAAATGTGACTTCTGAATTGTTAAGAAAAAAAGAAGCAGGATTTATAACCGAAGAAGAATGCTCGAAAAAGCAGTCAGAACTGATTGATAAATATACAAGACATCAATTAGGTGGAACATTAGATGAAGTAAAAAAGAAATATTTGCTATAAATTTATTACAGACCACTAAAGGGGTCGGTACACCACCGATACCCTGAGTGGTCTATTTTATTGCACAAATTTAGGAAAGGAGACACATATGGACGTATTAACAAGATTAAAAATGGAACTGTCCAACCAAGAGTATTTTCCAGACAACCAGTACACACAATTTCTCATGGAAAATAATCTGACAGCAACAGAATCCTATAATAAAGAAACTATGTACAAACAACTACTGCTGACGGTGCTTGATGTATTTGAAGCCGTTGCAAATGATGTTGACCTCATGCAATCCATCACGACAGAGTTTAACACCACAGGGGCAGCATACAAATATATTGAAAAACGTATTGCACAAGTAAAGGACAAGATTGCTTCTATTCCCGATCCTGATGATGATTACAGTTGCTTCTCACTGATGTTTACCAGAGAACCACAATATACTCCTAGCCGTTACGGGGCTAAGACCATCACACCAAAAGAAATTGATGATATGTTTTAAGGGGGTGGATTATGGTATTTACAGAAGGAACACAAGACAAATATCTTGACGAGGACGGACTGCAATATCTAATCGAGAAGTTAAAAGAAAAAATTCCATCCGGCGGTAATGTTGACCTGTCAGATTATTATACTAAGGAAGAAATTGACACTATAGTAAATAATCTTCCTGCTGGTGGTACAGGTACAAATGGTAAGGATGGCACAGGAATCCAGATGGTCAAGTTGGTAAATTATGAACTCATTGTCACTCTCACAGATGGCACAGAGATTAACTTGGGAAATGTGCGTGGTGCTAAAGGTGACAAGGGAGATAAAGGTGATCCAGGACAAGACGGTGCTAAAGGTGCTGACGGTAAGGATGGTATCAATGGCAAGGATGGAGTGAACGGTACAGACGGTATAAATGGTATTGATGGTGTATCTCCTACTGTCGAGGTCACAGAAATCACAGGCGGTCACAACGTGGCTATTACTGATAAGAACGGTACAAAGACATTTGATGTGTTAAATGGTAAGGACGGTGCTAGTGGCGCTGGTGGTGGTGGCTCATCTTCTGGTGATGTATATTCAACCGAGGAAACACCTATAGGCACATGGTATGATGGCTCAACAATCTACAGGAAGGTTGTCATAATGAAAATCAAAACAACCATCAAATCTGGAACTCCTGACATTACATCTGTAAAGCATGGCATTGAAAACTTTAAATATTTGGTTGACTTACGCTGTATTCCACAAGGATATAGCATGAGGTCGGCAATTGGTGATTTAGGTTTTACGGGAACAAATCTTTATAATGCAACGTCACTTAGTAATTTAAGGGATTATCTGATCCGACCAACAGTATCATATGACAGCATCATGGTCGATGCAGGTTACAGTTGGCGTGGTTGTGAGTTGACTTGCATTATTGAGTATACAAAAAGTAGTTAAGGGATTGACAGAGCGGTTGAAGGATAGTATTATATTAAAGAGAAGTCTTGTGCTGTTTTTTTGAAAGATACAACGAAACTGTTGTTTATAAAGGTTAAAATGCTGTTTTTGTGGAAAGCAAGACTAAGGATCTTGTGAGCATTGCGCTCGTGTGGGTTCAAGTCCCATCTTCCGCATGACTGTAAGGCGGAGCTGTGAATTGCAGTTCCGCTTTTTTTGTGCGGTTTTATAAGCGAAAATCAGTCAGATTTCGCTGACGAAAAAAAGAAAAAACTTTTGAAAAAAAGTGTTGACATACAGGGAACACTTTGTTATACTATCACTTGTCGCGAGGGAGAAAATAAAAAATCCCAAGGAAATGCGGTCATGCGGAAGTGTCGGAACTGGCAGACGAGCAAGACTAAGGATCTTGTGAGCATTGCGCTCGTGTGGGTTCAAGTCCCATCTTCCGCATTGGAAATTTCCATGAAATGCGATATGCGGAAGTGTCGGAACTGGCAGACGAGCAAGACTAAGGATCTTGTGAGCATTGCGCTCGTGTGGGTTCAAGTCCCATCTTCCGCATGACTTTAAGGCAGAGCTGTGAATCGCAGCTCTGTTTTTGGCTATATGAAAGTAAATCGAGGAGCGGTTTGCATATTTGTTCTCGTTTCATATACAATATGAGAATTTTGGACACCTTCAGGTTGGAACAGACGATAAAACCAATATTTTTTGAATTTTTTTTTCAGAAAAGAGGAATTTGCGGTTTTGTGTAGAATATAATTAACAGAGGGTATTTTATCGCCGCTGTTTGTCAGACTGTGGAGGAAGTGCTTATGAACATCAGAGAGAATATGGAACAGAGAGAACGGGAACTGTTAAGTCCCTATGCGTCTCACAGCGCAGATACCAGAGGCAGAGACCGGCCGGAAGAGGAATGCGATGTGCGTACCGCATATCAGCGGGACAGGGACAGGATCCTTCACTGCAAGGCTTTTCGCCGCATGAAAGATAAAACGCAGGTGTTTCTGGCACCGCAGGGAGATCATTACCGTACCAGGTTGACGCATACACTGGAGGTATCACAGATCGCCCGTACCATTGCCAAGGCACTCCGGCTTAATGAAGATCTGGTGGAAGCCATCGCTCTGGGACATGATCTGGGACACACGCCTTTTGGACATGCCGGGGAAAGAGCGCTGGATCAGATACATCCTGGAGGTTTTGCCCACTATAAACAGAGCGTCCGGGTTGTGGAAGTACTGGAGAAGAACGGGAACGGACTGAATCTTACCTGGGAAGTCCGTAACGGGATCATGAATCACCGTACCAGTGGAAATCCTTCTACTCTGGAAGGCCAGGTTGTGCGTTTTTCTGACAAGATCGCCTATATCCATCACGATATGGACGATGCTCAGCGTGCGGGAATCATCACAGAAGATGACATTCCTGTTACAATGAGAACTTTTCTCGGATATACCACGAGAGAACGGCTGAATACTTTCGTACATAATATTATAGAGAACAGTATGGAGAAAGACAGCATCTCCATGTCGCCTGATGTTTTTGAGGCGATGATGGAACTTCGGGCCCTGATGTTCCGGAATGTCTATGAGAATCCGGTTGCCAAGAAGGAAGAAGACAAAGCCATTAAGATGCTGACGGAACTGTACGAATATTATACAGATCACCCGGAGGCAATGTCCAGGGAATACAGAGAACTGGTGGAATATCGGGGAGTACCCAAGGAACAGGCAGTCTGTGATTACATTTCAGGAATGACAGATCAGTACTCCATGGAGAAATTCAGGGAGATCTACATACCGAAGTCCTGGGAGGTCTATTAAATGGAAAAGAGGGATAAACATGCGTTATTCAGATGACATCATAGAAGAAGTCCGAATGAAAAATGACATTGTAGACGTGATATCCCAGTATGTGAAACTGACACGGAAGGGAAGTTCCTATTTCGGACTGTGTCCCTTCCATAATGAGAAAACTCCTTCTTTTTCCGTGACGCCATCCAAGCAGATGTATTACTGCTTTGGCTGCGGGGCAGGAGGAAACGTATACAATTTTATCATGGAATATGAGAATTATTCTTTTGGCGAGGCATTATCCCATCTTGCTGACCGGGCAGGGGTGGAGCTTCCGAAGATCGAGTATTCCAGAGAAGCAAGAGAAAAAGCAGAACAGAGAGCGGCGCTTCTTGAAATCAACAAGCTGGCAGCTCAGTATTTTTACTATCAGCTCCGGCGAGAAGGCGGAAAAACTGCCTACGGCTATCTGACAGGCAGAGGTCTTTCCGAGGAAACCATCCGGAAATTCGGCCTTGGATATTCGGACAAGTACAGCGATGACCTGTACAAATATCTCAAGGGAAAAGGCTACAGTGATGAACTTCTCCGGGAATCCGGGCTGTTTAATGTGGATGAACGGCGGGGAATGTATGACAAGTTCTGGAACCGTGTGATCTTCCCGATCATGGATGTAAATAACCGGGTCATTGGTTTCGGAGGCCGTGTCATGGGAGATGGCAAGCCCAAGTACCTGAACTCACCGGAGACGAAGATTTTTGACAAGAGCAGGAATCTCTACGGACTGAATGTGGCCAGGACCACCAGGAAGAATTATCTGATCCTCTGCGAGGGATATATGGATGTGATCGCCATGCATCAGGCAGGTTTTACCAATGCGGTGGCATCTCTTGGAACCGCGCTGACATCCGGACATGCGAGCCTTGTGAAACGTTACACCAAGGAAGTCCTGCTTCTTTACGACAGTGACGGCGCAGGCATCCGTGCGGCTCTCCGTGCGATCCCGATCCTTCGGGAGGCAGGGGTTACGTCCAGGGTGGTAAGCCTGAAGCCATGGAAGGATCCGGACGAGTTTATCAAGAATGAGGGCGCGGAGGCTTTTGAAGAGCGTTTGAACCAGGCGATGGACAGTTTTATGTTCCGTGTGCATATTGCAGAGCAGGAATTTGCGATGGATGCACCTCAGGGACAGAATCAGTTTTTTGAGCGGTGCGCCGAAATGCTGCTGGAACTTTCCGACGAACTGGAAAGGAATCTTTATATAGAAGCAATTGTAAAGGAATACGGCCGCTACGGAGTGGGCACGGAGGATATCCGGAAAAGGGTCAACACACTGGCTCTGAAAGGAACGCCTGCAGAGAAGCGGATTCAGCCGAAATCCGGGACTCCGGAAACAAAGAAAAAAGAATCCGCCGCAGATAAGGCCCAGAAGCTGATGCTTACCTGGCTTGTGAATTATCCGGGGATCTTTGAACAGGTGGAAAAATATATTTCACCGTCAGATTTTGTGGTGCCGCTGTATAAAGAAGTGGCCCAGATGCTGTTTGACCAGCATAAGGAGGGAGAGACCAATCCGGGAAAACTTCTCAATGCATTTACAGACAGCGAGGAACAGAGAGAAGTGGCATCACTTTTTAATGCCACCATCCATCTGGAAAACGAAGGAGAACAGCAGAGAGCTTTTTCTGATACGCTGCTGCGGATCAAGGAAGAGAGCCTCAAAGAAAAAAACCGTACCTGGGACCCGTCAGACATGGCAGGGCTTCAGGACCTGATAAAAGCAAAAAAAGAACTGGAAGACCTTGGAAGAAAGAGGCAGCAACTGCATATTTCTTTCAATTAAGGATAAAATATAAACACTATATGGAGGTATAGAGCACCTATGGAAATGAATATGGCAAAATTCAGCGAGAAACTTGTAGAGCTTCTTGAACTTGCGAAAAAGAAAAAGAATGTGCTGGAATATCAGGAGATCAGTGACTTCTTCAAGGACTCTCCACTGGAAGTAGATCAGATGGAGAAAGTCTTTGACTTCCTGGAGGCCAGCGGTGTGGACGTTCTCCGTATCACAGACAACAGCGGTGACGAACTCCTCCTTGATAATGATATGGATATGGATGGGATCGAAGATGAAGAAGAGGTAGAGCTTGACAAGATCGACCTCTCCGTGCCGGAAGGTGTCAGCATCGAGGACCCGGTCCGTATGTACCTGAAAGAAATCGGTAAAGTCAGCCTGTTGAGTGCAGACGAGGAGATCGAGCTTGCAAAAAGAATGGAAAAAGGTGATGAAGCTGCCAAGAAGCGTCTGGCAGAAGCGAACCTCCGTCTTGTTGTCAGCATCGCCAAGCGTTATGTGGGACGTGGAATGCTGTTCCTTGATCTGATCCAGGAAGGTAACCTTGGTCTTATCAAGGCAGTTGAGAAATTTGATTACAGAAAGGGCTACAAGTTCAGTACCTATGCAACCTGGTGGATCCGTCAGGCCATCACAAGAGCCATTGCGGACCAGGCACGTACCATCCGTATCCCGGTGCATATGGTTGAGACGATCAACAAGCTGATCCGTGTTTCCCGTCAGCTGCTTCAGGAGCTTGGACGTGAACCTACGCCGGAAGAGATCGCTGAGGAGATGGACATGCCGGTAGACCGTGTACGTGAGATCCTTAAGATCTCCCAGGAGCCGGTATCTCTGGAAACTCCGATCGGTGAGGAGGAAGACAGCCATCTTGGCGATTTCATCCAGGATGATAATGTTCCGGTACCTGCAGATGCAGCTGCGTTTACACTTCTGAAAGAGCAACTGGTAGAGGTTTTGAGCACTCTTACTGACCGTGAGCAGAAAGTTCTTCGCCTCCGTTTCGGTCTGGACGACGGACGTGCCAGAACTCTGGAGGAAGTTGGTAAAGAGTTTAACGTTACAAGAGAGCGTATCCGTCAGATCGAAGCGAAAGCTCTGCGTAAACTGCGTCATCCCAGCCGCAGCCGCAAGCTGAAGGATTACCTTGACTGATAAAAATATATCCGTACAGCTTTCCATGCGTCTTTGTGCCATTGCCGGTATGGTAACAAAAGGAAACCGGCTGGCAGACGTAGGATGTGACCATGGCTATCTGTCCATCTATCTTGTTGAGGAAAGAATAGTTCCGTCAGCTATTGCCATGGATGTACGTCCGGGACCGCTTTCAAGAGCTAGGGAGAATATTTCCCGCTATGGTCTTGAAGATTACATAGAGACCCGTTTAAGTGATGGGCTTACGAAGCTTGAGCCGGGGGAAGGTGATACCCTGGTGATTGCGGGAATGGGCGGTCCTCTGATGGAAAGGATATTAAATGAGGGAGCGAAGGTCCGGGAGGGGTTTCAGGAACTGATCCTGCAGCCTCAGTCGGACCTTCCTCATTTCCGGCATTTTCTCTCTGAGATCGGCTGGGAGATCGTAAGAGAGGAAATGATAAAAGAAGACGGAAAGTTTTATCCAATGATGAAAGCGGTACGAAATAAAACCGGTAAAAAGATCATGTATACAGAGGCGGAAGCCTGGTTCGGGCCTCTCCTTCTGGAAAAATGTCATCCAATTCTGAAGGAATATCTTCTCCGGGAGGCATCCATCCGTGAAAAAATACTAGCAGATCTTTCAGGGGCAGGGGCTTCATCTGCCTCTGCAAAAGACCGTCTTGCAGAAGTAAAGGAGGAAATGGAGCTGATAAAGTCAGCTCTTGGACGATATGAAAGCATATGAACTGATCGAATGGCTGAATGAACATCATCCGCAGAAATTTGCGGAAGAATGGGATAATGTGGGACTTCTGGTGGGAGACGATCAGAAAGAAATCTCCCATGTATTTCTTGCACTGGACCTCACAGAACCGGTGCTGGATGAGGCAGTGACAGCTGGTGCGGATATGATCCTTACCCATCATCCCATGATCTTTTCCGGGATCAAGAAGATCAACAATCATACCTTTACCGGAAGGAAGATCTTACGGCTGATCCGGGAGGATATCCCGTACTTTGCCATGCATACCAATTATGATGTGATCGGTATGGCAGATTTAAGCGCAGATTATCTGAAACTTCAGGATACAAAGGTGCTTACAGTTACCGATGAGTCCGGGGAGCAGCCGGAGGGATTCGGCCGCGTGGGAAAACTTCCCCGTGCCATGACTCTTGGCGAGTTTGGAAAATATGTAAAAGAATGCAATTGCCTTCCAGATGTGCGGGTTTACGGCGATCTGGATCAGAGGATCGAGACTGTGGCAATCTGTACAGGAAGCGGAAAGAGCATGATCCGTGATGTGATGGCAGCCGGTGCGGATGTGTATGTGACCGGAGATATTGATTATCATACTGCCATTGATACCATGGCGGATGGACTGGCGATCGTAGATGCGGGACATTATGGCACGGAGTATATTTTTGCGGAAGCCATGGAGAGGGAACTGAATGAGGCGTTCCCGGATCTTAAGACGACCTGCGCCAGTGTGAAAAATCCATATATTGTTTTATAAGTATAAGCCTGTGGAGGTGAGTGTTATGGAACAGACGATGATAAAAGTGATCATAAACGGAGAAACAAGGGAATACCCCAAGATGACCCCATATTCCGAGATTGTAAAGGATTATGAGGGAGAAACAGAGTATCCGGTGATTCTTGTAACTGAGAACGGAAAACTCCGAGAACTTCACAAGAAGCTGCGGCATGACTGTACCCTGGGATTTATAACCACAAAGGACAGTGCCGGCCGTAAAACCTACCGGCGAAGTGCGATCTTTATCCTTCTGAAAGCAATTTTTGATGTGGCCGGAAAGGAAAATGTGGATCATGTGGTAATCCATTATTCTCTGGGGAATGGTCTTTATTTTACCATGAAAGGCAGTGCAACCCTGGATCAGGAGCTTCTTGACCAGGTGAAAGTGCGGATGCGGGAGCTGGTAGATCAGAAAATTCCGATCTACAAACGCAGTGTCAGCACGGATGATGCCATTTCCATGTTTCGCAGGCATCATATGTATGACAAAGAAAAACTGTTCCGTTACCGCCGTGTTTCCAGGGTAAATATTTACAGTCTGGAGAATTTTGAGGATTATTTTTACGGTTTTATGGCACCGGATACCAGTTATGTGCAGTATTTTGACCTGCAGCTTTATGACGAAGGTTTTGTACTGATCCTTCCGCGTCAGAAAACACCGGATGTTCTGGAGGATTTTGAGCCGCAGGATAAGATCTTTCATGTGCAGAAGGAATCGGAAGAATGGGGCGACAAGCTGGATGTTGCCACTGTGGGGGACCTCAATGACCGGATCACCAGAGAGGGTGTTCAGAGCCTGATGCTGATCCAAGAGGCGCTTCACGAGGCGAAGATTTCTTCCATTGCCGAGGAGATCCAGAGAAGAGGAAATGTGAAGTTTGTAATGATCGCAGGTCCTTCTTCTTCAGGAAAGACCAGTTTTTCCCACAGGTTGTCCATTCAGCTTGCAGCTCATGGCCTGAAGCCTCACCCCATCGGTGTGGATAATTATTTCGTGAACCGGGAGCATACCCCGCTTGATGAATTCGGGGAAAAGAATTTTGAGTGCCTGGAAGCCATTGATATCAAGCAGTTTAATGAGGATATGCTGAATCTTCTTGCTGGAAAGAAAGTGGATCTTCCTACTTTTAATTTTAAGACCGGATACAGGGAATACCGGGGAGATCAACTTCAGCTTGGAAAAGATGATATCCTGGTGATCGAGGGAATCCACGGGCTTAATGACAAACTGAGCTATGCCCTTCCAAAAGAGAGCAAGTTTAAGATTTATATCAGTGCTCTGACACAGCTGAATATTGATGAACATAACCGGATCCCGACTACAGATGGCAGGCTGATCCGCCGGATTGTCCGTGATGCGCGTACACGAGGAACTTCTGCAAAGGATACCATTGCAAGATGGCCGTCTGTACGGCGTGGTGAGGAGCAGAATATTTTTCCATTCCAGGAGGAGGCGGATGTGATGTTTAATTCCGCTCTTGTGTATGAGCTTGCCTGCCTGAAGGTTTATGCGGAGCCACTGCTTTTTGGAATTGATAAGAGTGAGCCGGAGTATCAGGAGGCGAAGAGGCTTCTGAAGTTCCTGGATTATTTTGTGCCGGTGCCCTGTGAGGGGGTTCCGTTTAACTCGCTTCTGAGGGAGTTTATCGGTGGCAGCTGTTTTAATGTATAATAAATAAAGATATGTGTAGATAGAAGGCTCTGTGCAGTGCAGATATCGGTTGGCGCAAAGATGGGATTGTTCTGATTTTCTCTGTGCGTAGGATCTGTGGTGTATGGAGTCTTTTGGGTGTGGATCAAAAAAAGTTAAAGTTCTTTGCGGCGTATAGATGTCGGCTAGAGTTTACAGGACTTAAAGGAAAGGGAAAATGATCATGAGAGAGAAAGTGCAACTGACAAAATTGGCTCCAAACTGTGGCTGTGCGGCAAAAGTGGGACCGGGAACCCTGGCAGGGGTTCTTGGCGGACTGCCGAAGTTCTGCGATCCGGATCTTCTGGTGGGGACGGATACTTCGGATGATGCGGCGGTTTACCGGGTGTCCTCTGATCTGGCGCTGATTCAGACACTGGATTTTTTTACGCCTGTGGCGGATGATCCTTATGATTTCGGTCAGATCGCGGCGGCGAATGCGTTGAGTGATGTGTATGCCATGGGTGGAACTCCGAAGACGGCTTTGAATATTGTGGCGTTTCCCAAAGATATGGATGTGGAGATCCTTGGGGAGATTTTGCGTGGTGGTGCGGATAAGGTGATGGAGGCTGGCGCGGTTCTTGCCGGTGGCCATACGATCCAGGATGATACGCCGAAGTATGGGCTTAGTGTGACGGGTTTTGTGGATCCGAGGAAGTTTTGGAAGAATTTTGGGGCGCAGACGGGGGATAAGCTGATTTTGACGAAGCCGCTGGGTGCGGGGATCGTGAATACGGCGATCAAGGCAGATCTGGTGACGGAAGGTGCCCGTAGGGCGGTGTTGGATTCCATGAAGAGGTTGAACCGGGATGCCTGTGAGATTTTGAAAGAGTTTGAGGTTCATGCCTGTACGGATGTAACGGGGTTTGGTCTTGGAGGGCATGCCACGGAGATGGCTGTGGCCAGTGAGCGGACGATCGTGATTGATACGGAGAAGTTGCCGGTGCTTCCGGATGTGGAGAAGTTTGCTTCTATGGGCCTGATTCCGGGTGGGGCTTACCGGAATCGGGAGTTTGCTGAAAAAACTGGTGTGAAAAGCCAGGCGGTGCTCTGGAGGGAGGATGTGGTGTTTGATCCGCAGACTTCCGGGGGACTGTTGGCGGCGGTGCCGGAGAGAGAGGCAGCGGAGATTATGAAAAGAATGGGTGAGGCTGGATTGGAGGCTGGAATGATCGGTGAGGTTGTGGATAGACGGGAGTGGACGTTGGAGATTTGGTAGGAAGCCGGACGCCAGAGGGAGCTGGCATTGATTCGGGCAGGGACTCCGTCGGGGGATGCTGCTGGTTTCGTGAGGTGGATGGAAAGCCGGACGCCTGAGGGAGAGGATATCGATCCGGGCAAGGACTCCGTCGGGGGATACTACTAAGATTCCGGAAGGTGGATGGAAAGCCGGACGCCAGAGGGAGCAGGCATCGATCCGAGCAGGGACTCCGTCGGGGGATACAACTAAGATTCCGGAAGGTGGCTAAAACCATTGCGGCAGGGCCAGAACTCGCCGTTGGCTCAAACAGCTGACCCTGCCGCAATAACGCCCCCTCCCGCAACCTAAGTTGTATCCCCCCTCCTCCGCAACAGCCCGAACCGATATCCTCTCCCTCAGGCTGGCATTTCCGGCCGGTAGGAAAAAACATAAAATACGTGGCGGGGACGGAAGCGGACGCGGGGTGTCCTGTCCTGGAATTGTGAAAGTTTGGCTGTATCGGCACAGCGTTCCATCATAAATACCGAAGAATCCAGGAGCTAGCTCGGCATAGCGTTCCACTCTGAATTCTGTAGCATACAGACAAAAGTCAGCAACTATACACTTGCAACAACGAAGAACTCCTTCCGTGCCCAACGGGGTGGGAGCGCGAGGGAGGGCGTTCGGGCTTCGGAACTCTGAGATCGCCTTCCCTCGCACTTACCGCATTGAAATGCGACCCGCGTAGCCATCCGCCCACATGGCAATGTAAAAAAAATCAAACTTTACAAGTTTGCGTACCTGTGCTAAAATATCAGGTGCGCAGCCAGGCCAGGTGATCGCGGCTGGACAGACGAAAGGGTCCAGACGAGGAAAGTCCGGGCTTCACAGGGCAGGATGCCGGATAACGTCCGGTGGAGGTAACTCCCAGACCAGTGCAACAGAAATAAACCGCCTCCTTTGCGGGGTAAGGGTGGAAAGGCAGTGTAAGAGACTACCGCCGCTGTGGTAACAGAGCGGGCACATGTAAACTCCATTCGAAGCAAGACCGAGAAGAAAGCCATACGGCGGCCCGTCGTGCTTTCAGGTAGGTCGCTGGAGCCTTCTGGCAACGGAAGGCCTAGATAGATGATCACTCAACGACATAACCCGGCTTATCGGTCTGACTGTGTATAATAAATAAGCATATAATAAAAGCAACTGTATTTTGCGGCCAGTTTATAGATCCGCGAAATAGCAGTTGCTTTTTTGGTAAAGAACGTCAGAAACTTTATACTTTCATAGTTTGTTCTTTTTTCAGTTTCAGAATCACATCCAAAGGCAAACCTGTAGTTTCAGCAATAGAAGCATCACTGAGTTTCCCTATCAGATTTCTGGCAATCTCAAGCTGCTTTTTCTGGGAACCATTATTGAAACCGTCATTAAAACCATCATTAAACAGCATCTGACCCAAACGTGTCATACGAATTCCCTCCTTAACATGTTCAAAATCATCATTTTCAAGAAACTTATCTGCCATGGTATAGATCATTGCCTCGATTTTCTGAAGATCTTCCGATGGAATATCTTTTGTATTTTCAGTCAGAGAAAATGCCTGAAGAAATCGTTCTTTTTGGATAAGATTGATATCTTCATAGAATTTCTTAAGATTGAGGACAATGGACTCTGTAGGAGCAGAAGATATAACCTTCCCATCAATACCAAGATAAGGAAGCAACTCCTTAGCAAAGAACTGAGCGGCAATTTTTAAAACCGCATCCTCATGCTGAACTACAGTTGCAGAACCGATTTTATCATTTGTAATCATTTCTTTCCGTGTCATAAAAAATCCTTTCTGCAAAAAGACACAAGAAAGAAATTGTCTGATTACAATATAACAGAAAAAATAAAAATAGACAATACATTTTCCTTTGCGTAACAGCTATGTATATATAAACTTGATAAAATGAAAAAATACCAGAATCGGTGGAACATAAGAATAAAAATAGAAAACTAAAAATGTAATACAGACAATTCCTTTCGAAAATGTAAATCTGTTTCAAACAGAATAAAATATCTAACACATAAAGTCAACAATAAAATATTTTGACATAAGACAAAGATATAAAACTGATACATTTCACTATACAATTATTACCCAAAAAACCAAACGTCGAACGAGCTAAAATACAAACATCCATGCAACAGCCAAAAAACAGCGCCCGATCCCCGGTTCGATATTCAGGCCTTTGCAGGAGCCGTAGTATTCCTAGACTCCGAAACAGCCGAATATCGAACCGGGGACCGGACGCGTCCGTTCGTTAATACAGTTATACAGTCAAAAAAATCTATTTATTCCGTTTACCGCTATATTTCTCCTCACAATACTTACACCGGTAAACTTCCTTTTCCTCATCAGCAAGAACAAAAATCTGATCCAGTCCCTGCTCGATGGAAGTGATGCAGCGAGGATTCTTGCATTTGATCACATTCACAACCTGCTTTGGAAGTTTCAGCTCTTTTTTGGCAACGATCTTTTCGTCTTTAATAATATTTACCGTAATATTATGATCAATAAAACCAAGAATATCCAGATCCAGATCCTCGATGGGGCATTCAACCTTGATGATATCTTTTTTGCCCATTTTCTGGCTGCGGGCATTCTTGATAATGGCAACGGTACAGTCCAGTTTATCCAGTTTCAGGTCATGATAAATAGTCATAGCCTTGCCGGCTTTGATATGATCCAGAACATAACCTTCACGAAGAGCACCTACGTTTAACATGGCAGTTCCACCTCCAGTAAAGTAAGAATCAGGGCCATACGTACATAAACGCCGTACTGGGCCTGTTTGAAATAAGCGGCACGCGGATCAGAATCCACTTCAACAGAGATCTCATTGACACGCGGAAGCGGATGAAGAATATACATATCCTTTGGCGCAAGTTCCAGTTTCTGTTTGTCCAGAACATAGAAATCTTTCATGCGGACATAATCTTCTTCATTGAAGAAACGCTCCTTCTGAACACGGGTCATGTACAGGATATCCAGACTCGGAAGAGCATCCTCCAGACGTTCCTCCTCAACGAATTCCACATTGTTACGTTTCAGCACATCCTCACGGATATAGCTTGGAATACGAAGTTCCTCCGGAGAGATCAGGACAAATTTCACATTTTCATAGCGAACCAGAGCTTCGATCAGAGAATGAACAGTACGTCCGAATTTCAGATCGCCGCAGAGACCAATTGTAATATTGTCAAGTCTGCCTTTCAGGGAACGGATAGTTAAAAGATCAGTTAATGTCTGAGTAGGATGCTGGTGGCCACCGTCACCGGCATTGATCACCGGGATATTGGATGCCATAGAAGCTACAAGAGGAGCACCTTCTTTCGGGTGACGCATAGCACAGATATCTGCATAGCAGGAAACAACGCGAATGGTATCGGCAACGCTCTCGCCCTTGGAAGCGGAGCTGGAATCAGCGGAAGAAAAACCAAGAACCTTTCCTCCAAGATTCATCATGGCTGCCTCGAAACTTAAACGTGTACGTGTACTAGGTTCGTAAAACAGTGTCGCAAGCCTTTTGTCATCACAGGTATGCGCGTACTTTTTGGGATTTTTCCCGATGTCATCGGCGAGATTCAGAAGCTTCTCGAGCTCTTCAACCGAGAAATCCAACGGACTCATTAAATGTCTCATGTTGTACCTCCAATTATTTACTGGAAATCAGATTCCTTCCAATTATCATATAATATAACTGTGAGATTTTCAAGAGACTTTCCGAGGATTTTGTCGAAGAAGCCATTCAAAAAAGAGACCGGTGAGAAACCATAAGGGAGCATAGTCCAGCCGGATCACCCCTTTATACTGGAGCGGAACGTGAGAATAGTCCCAGGGACAGATATGAAGCTTTTGAAAAAAAGATCCGCTTAAAAATTCCACGAAAAAAATCCCGCAGCTGTAAAAAATCCCCCGTACCATAACCGGAAAACCTTTGAGCTTACGGTAAGCCGGCCGGATCAGGGCCGCAAGACCATAAACCGGGAACATCAGAAGAGAGGTTTTGCCCATCATGGTAAAATGGCCGGTGACAAGAGAGTGCAGCCCTGTCCAGAAAATTTCCAGACACCAGCCTGTAAAACCGCACAGAAAAAAATCCTTCTTTTGCATCTCAAAGCTCCTTCTCATCAGCAAAAAAACTTCTCTTTTCGAAAGCAGAAAATGGGAAGTTTAACTTTATATATATTTAACGTGGAAAAGCATCTTTAATAGTCTCCCCTGCCTTGAAAAAAATATACACGTGGGTTATAATGAACGAAATTATTTATATTTTCAACACATGCGGAAGGAGAAAACAGACGATGAATTATGAAGAAAGTCGTGCCTACATCAGAGCCGCAGAACTGAAAAAAGGGATTGTTCTGGGACTGGAAAATATGAGGGAGCTGATGAGGCGGCTTGGAAATCCCCAGGATGAACTGAAGTACGTTCACGTAGCGGGAACCAACGGAAAAGGGTCTGTGATCGCATATCTGTATTCCGCTTTATCAGGTGCGGGCTATCGTGTGGGAAGATATATTTCCCCGGCAGTCTATTCCTACAGAGAAAGGATGGAAGTAAACGGAGAGCCTGTCAGCAGAGAGAAATTTGCAGCATATGTGACAAGGATCGCGGAAGTGATCGATGAGATCGTAAAAGAAGGCAAGCCGCATCCGTCAGTATTTGAAATTGAAACAGCAGCCGCATTTCTTTATTTTCAGGATGAGAAATGCGATCTTGTATTAATGGAAGTTGGTATGGGTGGCGATCTGGATGCCACCAACATTATCCGTACCACAGTTCTTTCCATTCTGGTATCCATCAGTATGGATCATACGGCATTTCTTGGAAATACCCTGGGCGAGATAGCAGAAAAAAAGGCCGGCATCATCAAACCGGACAGCCATATGGTGACGGTAAAACAGCAGCCGGAGGCAGAAGCGGTCATACGAAGAGTATGCGAAGAACAGAATGTACCATACGAAGTAGCAGACCGGGACTGTGCAAAAGTACTGGAAGCATCCATAACAGGGCAGACGTTTCTTTATAAAGGAGAGAAATATACGATATCCCTGGCAGGAGCTTACCAGAAAGAAAATGCAGTGGCAGCCCTTCGGGCACTGGAGATCTTAAATGAGCAGGGATACCCAACCACACTAAAGCAGAGACAGGATGGACTGAAACGTACTACCTGGCCGGGAAGATTTGCACTTCTTGGAACAAAGCCGGATTTTGTGGTTGACGGAGCTCATAACCCGGCTGCGGCAGACATGCTGGCTGCATCCATTGAGCGGTATTTTAAGGGAAAAAGGATTATTTATATCATGGGAATGTTCCGTGACAAAGATTACCGCAAAGTCATCCAGAAAACAGAAAAATATGCAGATACCATCCTCACCATTGCGGCACCGGACAACCCCAGGGCATTGACGCCCCAGGAGCTGGCAGACGCAGTGCGGGAGTTTCATTCCGATGTAAGGCCTTTTGATGACATCGAATCTGCAGTGGCAGAGGCCTATCATCTGGCAGGAAAAGAGGATGTGATCATTGCTTTTGGTTCCCTGGCATTTTTGGGGGATCTTACAGAAATTATCAGGAAACATAACGGAGGAAATGAATGACAGATTTGGAAAGATACAGAGACGAGATCGATGAGATCGACAGCGAGATCGTACGTCTCTTTGAAAAACGAATGAAGGTGAGTGAAGAAGTCGCTGAATACAAAATAAAAACAGGCAAACAGGTACTGGATCCGGCACGTGAGAGCCAGAAAATCCATACCCTGAAAGAAAAAGCCCACGGAGACTTTAACAGCCTTGGCGTGCAGGAACTTTTTCGCCAGATCATGGCTATCAGCCGCAAGAGACAATACCAGCTGCTTACAGAACATGGGATTTACGGAGAACGTAACTTTACAACTGTAAAGCATGTTCCCCTTGAAAACGCAACCGTTGTATTCCAGGGAGTAGAGGGAGCCTACAGCTATGCTGCCATGCGCCAGTACTTTGGAAAAAATATCGAAAGCTATCACGTAAAAACCTGGCGTACAGCCATGGAAGATGTAACCCACGGAAAAGCAGACTATGCGGTACTTCCCATCGAGAATTCCACCGCAGGTATCGTGGCTGATATCTACGACCTTCTCATGGAATACAAACTTTATATCGTAGGTGAGCAGATCATCCGTGTGGATCATGTGCTTCTTGGAATGCCGGATGCAACGGTGGAAGATATCAGGGAAGTCTGCTCCCATCCACAGGGACTTGCTCAGTGCAAAGCCTTTCTGGAAGAGCACCCGTCCTGGAAAAAGAAAGAAGTGGAAAACACCGCAGGCGCAGCCAAAAAGGTCAGCGAAGTGGGAGATAAAGGTGTGGCAGCCATCGCAAGCCGTGAGGCAGGCGAGGTATTCGGCCTTAAGGTCCTTGCGGAAAACATCTGCCGGGAAAAAGCAAACTCCACACGCTTCATCATTGTAAGCCGGAAGCCGGAGTACGAGGAAAAAGCCGGAAAGATCAGCATCTGTTTTGAGCTGCCTCATGAAAGCGGAACCCTTTACAACATGCTTTCCCACATCATCTACAACGGACTGAACATGACCAAGATCGAATCACGTCCGATCCCGGGAAAATCCTGGGAATACCGTTTCTTCGTGGACTTCACAGGAAAACTTGGCGAAAGCGCTGTGGAGAATGCATTAAGAGGAATCGAGGCGGAGGCGAATGTTCTCCGCGTTCTTGGAAATTATTAAGATACAGAGGAGTTTTATTATTATGTTAGCAAGAATTCAGGAATGTATCCTTTACCGTAATTTTTCAAACGGTGAGATACTGAACGATATGACAGAGCTTATCAATCTTTATGAATCTGATGAAGAAGCTCTCAAGGCAAAAGAAGACCAGTTTTTCAAAAGTGTCAACGGGCTGGTGGAACTGGCAGGAATGTATGGATTTTCCGGAAATATCTGGCATACATATCTTACATTCCTTCTGGTAAATCATGAGAACGCTTTCAGCATGGCAAGCGAGATCCGGGGAGCCATCAAAGGCAGCATCAATGAGCTGGCAAAAAATGATTTCCAGATCTTCAAGGAACTGTACGATTTTGATATCACAGTCTTTGATAAAGTGTTCGGGACAGCATGCTGCAAGGTGATCTGTGACTATCAGACACCGGATGAGAACAGTAAGCTCTTTAATACCAGGATCCGTGACCGTATCTGCCAGATGAGCAAAACTCTGGCAGCAGCTGCCACAACAGAAGAGTTCATGGATGATATGGTATCTTTCTACAAAGATTTCGGCGTTGGCAAGCTGGGCCTTCACAAGGCATTCCGTATTGGTCATGACGAGGACGGCAAGGTAGAGATCCAGCCTATCACAAGGATCGCACATGTGAAGATCGATGACCTGGTAGGATATGAGATCGCCAAGAAAAAACTCATCGACAATACAGAAGCGTTTGTCCAGGGAAGAAAGGCCAACAATTGCCTTCTTTTCGGTGATGCGGGAACCGGTAAATCTTCCAGTATCAAGGGTATCCTGAATCAGTATTATGATCAGGGACTCCGTATCATTGAGGCCTACAAGCATCAGTTCCAGGACCTCAATGAAGTGATTGCCCAGATCAAAAACCGTAATTATCGTTTTATTATTTATATGGACGATCTTTCCTTTGAGGAATTTGAGATTGAATATAAATATCTGAAAGCAGTGATCGAGGGCGGTCTTGAGAAAAAACCGGACAATGTCCTGATCTATGCAACAAGTAACCGACGTAATCTTGTGCGTGAACGTGCGGCAGACAAGCTGGAGATCGCAGATGAAGATGATCTGCATTCTTCCGATACCGTACAGGAGAAACTTTCCCTGGTATATCGTTTTGGAGTCCGTATCTATTTTGGCAAACCGGACAAAAAACAGTTCCAGGAGATCGTCCGCACACTGGCAGCCCGTTATGGCGTTACCATGCCGGAAGATGAGCTTCTTCTGAAAGCCAACCAGTGGGAACTTTCTCATGGTGGCCTGACCGGACGTGCCGCACAGCAGTTTATTGATTATATTGTGGGAACAGAGGAAGAAAAGAGAAAATAGTCCACCTGTGTATTGGGGGAAAGGATGATGAACTATGGCGGTGACAACCTTTGCGGCAATTGATATAGGATCCTATGAAGTCAGCATGAAGATTTTTGAAATGTCAAAGCGGACCGGTTTCCGGGAGATTAATGACGTTCGTTACCAGCTGGAACTGGGGCGGGGAACTTATGCGGCTGGACGGCTTGAGATGGAAACTGTGGATGAACTCTGTGGGATCCTTGATGATTTTAAACGCATGATGGCTGACTTTGGGGTGGAAAGCTGGCGTGCGTGTGCCACAAGCTCCCTGCGTGAACTGGAGAATCCGGTGATTATTCTGGAACAGATTTTCCAGAGAACCGGGATCCGTGTGGAGATCTTAAGTAATGCGGAACAGCATTTTCTGGGATATAAATCCATTGCGGCCATTGAATCCGGCTTCAAAAAAGCCATTCAGAAAGGCACGGCAATTCTGGACATCGGAGGTGGAAACCTGCAGATTTCTCTCTTTGACAAAGATGCTCTCGTACTGACTCAGAGTATCCGTATGGGAAGTCTTCGTATCCGTGAACGGCTGAAAGAACTGGAGAAAACGACTCCACATTATGACCGGCTGGTAGAGGAATTTATCCGTAATGACCTGATGTGTTTCCAGAGACTTTATCTTAAGGACAAAGAAATTTCCAATCTGATCCTGATGGGAGATTTTCTCACAGATACGATTTTTCAGGACAGATCCGGGGAAAATATGATCACAAAGGAAGAGTTCCTGAAAAAATACGAGACTATCGTAAACATGTCCGACTATGATCTTGCAGAATCCATGGGGCTGGAACCGGAATATGCTTCCCTGATCGTGCCGAACATGGTTATCATCCGCAATTTCATAGAGATTTTTCAGGCAGAAGCGCTGTGGATCCCCGGTGTTTCTCTTCTGGATGGAATTGCCTATGATTATGCGGAAAAAAACAAATATCTGAAAAGCGCCCACAATTTTGAAAATGATATCCTGGTGGCGTCCGCAAATATTGCCAAAAGGTATTCCAGTGGAAAGAATCATATTGCAGGAACCACCGATCTGGCACTGGATATTTTTGACAGTACAAAAAAAATCCATGGCATGGGAAAACGTGAACGCCTTCTTCTGCAGATTGCGGTTCTTCTTCATGACTGCGGAAAATATATCAGTATGAGTGATGTTGCAGAATGTTCCTACCGGATCATCATGGCGACGGAGATCATAGGCCTTTCCACAGAGGAACGGCAGGTGATCGCAAGTGCGGTGCGGTATAATACCAGAGAATTCGGCTGCTACGAAGAAATCAACCGTGAAACTTCCATGAACAAGGAAAATTATCTCCTGACAGCGAAGCTAACAGCCATTCTCCGTCTGGCCAATGCCATGGACAGAAGCCATTACCAGAAGGTAAAAGCTCTCAATGTAACATTGAAGGACAGAATTCTTTATCTGGTAGTGGATTCTGCGAAAGATGTTTCCCTGGAACTGGGTCTTCTGAAGGATAAAAAGGAATTTTTTGAAGAGGTGTTTGGCATCCGGCTTGTAATGAGACGGAAAGGAAGAAGATAACGGAGGAGGTTTTTGTATGAAATTTAAGGAATTTGACAAACCGGAATATTTTGTAAACAGAGAGCTGAGCTGGATCAAATTTGACGACCGCGTACTCAGTGAGGCCAGGGACAAAAATCTGCCTCTGTTTGAGAGACTGAAATTTTTGAGTATTACCTCATCCAATCTGGATGAATTTTATATGGTCCGTGTAGCATCCCTGAAAGACCAGGTTCATGCAGGGTACAAAAAAACGGACATTGCGGGAATGACAGCCAAAGAGCAGCTGAAAGCCATCAGCCAGCAGACCCATGATCTGGTTCACGTACAGTACAGTACATTAAACCGGTCTCTGGTTCCTGCCCTTGAAAAAGCAGGACTTCATGTGATCTTTGAGCATGAGGTATTTTCCGAGAAACAGAAAGAATTTGTGGACCGGTATTTTGAGGATAATGTATATCCGGTTCTGACACCCATGGCAATGGATTCTTCCAGACCATTTCCGCTGATCCGTAACAAGACACTGAACATCGGAGCACTTCTTTCCAGAAAAGATACCAAAAAAGGAAAAGAAGAGATAGATTTTGCCACCGTGCAGGTGCCTTCCGTGCTTCCGAGAGTGGTGATCATCCCTTCCGAAAAAAAAGGTCATACAACGGTAACGCTTCTGGAGCAGATCATTGAGCGGAACATCGACAAACTGTTTTTAAGCTACGATGTGATCTGTGCACATCCGTACCGGATCATGCGTAATGCAGATCTTTCCATCGATGAGGATGAGGCGGAGGATCTTCTGGTGGAGATCCAGAAACAGCTGAAAAAGCGTCAGTGGGGCGAAGTGATCCGTCTGGAAGTGGAAGATAAGATGGACCCGAGGCTTCTGGATATCCTGAAGATGGAGTTCCAGGTTCATGGAGATGATATCTTTTTTATTAACGGACCGCTGGATCTGACCATGCTGATGAAGGTTTACGGTATTGACGGATATGATCAGTTTAAAGAGCCGAAGTATAAACCGGCGGCAGTACCGGCATTCCAGAATGATAAAGATATTTTCCAGGTGATCCGGGAGGGGGATGTGTTCCTCCATCACCCATATATGAGTTTTGATCCGGTGGTGAATTTTGTGCGCCAGGCGGCAAAAGACCCGGATGTACTGGCAATCAAGCAGACATTGTATCGTGTCAGCGGCAATTCCCCTATTATTGCGGCGCTGGCTCAGGCTGCGGAAAACGGCAAGCAGGTTTCTGTTCTTGTAGAGCTGAAAGCACGTTTTGACGAGGAAAACAATATCGTCTGGGCCAAAATGCTGGAAAAAGCAGGCTGCCATGTAATTTATGGTCTGGTAGGACTGAAGACACACAGCAAGATCACCCTTGTTGTGCGGAGAGAAGAAAACGGAATCCGCAGATATGTGCATCTGGCAACTGGAAACTATAATGATTCCACAGCCAAACTTTATACAGACTGCGGTATTTTTACCTGTGATGAGCGGTTTGGTGAGGATGCAACGGCTGTCTTTAACATGCTTTCCGGATATTCCGAGCCGAAACGCTGGAATCGTCTGATCGTTGCGCCCATCTGGATGAAAGACCGTTTTGTAAAAATGATCGAGAGAGAAGCACAGCATGCGAAAGACGGAGAAGAGGCCCACATTGTGGCGAAGATGAATTCCCTGTGTGACCCTGCGATCATGGCGGCACTGTATTACGCTTCTTCCTGCGGTGTAAAGATCGATCTTCTGGTTCGTGGTATCTGCTGTCTGAAAGTGGGCATTCCGGGTATCAGTGAAAATATCCATGTGCGTTCCATTGTCGGCAATTTCCTGGAGCACAGCCGGATTTTCTATTTCCACAATGGTGGTTCCGATGAGATCTACATGGGAAGTGCAGACTGGATGCCACGTAATCTTGACCGTCGTGTGGAGATTGTTTTCCCTGTAGAAGATGAGGGAATCAAGGACGAGATCAAACATGTGCTGGATCTGGAATTCCGTGATAATGTAAAAGCGCATATCCTTAATCCCTCCGGTCTCTATGAGAAGCAGGACAAACGAGGAAAAACCCTGATAAATTCTCAGATGGAATTCTGCCTGGAAGCCACCGAGCGGGCCAAAGCCGCAAAAAAAGAGAAGAAAGAAAAGAAGAGAGTCTTCGTACCGGCCGAGCCGGCGGAGGATATTGAAAAATAATGTAGGAACGAGAATTGAAGACAATCAGGAAATGCTGGAAATTGAACTTCGAATAAGAGACAATAATCAGCCAGAATCTATCCAGGCATAAGCCAGGACCCTACAGAAGAGATAATAATAAGATACATAAAGAAAAGGACAGCCATATCATATCAATGTATGATACAGCTGTCCTTAAATAATATTCTTAAAGATTATCCATATTACGTTAACATGACATAATACTCACCAGGCCTGAAATACATTGTCGTTTCTAATAACACTTCTTACAAGCCTCATACCCCGCAGCTTCCGCCTGTGCGCGGGTCATCTCCGTAGCATTATCCGGGTTCATATTTCCGCAGTTGGGGATCCGGTGATACTTGCTTCCGGTAGCGGAGATCCATACCATATCTCCGACCGGTTCCGGATCAGCCTGCACTTCAGCCTGAGAATCCCCGGCCCCATTGGAAGAACTATATCCGGATGTACCAGAATTATCATAAGCAGAAGAAGGCTGCGTACCAGTATCTGATTCATCACCCGCAGAATAATCATTACACGGACTCTGGTTCCACTCAATGTTATTTCCGTCACTGACCGCGATCACCGTACCTTGCTTATCCGTACGGAACACCTGGATTCCCATATCGGCAAGTTTGTCCATAGTATCCTTATGTGGATGCCCGTAGGAATTACCTGCGCCGCAGCTGATCACTGCATATTCCGGAACTGTCTCCTGGAGCAGATCCCAGGTAGTAGCAGTGGCAGAACCATGATGCCCCGGAACAATCACATCGCAGGAAAGATCCAGTCCCAGATTACAGATCGCTTCCTCACCGGCAGACTCCGCATCTCCCGTAAACAGGAAATGATTGCTTCCGTTTTCCAGTCGGATCGCAACAGAATTATCGTTATCATTGCTGCTGATGGACTGGGGAGAAAGAACCGTAAATTTCCCGCTTCCGAAAGAGAAATCCGTTCCAGGTTCCGGATGCTGCACAGTCAGTCCCTGAGCGGCAACGCTGTTTTCGAAAGATTGATAGATCTTCGTATCCTGCACATAATCCGCACCGATCACGTTTTTTATGGAAAAACTGTCCAGACATCCAACAAGACCGGCCACATGATCCTCGTCATAATGGGAGGAGATCATATAATCGATGGTGGAAATATTCTGTTTCTGCAGATACGAAACCACGAAACTGGAATGTCCCCGGTCACCGCCGTCATACAGAAGATTCTTACCTCGCGACTGGACCAGGATGGAAAGTCCTTGTCCAACATCCAGAAAATGGACAGCCATCGTCGTGTCAGCAGAAGCAGCCTCAGCTGTATAAGCAGCAGAGGGAACTCCTGCCGTTGTCAGCAGAACAAGCAACAGCGAAAGAAAAAACGCCTGCAGCTTTCTGCGAAAAGAAAGTTTGTGATGCATGAGAAGTCACCCCTTATCTTAAGTTTTTTTTCAGGGGAAATTATAAAACAGAAAATAAAAAAATGCAAAAAAGTATCAAAACATATAGTTGATTACACTTTTGATGACACCCCTGTTTTTCATCACTTCCGGAACAACGAAAAAAACAGTTAGAATAAGATTTCTAACTGCTTCATCTGATAGCCAGTACGGGAATCGAACCCGTGTTTCCGCCGTGAGAGGGCGGCGTCTTAGCCCCTTGACCAACTGGCCATATTCATTTGTTTCTGTCGTTTAAATTGTTTCCCTCAACCGACTTCGTTAGTATATAACACTTTTTTTCAAAATGCAAGTACTTTTTTCATTTTTTTTAAAAAATTTTTCGGGGAGTTTCAGGAACCGGATTTTACTTGCAGTTTTAAAGGGGGTTTGATAGAATAGATAGGCTGTGGCGGCTGAAGAAATCAGTCTTTTAACCAAATCAAGTAAGTCCCCTGCTTGACCCGAATTAAAGAAGTCCCCAGCGGGGGTGCGAATATCTGCCTGCTGGACAGACAGATTTCCTGAGCTGCTATACTGTGAAAAGAAAAAAGGAATATTTTACAGAAATCAATATAGTAACTATATAATATAGTAGGAATATAAATGTCTGCTTTACGAAAAAGCAAATTTCTGATATAATACAAACAAATGTTCGAAAAGAAAAAGAAAGGAATCAGTGGAATGGCAAAAAAAGACACTTATGATGCGGACAGTATCTCTGTCCTGGAAGGCCTCGAGGCCGTACGAAAGCGCCCCGGTATGTACATCGGAAGCGTATCCAGAAAGGGACTGAACCATCTGATATATGAGATCGTAGACAATGCGGTAGACGAGCACCTTGCAGGATATTGCAGCCTGATCCATGTAGTTCTTGAGAAGGACGGTTCCTGTACAGTAGAAGATAACGGACGAGGAATCCCGGTAGATATGCATGCCAAGGGCGTGTCAGCGGAACGACTTGTTTTTACAACTCTTCATGCAGGCGGTAAGTTTGATAATTCCGCATATAAGACAAGCGGTGGACTTCATGGCGTGGGCTCTTCGGTTGTAAATGCATTGTCCACCTATCTGGATATTAAGATCAGCCGTGACGGCTATGTACATCATGACCACTATGAGAGAGGAATCCCTACCATTGAACTGGAAGCAGGACTTCTCCCGAAGCTGGGGAAAACCAGAGGAACCGGAACCTGTGTGAACTTCCTTCCGGACCCGGAGATCTTTGAGAAAACAAGATTCGGGGCAGCCGATGTAAAGAGCCGTCTTCACGAGACTGCTTACCTGAACCCGGAACTTACGATCCATTTTGAGGACCGAAGAGGGGATACGATCGAAGATATCCAGTATCATGAGCCGGAGGGAATCGTGGGATTTATCCGTGATCTCAATAAGAACGCACAACCACTTCATGATCCGGTCTACTTTAAAGGAGAGGCAGACGGAATCCAGGTGGAGATAGCTTTTCAGTTTACCAATGAATTCCGTGAGAACGTCCTTGGATTCTGTAACAATATCTACAATGCAGAAGGCGGAACACATCTGACCGGTTTTAAGACAACCTTTACAACCGTAATGAACACTTACGCACGTGAGATCGGTGTACTGAAAGATAAAGATTCCAACTTTACAGGAGCAGATATCCGAAATGGTATGACAGCCGTTGTCTCCATCAAACATCCGGCACCCCGTTTTGAGGGCCAGACCAAGACCAAGCTGGACAACCAGGATGCGTCCAGAGCCACCGGTAAAGTGACAGGGGAACAGCTGGTACTCTTCTTTGACCGAAACCTGGAAACACTGAAGACGGTACTTTCCTGTGCGGAAAAAGCGGCCAAGATCCGTAAGACGGAAGAACGTGCCAAGACCAATCTTCTCACCAAGCAGAAATACTCTTTTGATTCCAACGGCAAGCTGGCCAACTGTGAGAAGAAAGATCCGTCTCTCTGCGAGATCTTTATTGTAGAGGGAGATTCCGCCGGCGGTTCTGCCAAGACTGCCAGAGACCGTAACTATCAGGCTATCCTGCCTATCCGCGGTAAGATCCTCAATGTAGAGAAGGCCACCATCGACAAGGTACTGGCCAATGCGGAGATCAAGACCATGATCAACGCTTTTGGATGCGGCTTTTCCGAAGGATATGGAAACGATTTCGATATTACCAAACTCCGTTACGATAAGATTGTGATCATGGCCGATGCCGATGTGGACGGAGCACATATCTCCACGCTGCTTCTGACATTATTCTACCGTTTTATGCCGGAACTGATCTATGAGGGACATGTATACATTGCCATGCCGCCTCTTTATAAAGTAATGCCCAAGAAGGGACAGGAGGAATATCTTTACGATGACAAGGCCCTGGAGAAATACCGCCGGAGCCATAAACCTGGAAGTTTTACCCTTCAGAGATATAAAGGTCTGGGAGAGATGGACGCCCAGCAGCTGTGGGAGACGACTCTGAATCCGGAAACCAGGATGATGAAACGTGTGGAGATCGAAGATGCCCGCATGGCTTCTGATGTGACAGAAATCCTGATGGGAAGCGATGTTCCGCCACGTAAGGCATTTATCTACGAGCATGCTACAGATGCAGAGCTGGATATCTGATCGGATAGAAATTGGGAGAATAAACTATGAATACGAAACAGGACAATATCATCCGCACAGACTATGCGGAGATCATGCAGAAATCATATATCGATTACGCGATGAGCGTTATCATTTCCAGAGCGCTGCCGGATGTACGTGACGGACTGAAGCCGGTGCAGCGCCGTACTCTTTACGATATGTACGAGCTGGGTATCCGGTACGACCGCCCTTACCGTAAATGTGCCCGTATCGTAGGAGATACCATGGGTAAATATCATCCACATGGAGACAGTTCCATCTATGATGCCCTGGTAGTAATGGCACAGGAATTCAAAAAAGGCCGTACACTGGTTGACGGACATGGAAACTTCGGTTCCATCGAGGGAGACGGAGCCGCAGCCATGCGATACACAGAAGCCCGCTTGGAGAAGCTGACACAGGAAGTCTTTCTGGAAGATCTGGATAAGAACGTTGTGGACTTTATGCCGAACTTCGACGAGACAGAGAAAGAGCCTGTGGTACTTCCGGTGCGTATCCCGAACCTTCTTGTAAACGGAGCAGACGGAATCGCCGTAGGTATGGCCACCAGCATTCCGCCTCACAACCTGGGCGAGGTGGTGGATGCAGTGAAGGCATACATGAAAAATAACGATATCAGTACCAGAGGCCTGATGCGCTATCTGAAAGGACCGGATTTCCCGACAGGTGGTATCGTAGTAAACAAGGACGACCTTGTAAAGATCTATGAATCCGGAACCGGCAAGCTTCGTATCCGCGGACGTGTGGAAGTGGAGAAGCTGAAAGGCGGCCGCCAGCAGCTGGTGATCACAGAGATCCCTTACACCATGATCGGTGCCAACATCGGAAAATTCCTCAACGATATCGCAACTCTTGTAGAAGCCAAGAAGACAACGGACATTGTGGATATTTCCAACCAGTCATCCAAGGAGGGAATCCGTATTGTTCTGGAACTGAAGCGTGACGCAGATGTGGAGAACCTTACCAACATGCTCTACAAGAAGACCAGGCTTGAGGATACCTTTGGTGTCAACATGCTGGCAGTTGCAGGCGGAAGACCGGAAACACTGGGACTGAAGCAGATCATCGCCCATCACGTAGACTTTGTATTTGAAGTCAATTCCAGGAAATATACCACGCTTCTTGCAAAGGAGCAGGAAAGACGGGAAATCCAGGAAGGCCTTATCAAAGCCTGCGATGTTATTGACTTGATCATCGAGATTCTCCGCGGCAGTAAGAGCCGTGACCAGGTAAAAAAATGTCTCACAGATGGTATTACAGAGGGAATCAGATTTAAAACCAAGACCTCCGAAAAAGCGGCAAAAGCCCTGAAATTTACAGAGAAGCAGGCCACAGCCATTCTGGATATGCGCCTTTATAAACTGATCGGACTGGAAATCGATGCCCTGATGAAAGAGCATGAGGAGACCATGAAGAATATTGCAAGGTATGAGGATATTCTGAACAATTATGATTCCATGGCAGCTGTGATCATGACAGAACTGGATCAGATCAAGAAGGAATACGGCAGCAAACGTAAGACTTCCATAGAGAATGCAGAGGAAGCGGTTTACGAAGAGAAGAAGATGGAAGAGACAGAAGTCTGCTTCCTGATGGACCGTTTCGGATATATC
The DNA here is from genome assembly GCF_018917985.1 of Blautia sp. MSJ-36. Lineage (NCBI taxonomy): Bacteria > Bacillati > Bacillota > Clostridia > Lachnospirales > Lachnospiraceae > Blautia > Blautia sp. MSJ-36. Next base: position 62,786 of record NZ_JAHLPQ010000009.1, on the reverse strand, counting down.
CGTCTCATTGACAAGAACGCCTATGAGCGAAACAAAGAAGCTGCCCATGCAGAGAGTCGGTATGTGTTTACCTGCATGAATACAGACAAGATCTGCATTTTTACAGATACCGGAAAGCTTCATACAGTGAAAGCAGAGGATATTCCGCTGGTGCGTTTCCGCGACAAGGGAGTTCCTGCGGACAATCTGGGTAATTATGACAGTACTACCGAGCAGATCCTCTATGTGGCTCCGCTGAGCCAGGTAGCAGCTTCCACAGTACTTTTTGTTACAGAAAATGGTATGTGCAAGCTGGTAAAAGGTGACGAGTTCCGCGCTTCCAAACGTACCATTGTTTCCACCAAGCTTATGGAAGATGACCGCCTGGTATTCGTAGGTGCGGCAGACGAGATGGATCAGGTAGTATTCCAGTCAGAAAAAGGCTACTTCCTCCGCATCATGAAAACCGAGATCTCCGTTACCAAGAAAAACGCCATGGGCGTCCGCGGCATGAAACTTACCGGCGAAGACCGTATCCACCACGCCTACCTCCTGGAAAGCCGCCAGGAATACGCTATTACCTATCATGACAAGCAGTATGTGCTGAATAAAGTCAAACTTGCCAAGAGAGACACCAAAGGTGTGAAGCCGAGAGTATAATTAAAAACCCACCAGTCAAATTACAGCCTCCACTGTAATCTGTCTGGTGGGATTTTTTTACCCTCTTGACAGCGGTGTGGGCCATCTCCTATAATAAATTAGACTGAACTAACACATCCGCAAATATAAATGAAGTTCAGAAAAGAAAAAACAATGAAAAAGAATCAAGAGTTTACAGAAGAACTGGGCCACAGTATGCCTTCTTCCCGGCGGGAAACCGAGGAAGATATGCTGGAAGAGCTCTGTTTTCTTGCGAAAAAAAGTGTACAGATCACCATCCCAGAGATCTGTGGACAGATGGAGATGACCAGGCGGGAGGTGCTGGCTTATCTGAAACAGCTTGCTGCCCAGGTACCATCCCGAAAGATACCTATTCCAATAACGGCGTGTATTTAAGCATGTATGTAGATGCCATGGGTTATGCGCCGGACGCTTTCCTTCAGATTGATTATGCAGAAAAAAAAGAATCCGGCGATCCGTCCCTGAACTTTACAACCGAGGTCAGCACTGCAGAGGTGGAGCAGTTTGGTAACTACAACGTAACTTCCCAGGTAACAGTAAAAGACGGACGAATTACCGATGTGGCTCTTGCAGGAAATGATTTCAAGGGAACCCATGCAGATGATAACCAGATGTACCTGAACAAGGCAATCAACGGCCTTGGAAGCACAAAGGGAATGAAAGAGAAGCTTACCGGCCTTTACATGAACGATGCCCAGAAACTCAATGATCTGGATACCGTTACCGGAGCTACCTATTCTTCCAACGCAATCAAAAACGCAACCATGAATGCACTTGGTGTAAAGATCGAGCAGGAAGTAATTCCGGATGCTCCGTCTGAGAAACCGGCTGCAGGACTTTATTACATTGAGATGAAAGACCGTACTGACGTGGTAGACCACGGTCTGGTAGGCGAGAGCAAAAAAGCCGGCGCATATCTTCGTGTAGATGATGCCGGAAAAATGTGGCTGACCTACAAGATGGTTTCCGGAACAACCGGCGAGCCGCTGTACGTTCTGGGCTATAATGGATACTATCCAAACGGAGATATCAGCAAAGCTCTTTCCATGGAAGGTGTCACTTATTCCACAGAGAAGATGACAGCACCGACCATCGGTGACTGCTCCGTTGTTACAGATATCACCGTTCCCCTTGACGGAATCAGCCAGACTTACGTCAATAACGTATCCCTTTATGTGGAAGCTATGAAAAACCTCAACGGCGAGGTTTCCGGAGTAAACTTTGACCACGGTAAATTTAACATCAATTCTACCATCACCCTGTACTGGGATACTCTTGACAATCTTTCCGAGGGTACCAACGCTGCCAAACTTGCTACACTTTCCGACGGCGTTTACAAATTAAACGGCCAGATGGTCAAGGTAAACAAAGTGGATATGTCCATGAGCAACAATGCTTTCAACCACAATGTAAAACTGGTAATGAAAGATGGACTTCCATACATCAGCATGAACTTCAACAGCCTGACGGTTGGTTCCCTGAAAGGTTACCTGAAGGATCTGAACTATTATGCAACCGGATACACCGTTTCCAAGACCGGTGAGCCAAGCGGTACACTGCTTCCGGTTCAGGTAGATTCCCTTCAGAAGTTCTCAAATGGAAAGACTCTGAAAGATGACTTCGGAACCAATTATCCGAATGATGTAACATTCCCACTCTGCCAGGAGGCTATGACGGAAGAAAATGGGGAATACGTTCCGATGCAGGTATTTGTTCCGATTATGGATGCCATTACCGCAGGTACCGGAAAGCAGAATGTTTACCTGAAACTGGATTACTCCACACTGAAGAAAACAACTGCAGATGACAAGGATTTTGCAGAGACAGAGAAAGCTCCGACAGATCCGTCAGCCATCAAAGCACAGACCATCACTGTTACCGTAAAGAACACCAAAGGTGTTGTTTCCAAGAAATACGGGGACAAAGCATTCTACCTTGGCGCAAAGGCAAAAACAGGACTGACCTACAAGTCTTCCAACACAAAGATTGCTACCGTAGACAGCAAAGGTAAAGTTACCATCAAAGGTGTCGGAACTGTAAAGATTACCATTACCGCAAAGGCAAGTACAAGCTACAAGGCAGCAACAAAGACCATAACCATCAAGGTTGCAAAGGCAACTCCGGTACTGAAAACAAAGATCACTTCCAAGGCTATTTCCTACAGCGCACTGCGTAAGAAATCCCAGGTGTTTACACTTGGCGCTTCCACAAGCAGCAAAGGAACCCTGACTTATGCAAAAGCATCCGGAAGCTCCGCTTTCACTGTAAACAGGACAAACGGAAAAATCACCGTGAAGAAGGGCCTGAAAAAAGGAACTTACAAGATCAAAGTGAAAATTTATTCCAAAGCAACCACCAGGTACAATGCAGGAAGCAAGATCGTTCTTGTTACTGTAAAAGTAAAATAAATTTCTGAAAAACCAATAAATAAAGTTTAACTTTCCCCCTCGTCCTGCCGGGTGCTTCCCCTGGCACAGAAAGCAGGATGCAGGGGGATTCAGGTAGTATGGCGGCCGGAAATTTCTTCCAAAAGAAAAGCCGTGTACCATGGAATACGGAATTTATCTGAAAGATCCTTTTTCTCTGGAAACCTGGGATAATCCGTCGAAGTTCTGGAAACAGAAAAAATATGACCGGAAACGGGAAACCATAGCCCTTCTTTTTTACGGCCATTCCTATCCCAATGATTTTCTCCCTGTGGTACAGGCTGTGGCAGAGAAAATGGGAGAAAAATATAATATTCTGCTGGTGGCTTTTTCCCAGAATGAGGACGGAGATCTGAAAAAACTGAAAGCTTTTCTGAACCAGCCGGGAATTACGGTTTCCGCAGTGATCAGCCTGATGCCTTTCCGGCTTGGGGCAGGTCCCATGGGCGGTGACGCGGATCAGGCCGTGGAAATTCTGAAAGAACTGGATGTTCCATATCTGAAACCTTTTTGCCTGACCAGGGTTTCCGGGGAAGAATGGCAGATGGCAGACGGAGTAAATCCAGGAGAGTTCCTGATCAGTATTCTTCTTCCGGAGCTGGATGGAGGAACCCTGACGTTCCCTGTAGGAGTGATGGGAAATAGAACCCACGGGGAAAAAGGACCTCTGCTTCCATGCATGGTACCCATTCCGGAGCGAATCCAGGCGCTGGATGGGAGACTTTCTGGACTTCTGGCTCTGCAGAAAAAGAAAAACAGTGAAAAACATCTGGCCATTGTGTTCTATAATTATCCGCCGGGAGAGAGCAATGTGTTCGGAGGGGCTTTTCTGGATACGTTTGCATCGGCGGCGGAGCTGTTAAAAGGGCTGAAAGAGGCCGGTTATGATACGGAGGAACGTTCCGGGGAAGAACTTCAGGAGCTGTTTGTCACAGGCGGACACTGCAATCTGCCACAGTGGTGTGAGGAGGCGGAGGCCATGATTGCCAAACGCCGTTCCCTGGCAACCCTGATCAGTTACCGGGCGCCGGAACTGAAAAAAAGTGATCTGTACGGGGATTTTCAGGAGCTGAAAGAGATGATCGGAGAATACCGGGAAAGCCTTCAGAGTGCTCCGGAGCGCTGCGGGGATCTTCTGGAAAATATCGGGGTGCAGTCCGGAAAATGTGGCTTTCTTAAAAGAAATGCAGGAGAAAGCTGCTCAGAGAAGGATCTGGATTTTCTGGAAGAACAGCTCTATGAATATGAAAACAGCCTGATTACGGACGGACTTCATAAGATCAGCCAAGAAGAAATCAGTGGGCTGCTCCATGGATTAAACGGCAGATATGTTCCGGTGGGGACAGCTGGTGATGTGGTGAAAAATCCGGACATCCTGCCTTCCGGCCGGAATCTGGTGCAATTTGACCCGAGACTGATACCAACCAGGACTGCCTGGGAGAGAGGACAGAAGGCAGGGCGAAACCATACCTGATTGACAATCTGAATGCCATGCTCCGTCAGATCCTGCTTCTTGGGGAATCACCGCAGCAGAACTATTTTACGGCAAATACGGAAAAAATGGCCGAAAAACTCCAAAAAGACCATCCGGAAATGGATGAGCAGACAATCCTGGATCTGTTTTACGGTTATTCCTTCCGGAAGCATGGTACGCAGGCAAAAGAGGTATTGTGTGAGTAGACTTTTGCAAAAAGCGCAGTGCTGTCCATTCTGGAGCGGGTGTACAGTGAACGGGAACGGGCCGGTATGGTGGTGTTTGAAAACCGGAAAGCCATAGAGGTTCTGGAAACAGAAAAACGGAAGAATCCGGAAGAACCAGGAATTCTTGTGATTCTCACCGACGGAAAGGCAAACTTGAAATACAAGTAACTGAATATATTACAAAAAGATATTAAATGTGTTTAAATATATTTATTATTTTCTGTCAGAATCAAAACACTTGTTCTGTGTATTGAAATATGGTATAATGAATTAGAACAAATAGTTCGTAAACATATTAGCCAATAATAATAGGAATCAGCCAGAAAAGGATGATAAGATTGCTAAAAAGTTTCAAAACAGAGATCAATCCTACAGAAGAGCAGAAGATTAAAATACATAAGACAATCGGCACATGCAGATATATCTATAATTTTTACCTGTTTCATAATAAAGAACTTTATACTTTGGGTAAAAAATTTATGAGCGGTAAATCGTTCAGTGTATGGTTGAATAATGACTATCTTCCGAATCATCAGGAATATTCCTGGATCAGGGAAGTCAGTTCCAAATCGGTAAAACATTCGATTGAAGATGTCTGTACAGCTTTTTCAAGATTTTTTCATCATCAAAGTGGTTTTCCGCGGTATAAGAAAAAAGGACGATCGAATGTAAAAATGTATTTTGTAAGAAATAATCCCAAAGACTGTTTTTGCGAAAGACACCGGATTAAGATTCCGACGCTTGGATGGGTAAGGCTGAAAGAGAAAGGTTACATCCCAACATCCAGGGATGGATATATAGTCAAAAGCGGAACTATTTCTATGAAAGCCGGCAGATATTATGTTTCTGCACTGGTAGAAGTGACAGATCCGGAGAGAAACAGCTGTTTTAGCGATGGTGTAGGGATCGATCTGGGTTTGAAAAATCTTGCCATCATATCAAATGGAACTGTCTATAGAAATATTAATAAAACAGCACGAATAAGAAAACTTGAAAAACAATTAAGACGGGAACAGCGAAAGCTTTCCCGTAAATATGAAAATTTAAAGAAAGGAGAGCCCACTCAAAAAGCAAATATACGTAAACAAAAGCTTAAAGTACAGAAGCTTCATCAGCGTCTGGAAAACATCCGTACAGATTATATCAATAAGACGATATCTGAGATTGTAAAAACCAAGCCATCTCATATAACGGTTGAGGATCTGAATGTATCCGGTATGATGAAGAACCGGCATCTTTCAAAAGCAGTTGCGTCACAGAAATTTTACGAATTTCGCACAAAACTTAAGACAAAATGTGAGGAATTTGGAATTGAATTACGGATAGTCAGCAGATGTGGAGAAAATGATCGTGCAGAATATGGAAAGAGATTATTGGAATATCTTTCTGAGCAGTTGACCGCAGAGTTTGGAAAAGGTTTTGATAAATCGAATCTTCGTAAGATGCGGCAGTTTTATTGCACTTTCCCAATTCGAGACACACTGTGTCCTGAATTGAGCTGGTCGCATTATCGTGTTTTGATGCGTATAAATGATGAACAGGCAAGAACATTTTATATGGAGGAGTGTGCAAAAGCAGCGTGGAGTGTCCGCCAACTGGAACGGCAGATTAATACGATGTATTATCAGCGTATTTTAGCAAGTCAGGATAAGACAGCAGTTGCAAAAGAAATTCAAATAACGGAGCCAAAACCAGAGTATGAGAAAATAGTGAAAGATCCTTATGTTATAGAATTTCTGCAAATTCAGCCGGACACTCATGTGTATGAAGGAGATTTGGAACAGGCACTGATTGATCATCTTCAGCATTTCCTTTTAGAGCTTGGAAGAGGATTTTCATTTGTAGCACGTCAGAAAAGGTTTACATTGGATGGACAGGACTTTTTCATTGATCTGGTATTTTACAATTATATTTTAAAATGCTTTGTTCTCATTGACTTGAAAATGGGTAAACTGACCCATCAGGACTTGGGACAGATGCAGATGTATGTGAATTATTATACTCGTGAAATGATGAATGAGGGAGACACGCAGCCTATTGGGATAGTGCTTTGTGCAGATAAAGGAGATTCCATTGTAAAATATACACTCCCTGAAGATAATCACCAGATATTTGCATCTAAATACTTCACTTATTTACCGTCAGAGGAAGAATTGAAACGTGAATTAAATTTGAAGGAATTTCGTAAAAAAGAATAAAAATGAAAATATAAATTCCAGTTTGTATAATTGGGAAACGGAAAGTTCTGTGTAAGGCTGCTGACAGAGAGCTGAAGGTTTTCGGGGTTCGTATATTGTTAAGAAGAGGGAAGTGTGATATGCTTATCAAAACAGGGGGCGATGTGATCAATGAAATATAATCTTCCGGAAAGAGTGTTGAGAGAGGTCTGTTCATTTGCCCGGCAACATTCGGTTGAAAGAGTTATTCTTTTCGGGTCCCGTGCAAGAGGAGATCATACAGAGAGAAGCGATATCGATATTGCCGTATATGGCGGGGACTTTGATTCTTTCTACTGGGATATAAAAGAAAAGGTACATTCGCTTCTGATGTTTGATGTTGTGGAAGCAGATGGACATATTTCTGAAGAACTGAAGAACGAAATTAAAAAGGATGGGATTGTGATTTATGAAAAAGCTTGATAATTTTTCGAATTGCCTTACCGTACTGAAGAATGCTGATTTTAAACTGGCAGATAGTAATGAGATATACAGGACCGGCGTCATCGGACAGTTTAATCTTACCTTTGAACTTGCCTGGAAGGCACTGCAGGAAGTTCTGAAGCTGCATGGTGCAGCAGGCGCAGAGACAGGCTCACCCCGGGAGATCCTGCAGCTGGGATATAAACTGGGATTTGTAAGTGATGCGTCAGTGTGGCTGCTTATGCTGAAGAAGCGGAACACATCAGTCCACATATACAATGAAGAAGAAATCGACGAAATGATCCTTCTGATCCGGGACAGTTTCATTCCGGCTTTTGGGGAACTGGAAAAGACCCTGCAGGAAAAACTTCAGGAAGCGGAAGAGGAATGGAAACAGGAAGAAAAGAAATAATACTTGCAATTAACAGATATTGGTGTTACAATGAACGAAACTAAGAACTTGTTGGCATAGGAGTGGGCGAGAGCCCGCTCCTATTTGCTGAGAAGGAATTTGTTCAGAAACAGGCAGAAATAGGAAAGGCAGGTGGGAAGCATGAGCAGACGGGAAGAATATGAACAGAAAGCAGAGGCGATCCTTACACCGATCGTGGAGTCCAGGGGCTTTGAGCTGGTAGATGTGGAGTATGTCAAGGAAGCTGGAACCTGGTATCTCAGAGGTTATATCGACAAGCCGGGCGGAATCACAGTCAATGACTGCGAGGACGTAAGCCGTGCATTCAGCGATATCCTGGATGAGCAGGATTTCATCGAAGACAGCTACATTATGGAGATCAGTTCTCCGGGACTTGACCGGCCTCTTAAGAAAGAGAAAGACTTTAAGAGAAGCCTTGGCAAGCTGGTGGAGATCCGTACCTACCGGCCGATCGAGAAGCAGAAAGAATTCTGCGGTATTTTAAATGCATATGATAGTAACAGTGTGACAATCGATGAAGACGGCACAGAACGCACTTTTGATAAAAAAGATATCGCCCTGATTCGTCTTGCGATCGAATTCTAAAAGAGAATCGAATCTGTAAAAATTCAGGAGGAAAAAAAGGAAAATGAGCAGAGATTTAAGAGACGCGCTGGACGTTCTCGAAAAAGAGAAAAACATCAGTAAGGATACACTGCTGGAGGCAATTGAGCAGTCACTGATCCAGGCATGTAAGAATCATTTCGGAAAGGCAGATAACGTTCACGTTATGATCGATCCGGAGACCTGTGATTTCAGTGTTTACGCTGACAGAACTGTTGTAGAGCATGTGGAGGACCCGGCCCTTGAGATTTCTCTGGTGGATGCACAGAAAACAAACACCAACGCAGAGATCGGTGATGTTATGAAAGTTGAGATCCAGTCCAAGGAATTCGGACGTATCGCAACCCAGAACGCAAAGAACGTCATTCTTCAGAAAATCCGTGAGGAAGAGCGTAAAGTTCTCTACGATCAGTACTACGGAATCGAAAAAGAAGTGGTAACCGGTATTGTTCAGAGAGTAATGGGCAAGAATGTCAGCATCAACCTCGGTAAGGCAGACGCAGTCCTTACAGAGAACGAGCAGGTAAAAGGCGAGACATTCCAGCCAACTGAGCGAGTAAAGGTTTACATCCTTGAGGTAAAGGATACACCGAAGGGACCACGTATCCTTGTTTCCAGAACACATCCTGGCCTTGTAAAGAGACTTTTCGAGTCCGAGGTTGCAGAGGTAAGAGATGGTACCGTTGAGATCAAGAGCATTGCCCGTGAGGCAGGTTCCCGTACCAAGATCGCTGTATGGAGTAACGATCCGGATGTAGATGCTGTGGGAGCATGTGTCGGTATGAACGGCGCACGTGTAGGTGCGGTTGTCAACGAACTTCACGGTGAGAAGATCGATATCATCAACTGGGATGAGAACCCGGCAATCCTTATCGAGAACGCATTAAGCCCTGCAAAAGTTATCGCAGTTATGGCAGATCCGGATGAGAAGACTGCACTGGTTGTAGTTCCGGATTATCAGCTTTCCCTTGCCATCGGTAAAGAGGGACAGAACGCACGTCTTGCTGCAAGACTTACAGGATTCAAGATCGACATCAAGAGCGAGACACAGGCAAGAGAGTCCGGTGACTTCTACGATGATTACGATGAGGAACACGAAGAAGCAGAGGACGAAATGACAGAAGAGGCTGTTTCCGAAGAAATTCCGGAAACAGAGGAAGATACAGAAGAGACAGAAACAGAAGCTGAAGAAACAGCAGATGGAGATGCCGAAGAATAATGAAAACGAGAACCAAGATTCCCATGCGTCAGTGTACCGGCTGCAGGGAAATGAAAAGCAAAAAGGAAATGATACGAGTTCTCAAAACATCAGAGAATGAGATCATCCTGGACGCTACAGGTAAGAAAAACGGACGCGGCGCATACCTTTGTTTCTCAGAGGAATGCCTGGAAAAGGCCATCAAAAACCACGGCCTGGAGCGTTCCTTGAAAATGGCAGTTCCGGATGAAGTGTATCAGAACCTCAAGAAGGAGTTTGAGTCAATTGAAAAACAGTAAGGTTTTATCACTCATCGGACTTGCGACAAAAGCAGGAAAAACAGTGAGCGGAGAATTTTCCACAGAGAAATCCGTAAAAACAGGAAAAGGTTTCCTGGCACTGGTGGCAGATGATGCCTCCGAAAACACAAAAAAGAAATTTCGGAATATGTGTACCTATTACGAAGTTCCGTTATATTTCCTTTCAGACAAAGAGAGCCTGGGCAGAGCAATGGGCAAAGAATTCCGTGCCAGCCTTGCCGTGCAGGACGAAAATTTTGCAAAGGCGATCATGAAGGAGCTGGAAAAAGAATCCGGCAGATAACCTGCATGATACAGGCGTCTGTAAGGAGGTTTGACGATAATAATGATAAAAGATAAATTCAGCAGATCGGGAAAGGAGCAATATAGACAATTGGATACTCCAAAAACAGAAGAAAAGACAACAACGGTGAACGCAGAGGGTAACAAGTCTGAGGCACCGAAAAAGAAAAAAAATATCATCCGTGTATTCCATGCACAGAATGCCAGCGACGGCGGTAAAGGAAGAAGAAAACCGGCAGCAGGCGAGAAAAAAGGCCCGGTACGTTCCCAGAACGGCGGACAGCGTCCGGCAGGCCAGGGCACAAGAAATAATGAGTCCGGCGAGCAGAGAAACTCTCAGGGTGGAGCAAACCGTACTCAGGGCGGAAGACCGCAGGGTAACCGTCCGGAAGGAAGAAGAGACGGCAACCGTGACGGAAGAAGCTTCGAAGGAAGAAGAGACGGCGGCAACCGTTTTGGCGGCAACCGTTCCCAGAATGGTGAGGGACGTCCGGCAAGACAGGGCGAAGGAAACAGAGGACCACGTCAGAACGACGGAAGAGGCGGAAACCGTTTCGGCGGTGGAGCAAACCGTGGTCAGGGCGGACGCTTCGAAGGCAGAGATGGCGGCAACCGTTTTGGCGGCGGAGCAAACCGTGGCCAGGGCGGCCAGGGTGGACGTTCTGAAGGCGGAAGAGGCGGAGATAACCGTTTCGGCGGTCAGAACCGCGGTGGCCAGGGCGGAGCACGTCCGGGACAGAGAAGAAGCAGTTCTTCCGATTCCGTATTTACTCCGGAGCTGACCAAGACATCCAAGGACAGCAAGCGTGAGCGTGACAGGGAGAATAAGAACAAGAAGAAAGATTTCGAGAAAGGCGGCCAGGGCGGACGCAGACCAAATCAGGGTGGACGCAGACCGAATTCCAGAATCCCGAAAGCACTTCAGAAACCGAATCCACAGCCGAAGCAGGAAGAGAAGAAACCTGAGATCAAGGAGATCACCATTCCTGAGAAGCTTACCATCCGTGAGCTTGCGGACGCTATGAAAATGCAGCCATCTGTGATCGTTAAGAAACTTTTCATGGAAGGTGTCATGGTAACCGTAAACCAGGAGATCGACTTTGACAAGGCAGAGGAGATCGCACTTGGATTTGATATCATTGCCGAGAAAGAAGAAAAAGTAGATGTAATCGCAGAACTCCTCAAAGAGGATGAAGAGGATGAGGACGATATGGTTCCAAGACCTCCGGTAGTCTGCGTCATGGGTCACGTTGACCATGGTAAAACATCTCTTCTGGATGCCATCCGTAATACAAACGTAACCAGAGGCGAGGCCGGCGGAATCACACAGCACATCGGTGCTTACGTGGTAAACATCAAAGGCCAGAAGATCACATTCCTGGATACACCGGGACATGAGGCGTTCACAGCTATGCGTATGCGTGGTGCCAACGCTACCGATATCGCAGTTCTGGTTGTTGCTGCAGATGATGGTGTCATGCCGCAGACGGTAGAGGCGATCAGCCATGCAAAAGCTGCAGGTGTTGAGATTATCGTTGCCATCAACAAAATTGATAAACCAAGCGCAAATGTAGAGCGTGTAAAACAGGAACTTTCCGAGTATGAACTGATTCCTGAGGACTGGGGTGGAAGCACCATCTTCGTTCCGGTATCCGCACATACAGGAGAGGGAATCGAGAACCTTCTTGAGATGATTCTTCTTACTGCTGAGGTTTCCGAGCTGAAAGCGAACCCGAACCGTGAGGCAAGAGGTCTTGTTATCGAGGCTCAGCTTGATAAAGGTAAAGGACCGGTTGCTACCATCCTTGTTCAGAAAGGTACTCTCCATGTAGGAGATTTCATTGCAGCAGGTGCATGCAACGGTAAAGTCCGTGCAATGATGGATGACAAGGGACGCCGTGTTAAAGAGGCAGGCCCGTCCACTCCGGTTGAGATCCTTGGTCTTGGCGACGTTCCAAATGCAGGTGAGATCCTGATGTCCTTCGAGAGCGACAAAGAAGCCAAGAACTTTGCAGGCGCATTCGTTACAGAGAACAAGAGCCGTCTTCTTGAGGAGACCAAGGGCAAACTTTCTCTGGATAACCTGTTTGATCAGATCCAGGCAAGCGACCTTAAAGAGCTTCCGATCGTTGTCAAAGCCGATGTACAGGGATCTGTTGAGGCTGTAAAACAGAGCCTTACCAAACTTTCCAACGAGGAAGTTATCGTTAAGGTGATCCATGGAGGTGTAGGTGCCATCAATGAGTCTGATGTCAGCCTTGCCGCAACATCCAATGCCATCATCATCGGATTTAACGTACGTCCGGATACCACAGCAAAACAGCTTGCTGAGCAGGAGGGCGTTGACCTTCGACTTTACAAGGTTATCTACCAGGCAATCGAGGATGTGGAGGCAGCCATGAAAGGTATGCTGGATCCGGTATTCGAGGAGAAAGTTATCGGCCACGCAGAAGTACGTCAGCTGTTCAAGGCATCTGGTGTGGGAACCATCGCAGGAAGCTATGTACTGGATGGTACATTCCAGCGTAACTGCAAGGTTCGTATCACAAGAGGTGAGGACCAGATCTTTGAGGGTGAGCTTGCATCCCTGAAGAGATTTAAAGATGACGTTAAGGAAGTCCGTGCAGGATATGAGTGTGGTCTTGTATTCAACGACTTCAACGATGTTAAAGAAGAAGATAAAGTCGAAGCATATATCATGGTAGAGGTACCAAGATAGGAGTGACTTGTAATGAGAAAAAACAGCATTAAAAATACACGTGTGAATGGTGCGGTTCAAAAAGAACTCAGCACCATCATACACAGCGAGATCAAGGACCCCAGAATTCATCCGATGACTTCTGTGACAGCCGTGGAGGTGGCACCGGATCTTAAAACCTGCAAAGCCTACATCAGTGTACTTGGCGAAAAGCAGGCCAAAGATTCCACCATCCGTGGATTAAAGAACGCAGAGGGCTATATCCGGAGAGAGCTGGCCAGAAGACTGAACCTTCGCAATACGCCGGAGATCCGTTTTGTTCTGGATGAGTCCATCGAATATGGCGTAAATATGTCAAAGAAGATCAATGACGTAATGAGTGGGATGGAAACAGAGGAATAGGTGGAAAAAATGAAAAACATTTCAGAAATACTGGAAAATGTAAAAACTGTAGGCATTGGCGGCCACATCCGTCCGGATGGAGACTGTATCGGTTCCTGTATGGCTCTGTACCTTTATATCCGGGAATATTTTCCGGATATTGAGGCAGATGTCTATCTGGAACAGCCGAAGCCTATATTTGATTACATCGACAGAATGGATGAGGTTAAGACAGAAGCAGAAGAAGAGAAAGAGTATGATCTTTTTATCACCTGTGATGTCAGCGCACTGGATCGCCTTGCTGTTGCCGGAAAGTATTTTGACACGGCAAAAAAGACCGCATGCATTGACCATCATGTAAGCAATAAGGGGTTTGCGGATGTCAATCATGTAAGGGGCGACGTCAGTTCCGCATGTGAAGTTCTTTACGGACTTCTGGATGCAGATAAGATCGACCGTTCCATTGCGGTTCCGATTTATACGGGAATGGCACATGACACCGGCGTATTCCAGTATTCTTCCACAACACCGGAAACCATGAGGATCGCCGGTGAACTGATGAAAACAGGATTTGATTTCAGCAGGATCATCGATGAGTCCTTTTACCAGAAAACATACCTTCAGAATCAGGTTATGGGCCGTGTGCTGGCAGAAAGCATTCTGCTTCAGGATGGCAAATGCGTAGTCGGATATCTGAAAAGACGAGAGATGGATTTCTACGGTGTGGAAGGAAAGGATCTGGAGGGAATCGTAAGCCAGCTCCGTCTGACCGCAGGCGTGGAGGTTGCGATCTTTATCTATGAGATGGAGACGCAGCTCTTTAAAGTATCTCTCCGTTCCAACGGAAAGGTGGATGTGAGCAAAATTGCCGTATTCTTCGGAGGCGGCGGACATGTGCGTGCAGCCGGCTGCGACATGCAGGGTTCCATGTACGATGTGATTAACAACCTTACCGCTGAGATCGAAAAACAGCTTGCAGAGGAGTAGAAACAGATCATGGACGGAATACTTGTGATCCGAAAGGAAAAAGGTTATACCTCTCATGATGTAGTTGCAAAGCTGCGTGGAATTCTCCACATGAAAAAGATTGGCCATACGGGAACACTGGATCCGGCAGCAGAGGGAGTGCTTCCTGTTGCTCTTGGAAGGGGAACCCGTCTGGTAGAGCTTCTTACAGAGAAAGAAAAAACATACGAGGCAGTCTTAAGGCTGGGCGTTTCCACAGATACCCAGGACATGACAGGAACAATTCTTTCCGAGAAACCGGTAACGGTTACAGAGGAGGAAGTCCGGGAAACGGTTGCTTCTTTTGTGGGAGAACAGATGCAGGTTCCGCCGATGTATTCCGCTCTGAAAGTGGGTGGAAAGAAGCTTTACGAGCTGGCCAGAGAAGGAAAAACCATAGAGCGCAAACCGCGCCCTGTGGTTTTTTATGAGATAAGGATACTGGATATGGATCTCCCGCTGGTACGTATCAGCGTTACCTGCAGCAAGGGAACTTATATCCGTACACTTTGCAATGATATCGGAGAAAAATTAGGCTGTGGCGGTGCCATGAAAGAGCTTCTTCGGACCAGATCCGGGAATTTCACACTGGAAGAGAGCATGGCACTTTCCCAGGTGGAAGAAGCGGTTGCCGACGGAACCATCGGCGAAAAAATCGTTTCTATTGAAGATGTACTTTCCATGTATCCGGCACTTACCTGTACACCGGAAGGAGACAGACTTCTTGGTAATGGAAATCCGGTTTCGGAAGAACTGGTACAGGGCGGCAACAGGGAAGAAAAAGTCCGGATGTATAAAAGCAGCGGAAACTTCACAGGAATATACGGCTGGGATGAGAGAAAACAGAAATATGTTCCCGTCCGCATGTTCTTTGTATAGATTTTTTACAAAAACTTGCAGGAGCAGATATGGAATACTTGAAGATTGACGGAGAATTTCCGCGCCTGTCAGGGAGTGCGGTAACACTTGGAAAATTTGACGGCATACACCGTGGACACCGGAAACTGGTGGAAAGAATTCTGGAGCAGAAAGAAAAGGGACTTCAGACAGTTCTCTTTTCCCTGGGAATCGGAAGCCAGATGATCTTTACAAAAGAAGAACGATGCAGGATCCTCGAGGATGCAGGTGTGGATATTCTGATCGAATGCCCGCTGGATGCCAGGATCCGCCACATGAAAGCAGATACTTTTATTAAAGAGATCCTGGTGGGGGACCTTCAGGCAGAACACGTTGCCGTAGGAGAAGATTTCCGGTTCGGATATGAACGCAAAGGAAATCCGGAACTTCTCCGGGAGATGGGAAAGAAGCTTGGCTTTTCGGTGGATGTGATCCCAAAAGAAATGGAAGGAAAGAGAAAGATCAGCAGTACCTTTATCCGTGAAGAATTAAAAAGAGGCAATATGGAAAAGGTTAATGATCTTCTTGGATTTCCGTTTTTTGTGGATGGAGTGATCGAGCATGGAAGAGGAATGGGACATAAATTCCTTCTTCCGACAACCAATATTATTCCGGCGAAAGAAAAGCTGATGCCTCCTAACGGGGTCTACGATACAGTGTCCCATTTTAAGGACAGAAGCCTTAAGGGAATCACCAATGTAGGATACAAACCTACGGTTGGGGAGAAATTCCTGGGTGTTGAGACGTATCTCTTTGACTGTGAGGAAGACCTTTACGGGGAACCATGCAGAGTGGAATTCTTTCATTATTCCAGACCGGAGAAACGTTTTTCTTCCATAGAAGCTCTGAAAGAACAGCTTATGAAAGACGCGGAAAAAGGCAAGGCTTATTTTCAAAGCTTCGAAAAGTAAAAATTTCCGGTAAAAACTTTTCAAAAAAACAGTTTACAGGTCAGGAACCGTGTGCTATACTGTTCGAGGTGAAAAAAGCCAGTATTCAGAAGCCGGAGACTCCGACCACTTCTTAATACCCGGCGTTTAATTAAAATTTCAAGGAGGAAACAACAATGATTTCTAAAGAGAAGAAAGCAGCAATCATGAAAGAGTATGCAAGAACAGAGGGTGACACAGGTTCACCGGAGGTTCAGGTTGCAGTTCTTACAGCAAGAATCCAGGAGCTTACAGAGCACCTTAAAACACACCACAAAGATCATCATTCCAGAAGAGGTCTTCTGAAAATGGTAGGTCAGAGACGTGGCCTTCTTGCTTATCTTAAGAAAACAGACATCGAAAGATACCGTGCACTGATTGAGAAATTAGGTTTAAGAAAATAATTGCTACGGGAGGGGCGGATGATTCCATCCGCCCCATTTTAACATGTGTGACAAACACAGACGGAATTACCGCAGGAGTGATTTCCGAGACTACTGAAAAGCCCATTTCCGGTCGAGATCTTTTCCCAAAGGAAGTGGTCTTTTCAGTTGTTTCGGGCTCCTGTCAAATTCAATATATTATAGAAAAGGAGAACGAACATGTACAAAAGTTATTCCATGGAACTTGCAGGAAGAACACTGACTGTAGATATCGGACGTGTTGCAAAACAGGCCAACGGTGCCGCTCTTATGCACTACGGTGATACCACAGTTCTTGCTACTGCTACCGCATCCAAAGAGCCAAGAGAAGGAATCGATTTCTTCCCGTTAAGCGTTGAGTATGAGGAGAAAATGTACGCAGTAGGAAAGATCCCGGGAGGATTCAACAAGAGAGAGGGCAAGGCAAGCGAGCATGCCATCCTTACATCCCGTGTTATCGACCGTCCGATGCGTCCGCTGTTCCCGAAGGACTACAGAAATGACGTAACACTGGTAGACATGGTTATGTCTGTTGATCCGGAGTGCAACCCGGAGATCCCGGCTATGCTTGGTTCTTCCATTGCTACCTGTATTTCCGATATCCCGTTCGACGGCCCGTGTGCAACCACACAGGTTGGTATGATCGACGGCGAGTTTATCATCAACCCGACACTTGCACAGAAAGCAGTTTCTGACCTTCAGCTTACCGTAGCTTCCACAAGAGAGAAAGTTATCATGATCGAGGCCGGAGCCAACGAGATTCCGGAAGACAAGATGATCGAAGCCATCTACAAGGCTCACGAAGTAAACCAGGAGATCATCAAATTCATCGACCAGATCGTGGCTGAGTGCGGAAAAGAGAAACACTCCTATGAGTCCTGTGCAGTACCGCAGGAGCTCTTTGATGAGATCAAGAAGATCGTTCCTCCGGAAGAGATGGAGGTTGCCGTATTCTCCGATGACAAACAGACACGTGAGAATAACATCAGCGAGATCACAGACAAGCTGAAAGAAGCTTTTGCAGATAACGAAGAGTGGCTTGCCGTTCTTGGTGAGGCTGTATATCAGTACCAGAAGAAGACTGTCCGCAAGATGATCCTCAAAGATCACAAACGTCCGGATGGCCGTGAGATCAGACAGATCCGTCCGCTGGCAGCTGAGACAGACATTATCCCGAGAGTTCACGGTTCTGCCATGTTCACAAGAGGACAGACTCAGATCTGTACCGTTACCACACTGGCTCCTCTTACAGAGGCACAGCGTCTTGACGGACTGGATGAGTTTGAGACATCTAAGAGATATATGCATCACTACAACTTCCCGTCCTACTCCGTAGGTGAGACCAAGCCTTCCAGAGGACCGGGACGTCGTGAGATCGGCCACGGAGCACTTGCTGAGAGAGCACTGGTACCGGTACTTCCTACAGAAGAGGAGTTCCCGTATGCAATCCGTACCGTATCTGAGACATTTGAGTCCAACGGTTCCACATCCCAGGCAAGTATCTGTGCATCTACCATGTCACTGATGGCTGCCGGTGTACCGATCAAGAAACCGGTTGCAGGTATCTCCTGCGGACTTGTTACAGGCGAGACAGACGATGATTACATCGTTCTTACAGATATCCAGGGCCTTGAGGACTTCTTCGGAGATATGGACTTCAAGGTAGCCGGAACACATGATGGAATCACAGCGATCCAGATGGATATCAAGATCCATGGTCTTACAAGACCGATCGTTGAGGAAGCAATCCGCAGAACAAAAGAGGCAAGAGAGTATATCCTCACAGAAGTTATGGAGAAATGCATCGACAAGCCTCGTACAAGCGTTGGCGAGTTTGCTCCGAAGATCATCCAGATCCAGATCGACCCGCAGAAGATCGGTGACGTAGTTGGTCAGAGAGGAAAGACCATCAACACCATCATCGAGCGTACAGGTGTGAAGATCGACATCACAGATGACGGTGCAGTTTCCATCTGCGGAACAGACCAGAAGGGTATGGATGAGGCAAAACGTATGATCGAGATCATCACTACCGAGTTTGAGGCAGGACAGATCTTTACAGGACGCGTAGTCAGCATCAAAGAGTTTGGTGCGTTCCTTGAGTTTGCACCGGGCAAGGAGGGAATGGTACACATTTCCAAGATCTCCAAACAGAGAATCAACCGTGTTGAGGATGTTCTCACACTTGGTGACAAGGTTAAAGTTATCTGCCTTGGCAAGGACAAGATGGGAAGAATCAGCTTCAGCATGAAGGATGTACCGGAAGAAGCATAAGTTATGAGATATCACAATATTACCAAGGACGATATGTTAAACGGAGACGGACTTCGTGTAGTACTCTGGGTGGCCGGCTGTTCACACGGCTGCCGGGAGTGCCAGAATCCCATTACCTGGGATCCGAACGGAGGTCTCCCATTTACGGACAGCGAGCGAGCTGAGATATTTGCAGAGCTGGACAAGGATTATATCAGCGGGATCACATTCTCAGGAGGAGATCCCCTGCATCCTTCCAATATCGCTGAGGTAACAGCTCTTGCAAGAGAGATCAGAGAGAAGTATCCGGATAAGACGATTTGGCTGTATACGGGTTCTCTCTGGGAAGAGATCCAGCAGTACGAGATCATCCATTATCTGGATGTATGTGTGGACGGGGAATTTCAGGTGGATAAGAAAGAAGTTCTTCTGAAATGGAAAGGCTCCTCAAATCAGAGGGTGATCGATGTACAGGCGTCACTTCGTGAGAACCGCGTGGTTCTGTATGCGGAGTGATCAGAGGTTTTTTCTGAAATTACCTATTGGGAGTGGAACGAAAAATGAAAAGAATTGCGAAATTTCACAAGGTAAGTTTTGAACAGTTTGCAAAGGACTGGAGAGATACCTTTGAACAGTATTCAGAGGAGGAGATCCGGAATATCTACGACAGTCTGAAGCTTCCGAAGAGAGCTACGACCGGAAGTGCAGGATATGATTTTTATGCACCTGTGGATGTGACCATGAAGCCAGGTGAGATCGTAAAGATACCAACCGGTATCCGTGTAGAGATGGAAGAAGGCTGGGTCCTGAAATGTTATCCGAGAAGCGGACTGGGATTTAAATTCCGGCTGCAGCTCAATAACACAGTGGGGATCATTGACAGCGATTACTTCTTTTCTGACAACGAAGGCCATATCTTTGCCAAGCTGACTAATGATACAAGAGAAGATAAAACGATCCAGATCCCGGCAGGAACCGGTTTTATGCAGGGGATCTTTGTGGAATACGGGATCACCGTGGATGACGATGCAGATGCAGTAAGAAACGGCGGCTTCGGAAGTACCACAAAATAAAACGAAAGCCCGGAGGGCGGAGGTGTGATGATCACATACATCCGATTTCCGGGCTTGTTTTGTGTAAGTACTGTTTTTGGTAAATGCCTTGTTTAGCTGAGAGGTGCGTCTGATTCCTCGTCTGCACGTGCTTTTTCCACGACTGCGTTAAAGGCATTTGCGGCAGCATCGTACTCTTCATCATCTTCGATGTTTGCCAGCATCGGATCGCCGTCTGCTGTGCGGGAGAAGCTGTAGAGATAAACCTCACCGGTCTCATTCTGGCCGTTCTCATCCAGTGGGAGAAGTGCGATATATTCTTTGTTCTCTACAGGGAAAATAGTAAGGATGGCACATTCTACCTCTGTATCATCATCCATAGTCAGGGTAATAGTATGGTGTGCCTCGTCTACCTTACTTTCACAGTTGGCTGTGCAGGAAGCGCAGTCACTTGGTGTGCATCCGCTTTTGTTAAATTCATCACTCATAAAAGAAATCCTCCGTTCTGCTACTGCCTGTGAATAAGAAGGCAGCTCTGCATGATATAAAGAACATTTTAACAGATATGACGTAGAACAGCAACAAAATATTTGAGAGCCTGAGAAAACTTTCAAAATATTTTTTGCTTAATCCGACAATGTGAGATATAATAAAAATATGACGAAAAAATGAGGAGAAAATATAAAAATATGAAATTTATTTCCTGGAATGTAAATGGGATCCGGGCCTGTATCACCAAGGGCTTTGAGGAACGCTTTCATGAGCTGGATGCGGATATTTTCTGTCTGCAGGAGACGAAATGCCAGCAGGGACAGGTGAAGCTGGAGCTTCCCGGATATCATCAGTACTGGAACTACGCAAATCGCAGAGGCTATTCAGGTACAGCCATTTTTACGAAGAGGGAGCCGTTGTCTGCGGCTTACGGGATCGGGATAGAGGAGCATGACAAAGAAGGACGTGTCATCACGCTGGAATTTGAAGAGTATTATTTTGTGACTGTATATACTCCCAACTCCCAGAGCGAGCTCCGCCGTCTGGAATACCGTATGAAATGGGAAGAGGATTTTCTGGCTTATCTCCTGAAACTGCAGGAGAAGAAACCGGTGATCTGCTGTGGCGACCTTAATGTGGCACATCAGGAGATCGATCTCAAGAACCCGAAGACCAACCGCAAAAATGCAGGCTTTACGGATGAAGAGAGAGCCTGCTTTACCAGAGCTCTTGAGAGTGGCTTTATTGATACATTCCGCTATTTTTATCCGGATAAAGAGGGTGTTTACTCCTGGTGGTCCTACCGTTTCCGTGCACGAGAGAAGAACGCCGGCTGGCGTATCGACTATTTCCTTGTTTCCCCCTCTCTGAAAGAAAAGCTTCAGGATGCGAAGATCCACGGAGAGATCATGGGATCCGATCATTGCCCGGTTGAGCTGGATATTGATCTGTGACGGATCTGGTGAAACGGATTTCCATGGATTTCAATAATAAAAAGAGAAAAGGAGGAGTTGCCTTGGCAAGCCGCAGATTAGGTCGAGTGGAAAAAGGTCAGCCGCTGATACTTGGAGCCAATAAATTGGAGGGCGGTTATAATTTTGCAGTGGAGGCATCGGAAGATTCCGAAGTGTCCCTGCTTTTATATAAAAAAAGAGGAGCTGCCGCACCGGTGGAGATCGTTTTTCCGAAGGATTTCCATACAGGACGTGTGTGGGCACTGAAACTGTGCAGTGCTTCTCTGAAGGATTTTGAATATAATTATAAAATAGACGGTGAGATCGTGCAGGATCCGTATGCATACGGACTTCACGGGAGAGAACATTTCGGAGTACCTTACGATCCGGAAAAGGAGGTTCGCTGCCGCTTCCTTAATGAGAATGTTTCCGGCTGGGAAAATGAAACTGCGCCGGCAGTAGAATACGAAAATATGATCCTGTACAAGCTTCATGTCCGTGGTTATACGAAGCTTGCCAGAAAGATGGTTTCCCATAAGGGAACTTTCCTTGGCCTGACAGAGATGATCCCTTACTGGAAAGAGCTGGGGATCAATGCCATTGAACTGATGCCTGCCTATGAATTCTGTGAGGTTCCGATCAGTAAACCGAAGGAAGGCAGTGAACACATCAAGACCCGCCGAAAGGAAAATGTAGTGAATTACTGGGGCTATGCTTCCGGCTTTTATTTCAGCCCGAAGAGTGCTTACTGCAGTACCAGAGAACCGGAGCAGGAATTTCGGTATCTGATCCGGGAGCTGCACAGGAACGGCATTGCCTGTATCATGGAATTCTATTTTCCGGAGGAAACAGACAGCCTGATGGCTCTTCGGGCCCTGCAGTTCTGGAGAGATTTTTACCATGTAGATGGATTTCATGTGCTGGGAGAGGGCTTTAACCGGGAGATGCTTCTTCGGGATGGAATCCTTTCCGGAGCAAAACTGATCTTCCAGGGCTTTGATTTTGATCATTTTTACAGAGGAAAGCTTCCGGCCAGACGTTGCGGAGCAGAGAGCAATATGAATTTTCTCCAGGATATGCGCCGTTTCCTGAAAAGCGATGAAGGTATGGTGGAGGCTGCAGCATGGCATATCCGTCATAACAGCGAGAATCATGGAGTAATCAATTACATGGTGTGCCAGGACGGATTTACCATGAATGACTTGGTGAGTTACAATTATAAACATAACGAGGCCAATGGCGAGGGCAATCAGGACGGAAGCAGCTATAATTATTCCTGGAACTGTGGTGTGGAAGGCCCTACCCGTAAGGTTTCCGTCCGTCAGATGAGGGAGCGCCAGATTAAAAATGCCTTTCTGATGATGCTGTTGAGTCAGGGTGTGCCCATGATCTATCACGGCGATGAATTCGGCAATTCCCAGAGTGGAAACAATAATGCCTACTGTCAGGATAATGCTACCGGCTGGACAGACTGGAAGGGCCTTTCCAGAAACCAGGGACTGAGGGAATTCATAAAGGATGCCATTGCTTTTCGTAAAGCCCATCCCGTTCTTCATATGCCGGTGGAACTGAAAGGGGTAGATTATCTGACCAAGGGGTTCCCGGACGTGTCTCTTCACGGGGAACGTGCCTGGTATCTGAGCTATGAGAATACCAGCAGGCTTCTCGGTATGATGTACTACGGAGCCTATGCAAGGGAAAAAGAGGATCTGGAAGCTGCAGAGGATGATTTTATTTACATCGGCTATAATTTCCACTGGGAAAACCGGAGCCTTGCTCTGCCCAATCTCCCGGAAGGCATGTGCTGGAAAAAAATCGCAGATACCTCTCTTCACGGAACAGGATTCTGTCTGGAGGAGGAAGAAGAATATAAAAAATCAATCGAAATAGGCCCCCGCGCCATTGTGGTATTGCTGGGCAGACAGGAGGCGGATAAAGATGCGATCATGGCACCCGTGGCTGCACTTCAGGACCATCACGAGGCATAAGCTTCTGGTGATGAAATATTGTTTTCGTATCGGGTTATATAAGCAGGGGTTACTTCATGACCTGTCCAAATATTCCCCGACGGAATTTCTGGTAGGCTGTAAATATTATCAGGGAACAAGAAGTCCCAACAACGCAGAACGTGAGGCAACCGGCGTATCCATGTCCTGGCTGCACCATAAGGGAAGAAACCGGCACCATTTTGAACATTGGGTAGACTATTCCCTTGACGGTGAGCATGTGATCATGGGAGCCAGAATGCCCAGAAAATATGTGGCGGAAATGGTCATGGACCGGATCAGTGCTTCCAGAAACTATCTGGGAGAGGAATATACCTATCATGAACCATTACAGTATTTTCTGAAAAGCAAGGAGAAGCTGTGGTTTATCCACCCACAGACAAAGAAAGAGCTGGAGGGACTTCTCCGGATCCTGGATAAATACGGAGAGGATAAGACCCTGTGGTATATCCGCAATGTATATCTATGTGATAACCGCGGAAAAAAAGTGAAAAGCTCTGGGAAAAAGCTTCGAAATCACAGATAGGGGTGTATTTTTGGCAGGTTGTCTGATATAATATTCAGATATCAGGAGGAAGAATGAATGGATACACCAACAATTGCGAAATACTATAGAGAGAAAGATCCCATGGAGCGTCTGAAGCTTCTGGAGCAGTCCATTGCAGCAGGAGAAGAACCGGAAGAAAATAAGATCCGTAAGGAACTCTGGGATATCCGTTACAGCGATAAATCCGAGACTGGTGATACCAGGGCAGACGGTTATCTCGGACTCTGGATGACCATGGAGTTTAACCGGAATTCCGCTTCCAGATTCTTTGGCACAAGAAGTGCGAAGAAAGAGATAGGTAAGTATCTTAAGAAGCTGAAATTTCAGGAGCTCCAGGAAAGGGGCGGCCTTTATGAGGAGCTTCTTTACCGGGAATGCTGTCATCTGGTTCTGGTCTACATGGATCTCTGTCAGACAGATAAATCCTATAACACAACGATTTTCGGACTGATCCACATCAAGGAGGACAGTGCGAAGGCCAAGGTCCAGAGAGACATCAGGGAAACAGCTGTGGAGCTTCCGGCTAATCTTGGAATGGAAGCTGAGCTTGGAATCATCACAAGAGCTGCCAGAGAGATCTACAGGCAGTATTATCCCAACGAAGGAAACATTTAGGAGGCAATGAGCTTTCCGTTTCAGGCTGTCTGAATACTCAGGCAGCCTTTTGTTGCCATGCATCCGATAAAATATTCTGAGATTTTTTCAACGAAGATCCATGTCGGGTGTGAAGAGAAACATTCAGGAGGTTACTATTTTATGAATCCCAATCATCTGAACGCATATGAAGTCCTGAAGGAAGAAGATCTTCAGGATATTCATTCAAAAGGATGGCTTCTGAGACACAAAAAAACAGGAGCCAGAGTGATGCTCATCGAGAACAGTGATGAGAATAAGGTTTTTAATATTGCATTCCGCACACCGCCCAAAAACAGCACAGGTGTTGCTCATATTCTGGAACACAGCGTACTGTGCGGCTCCAGGGAATTTCCGCTGAAGGATCCTTTTGTGGAGCTGGTAAAAGGATCTCTTAATACATTCCTTAATGCCATGACCTATCCGGATAAGACCTGCTACCCGGTAGCAAGCTGTAATGACCGGGATTTCCAGAATCTGATGCATGTATATCTGGATGCGGTATTCTATCCGAATATTTACAAAAAAGAAGAGATCTTCCGTCAGGAAGGCTGGAACTACCATCTGGAGAAAAAAGAAGGTCCGCTGAAATACAACGGTGTCGTTTACAATGAAATGAAGGGTGCTTTTTCCTCACCGGATGATGTTCTGGAGAGAGAGATCATGAATTCGCTGTTCCCGGATACAACCTATGGCTGTGAGTCCGGCGGAGATCCTGTAAATATCCCGGATCTCAGTTACGAGGAATTCCTGGATTTCCACAGACAGTACTATCATCCGTCCAACAGTTTTATCTATCTCTATGGAAACATGGATATGGAGGAGAAACTGGAGTTTATTGACAGCCATTATCTGTCTGCCTTTGATTCCCTTGCCATTGATTCCGAGATCCGGGATCAGGAAGCTTTTGCCCAGGTAAAAGATATCCAGAAAAATTATCCGGTATCAGAGGACGAAGGAGAAGAGGATAATACCTATCTTTCCTACAATATGGTTGTGGGCGAGGCAGCAGATATCAACTTAAGTCTTGCTTTCGAAGTCCTGGATTACGCACTTTTAAGCGCACCGGGTGCACCGCTGAAACAGGCACTTCTGGATGCAAAGATCGGCAAGGATATCTATGGCTCCTTTGAGGATGGAATCAAACAGACCTATTTCTCCATTGTGGCAAAGGGAGCCAACTTAAGCCAGAAAGAGGAATTTGTAAAAGTGATCCGTGACACCCTCACAAAGATCATGGAGGAAGGTATCGACAAGAAGGCAGTAACAGCCGGAATCAACTACTACGAATTCCGTTTCCGTGAGGCAGATTTCTCTTCCTATCCGAAGGGACTGATGTATGGCCTGGATATTTTAAGCAGCTGGCTTTATGACGATACAAAGCCGTTCTGTGAAGTACAGCTTCTTGAGGGATTTGAGTTCCTCAAAAAAGCTCTGGAAGAGGGATATTTTGAGGATCTGATCCGTAAATATCTTCTGGATAATACCCATGGCGCGATCCTTTCCCTGGTACCGGAGAAAGGCCTTGCTGCTAAGAGAGACAAAGAACTGGAAGAAAAACTGGAGAATTACAGAAAGAGCCTTTCTGATGAAGAGCTTACCCGGATGGTAGAGAATACAAAAGCCCTGGAAGCTTATCAGGAATCCGAGGAAGATCCGGAAGCACTGACCTGTATCCCGATGCTTTCCAGAGAAGATATCAAAAAAGAGATCACAGGACTGACAAATGAGGAACATTACGTAGATGACAGCCTGTTTCTGTATCATGATGTATGCACCAATGGAATCGGTTATGCAGATCTTCTTTTTGAGATCCATGACTTTGATGTAAATACTGTCCATTATCTGGGACTTTTAAAATTTGTGCTTGGAGCAGTGGATACAGAAAACTACAGTTATGGTGAACTGTTCAATGAGGTGAATGCAAGAACCGGCGGCATTTCCTATGGAATCGAAGTTTTTGATGATGCGCAGGATACCGATGCGTTCCGTGCCATGTTTGCTGTAAGAGGCAAAGCTTTGTATCCGGAGATGGATTTCATGTTCTCCATGATCCGTGAAGTTCTTACAATTTCCAAACTTACAGACACCAAACGTCTCTATGAGATCATTGCCAGAGTGAAATCCAGAGCCCAGGCCAGCCTTGCAAGTGCAGGCCATTCCACAGCCGTTCTCCGCGGTGCTTCCTATGCATCCCCGATGGCTGCCTTCCAGGATGAGATGGCAGGGATCGGATATTATCAGTTTATCGAAAAACTGGAAAAAGATTTTGACAGCTGCAAGGACGAGATCGTAAAAAATCTCCGCAAAGTGATGGAGGAGGTTCTTCGTCCGGAGAATTTCTGTGTAAGCTATACCGGAGAAAGAGAATCTCTGGACGTAGTGAAAGCACAGGCTGCCGGGATCAAAAAAGTCCTGTTTAACGGACAGAAGCCGGAGTCTGTGAAGCAGGCCCCCTGCATAAAGAAAAACGAAGCCTTCAAGACCTCCGGCCAGGTCCAGTATGTGGCACAGAACGGAAACTTCCGCAAAAAAGGCCTGGAGTATACCGGTGCACTGGAGATCCTGAAAGTGATCTTAAGCTACGATTATCTCTGGATCAACCTTCGTGTAAAGGGTGGAGCGTATGGCTGCATGAGCGGCTTTAAGAGAAACGGAGAGAGCTTCCTGGTATCCTACCGTGATCCCCATCTAAAGAGAACCCTGGAAGTATACCAGGGAGTGCCGGATTATATCCGTGCCTTTGAGGCAGACGAGCGTGAGATGACAAAATATATCATCGGAACGATCAGCAACAAGGATGTGCCGAGAACTCCGCAGATGCAGGGAAGTATCTCAAAAACCGCATATTTCTCCAATGTTACAGAGGATATGCTCCAGAAGGAAAGAAATCAGATCCTCGGAGCGCAGAAGGAGGATATCCAGAAATTGGCAGCTCTTGTAGAAGCAATACTTTCCGATGATCAGATCTGCGTAGTAGGAAGTGAGACTGCAATAGAGAAGGCGGAAGATGTATTCATGGAAGTGAAGCCACTGATCGGCTGATGAGAAACAAAGCCTGCTGTCCGTTAAATGGGATAGCAGGCTGTGAAAGGATTATGAGAGGATAAAGAATGGATAATAATTTTAGATCAGGCTTTGTTGCGATCATCGGAAGACCGAATGTTGGAAAATCCACGCTGATGAATCATCTTATCGGACAGAAGATCGCCATCACATCAAACAAGCCACAGACAACCAGAAACAAGATACAGACCGTATATACCTGTGATGAGGGACAGATCGTATTTTTGGACACACCAGGTATCCACAAGGCAAAAAACAAGCTTGGAGAATACATGGTACAGGTTGCGGAGAGAACCCTGAAGGAAGTAGATGCCATTATGTGGCTGGTGGAGCCGTCCACATTCGTAGGTGCGGGAGAGCGCCACATTGCCGAGCAGCTACAGAAGGTTGGAGTTCCTGTGATTCTCATCATCAACAAGATCGATACGGTAAAAAAAGAAGAGCTTCTTCCTGCAATCGATACCTACCGTAAGATCTGTGATTTTGCAGAGATCATTCCCTGCTCTGCCCTCCGCGGAAAAAACACACAGGATATCATTCCAAGTATTTTCAAATATCTTCCGTACGGACCGATGTTCTATGATGAGGATACAGTTACCGACCAGCCTCAGCGCCAGATCGCCGCAGAGATCATCCGTGAGAAGGCTCTGCATGCACTGGATGAGGAGATCCCTCACGGAATCGCCGTTGCCATCGACCGGATGAAGAAACGTCCGGGAAGAAGCAACATCATAGATATTGATGCGACCATCATCTGCGAGCGTAATTCCCACAAAGGCATCATCATCGGAAAACAGGGTGCCATGCTGAAAAAGATCGGAAGCAATGCCCGCTATGAGCTGGAGCGTATGCTGGAAGCAAAGGTAAACCTAAAGCTCTGGGTCAAGGTGACTAAGAACTGGAGAGACAGTGATTTCCTGATCAAGAACTTTGGATATGATAAGAAAGAAATCTGAAAATGAGTGATCTGATTACCGTACAGGGAGTGGTGCTTTCTGCCATGCCGGTAGGCGACTATGACAAGCGGATCGTCCTTCTCACAAGAGAGAGGGGAAAGATTTCCGCCTTTGCCAAGGGAGCAAGGCGGCAGAACAGTCCGTTTATGGCAGCAGCCAATCCGTTTGTATTCGGAAGTTTTACCCTTTATGAGGGAAGGACAAGTTATAATCTCAACCAGGTCAGCGTACAGCATCATTTTGTGGAACTGGCCACCCAGCAGCCGGGAGTTTACTACGGATATTATTTCCTGGAACTGGCGGATTATTTTGGTAAAGAGGGAACAGACGAGAAGGAGATGATGAATCTTCTCTATGTGACCATCAAAGCCATTTTGAATCCCCATATTGAAGACCGGCTGGTGCGCTGTATCTATGAACTGCGGACCATGGTGATCCAGGGCGTGATGCCGCAGCTGTTTCAGTGTGCAGACTGCGGGAGAGAGCTTACGGAAGAAGAAAATGGAGAGCTTTTTTTCTCCCAGGATGAGCACGGGATCCTGTGTGCGGACTGCAGCAGGATGGCCATGGACCGGAAACGGATCTCAGAGGCAGCCCTGTATGCCATGCGCTACATAGCCGTGTCCCCCCTGGCAAAGCTGTATACGTTTACAGTGCGGGATGATGTGCTGCGGGAACTGGAACGCCACATTTACCGGTATACGGAGCTGAATACAGACAAGCGGTTTAAAAGTCTGGAGATCCTGGAATTGATGAGATAGATCACTGCCGGCTGCGGAATAACCGTAACGATTTATTTTTCAAAAGCAGGACAGGAAGCAATGCAAATGGAAATATCCTTGAAAAATCATGAGGATACTAGTATAATAAGACCAAAAATGTAAAAAAGCAGCTTTTTCCGGAGCTTTCCGGACGCATTTGGCGGAACAGCTGCAAGTCAAGAGGAGAGAAATCATGGAAAAGACAATGGAAAAGATCGTAGCTCTTGCAAAAGCCAGAGGATTTGTTTACCCGGGTTCCGAGATCTACGGCGGCCTGGCAAACACATGGGATTATGGAAATCTCGGTGTAGAGCTTAAAAATAACGTAAAACGTGCATGGTGGCAGAAATTCATTCAGGAGTCTCCGTACAATGTAGGTGTTGACTGTGCGATCCTTATGAACCCGCAGACATGGATCGCTTCCGGACATCTTGGCGGATTTTCTGATCCTCTTATGGACTGTAAAGAGTGCCACGAGCGTTTCCGTGCAGATAAGCTCATTGAGGACTTTTGTGCAGAGCATGACATTGCCATTGAGGGAAGCGTAGATGCATGGTCCCAGGAGAAGATGATGGACTTCATCAAAGAGCACGAGGTAGGATGTCCGAGCTGTGGTAAGCACAACTTCACAGATATCCGTCAGTTCAACCTGATGTTCAAGACATTCCAGGGTGTTACCGAGGATGCCAAGAATACTGTATATTTAAGACCTGAGACAGCACAGGGTATTTTCGTAAACTTCAAGAACGTACAGAGAACATCCCGTAAAAAGATCCCGTTTGGTATCGGCCAGATCGGTAAATCCTTCCGTAACGAGATCACACCAGGTAACTTCACATTCCGTACCCGTGAGTTCGAGCAGATGGAGCTTGAGTTCTTCTGTGAGCCGGATACAGATCTTGAGTGGTTTGCATACTGGAAGAAGTTCTGCCTTGACTGGCTCAGTGCTCTCGGACTTAAGGATGATGAGGTTCGTTACCGTGACCATGATAAGGAAGAGCTGAGCTTCTACAGCAAGGCTACCACAGATGTGGAATTCCTTTTCCCATTCGGATGGGGTGAGCTCTGGGGAATCGCTGACAGAACAGATTATGACCTGACACAGCATCAGAATGTATCCGGTCAGGATCTCACATACTTTGACGATGAGAAGAAACAGAAATATATCCCATACGTTATCGAGCCGTCACTTGGAGCAGACCGTATGGTACTTGCTTTCCTCTGCAGCGCTTACGATGAGGAAGTTCTGGATGCAGAGAAGAACGATGTCCGTACAGTCCTTCATTTCCATCCGGTGCTTGCACCGGTTAAGATCGGTGTGCTTCCGCTTTCCAAGAAGCTTAACGAGGGTGCTGAGAAGATCTATCAGCAGCTTTCCAAGAAGTACAACTGTGAGTACGATGACCGTGGAAATATCGGTAAACGTTACCGCAGACAGGATGAGATCGGTACTCCGTTCTGTATCACTTATGACTTCGAGTCTGAGAATGACGGTGCAGTTACAGTCCGTGACCGTGACACTATGGAGCAGGTACGTGTGAAGATCGATGAGCTTGATGCATACTTTGCTGATAAATTTACATTTTAAGTAAATACATTTTTTAATAAAAAACCTCCGGCTATTTTCTGGCCGGAGGCTTTTTTTCAATAAGTCTGTTTTTCATTCGCCAGTTTCTTGGCGACATTCCGTATACATTTTTGAAAGCCCGGGAAAAATGCAGCTGATTGGGATATCCGACTGCATTTCCGATATCTGCGATAGACAGGGCTGTGATCTTAAGAAGTTCTGCAGCTTTGGTCATGCGATAGCTGATCAGGAATTCCTGGGGAGAACGTCCGATGGTGTCGTGGAAGATCTTACCGAAGTAGCTTCGGTTCAGGCCGCAGCAGGCTGCGATATCCTCAATGGAAATATCATTCTGGAAATTCTGTTCAATAAAAGAGAGCGCCTCCTTGATATAAAAATCACGGATACTTCCATCCTGTTTCATGCGGACAGTTTCAGTAGAGCGCATAAAGTAATCCAGAAAAAGCCAGGTATGTCCGATAAGATGAAAGGGTGATTCCTGGGAATTATGGCTGATATAAAGCATTTCCTCCATCATTTTCTGACGGAGATCTGCAGAGTGGCTGTGATAGACCGGATGGTCCGGACTTAAACCTGCAGTTTCCACGATCTCTTTTGCCCGGAGCCCGTCAAATTCCACCCAGGTGTACTCCCATGGAAAGTCGGTATCTGCAATGTAGGTGTTGATCTGACCGGGAAAAAGCATGAAACCCTGGCCGCTTTTTACCTGATAGGTGATGGTCTCTCCTGCGGAATTGTCTGCCATCAGAGTTCCTGTACCGGAGATCACATAATGAAAAATATAATGGTTTCGTGCTGCCGGGCCGAATGAATGTGCCGGAGCGCAGTGCTCCCAGCCATATTGGTATAGTCCGATATCAACAAAGTTTTCATTTGGAAAAACGGAGAAGAGAAGGTCATTCATATTTTTATCCTTTAGGCGTATGATTTTGTCTGGTTTCAGTAACATTATATATTAAAACAGCAGGGAACTTCAACATATGTATAAAAATGCAATTACAAAAACAGCCTGTAAAATATACAAAAAAGAGAAGGATAATCGATAAAACTTTGTGATAAAATTAAGTTTCTCGAGAAACTTATTGATTTTCGATAAATCTGGAATATACTAATTTTAGATAAAAGTAGTGATATAGGTGTAAAATATATCAAAATGCTAGAGGACTTTAATGAAGACAGAGAAAAATTGCATTTTGATATAAAACAAGAAAAACACTGCTATTTATGCAAGCATAAAGCTATGTTAAAATAGCTTTCAGAAAAAAAGAAACCAAAGAATAAGTATTGGAGAACCCGGATAGCCATATCAGTTAAATGGGTGATATCCAACTTATCAAATAAAAGGAAAAGGAAGGAGCATTACAAGATGCGCAACAGAAGTAAATGGATCCTCTGTATGGGACTTGCCTTTACCATGGCAGCTTCCGTTACATTGAGCGGATGCGGCACAGGTAAAAAGGACAGTGGAAAGACAGAGATCGAACTTGTGCAGTATAAACCGGAAGCGGTTAAGGCATTTGAAAAACTGGAAGAAAAATTCAATGCCACTCATGATGATATCCATCTTACCATCGAATCACCAAACGATGCTATGACTGTATTGAAGACAAGATTTATCCGTGAGGATAATCCGGATATCATTGGAATCGGAGGCGATGTTAACTTTTCCAATTTTATTGATTCTGATATGCTGATGGATATTTCCGATTATCAGGGACTGGATTCGATCAAAGATGCATATAAAGAAATTGATAAAGCGCTGGAATTCGTTCCGGAAGACGGAGTCTATGCGGTTCCTTACGTGGCCAATGCCGCCGGAATCCTTTACAATCGTGAGCTTTTCAAGGAGCATGGCTGGCAGATCCCGACTACATGGGATGAATTTATGAGCCTTTGCCAGGAAATTCAGGATGCAGGTATCCAGCCGCTTTATTTCGGATTTAAAGATACCTGGACCTGTCTTGCACCGTGGAATTCTATTGCGGTAGATCTTGCACCAGCCGATGTATGCCGCCAGGTAAACCAGGGAAACACTACTTTTGCAAAAGAGTATAAGGAAGTAGCAGACCGTATGCTGGAGCTTATCCAGTATGGACCGGATGATCCCTTTGCCTATGATTACAATGGAGCCTGCACCGCTTTTGCAAAAGGGGAGGCTGCCATGTATCCCATCGGAAGCTATGCGATCCCGCAGATCCAGAGTGTAAATCCGGATATGGATATTGATTCTTTTGTAACACCGGCAAGCAATGATCCGTCAGAAAACAAACTGAATTCCGGAGTTGACCTTCAGTTCTGTGTGATGGATGACTGTGAGAATAAGGAAGCTGCATATGAAGTGCTGGATTTCCTTCTTGAGGATGAGAATATACAGACATATCTGGATGACCAGAAGGCAGTTCCCTGTAAAGAGGGTGATTTCACACTTCCATCTACGCTGGATGGTATGAAGGAATACATAGAAGAGGGAAGGATGGCCGACTACCAGGATCATTATTATCCTACAGAGATGGCTGTGGATGCACAGATCCAGACCTTCCTGATGAAAAAGGATAAAGATGCATTCCTGAAAAAATTTGATACAGACTGGACAAGATATAACCGTGACATTATCCGTAAAGTACAGGACTATGAGGAGAAGAACGGGGAAGGAGAGAACTGATCATGGGAAAAAAATCTATGAGTGGAAGAAAGCTGACCTTTCTTCTGATCACCATTCCAATCGTGGCATTATTTTTCTGCTTTAACACACTGCCTCTGATCAAGGGTGTGATCTACAGCTTTACGAACTTTAAAGGCTATGGAAGCTATGACTGGGTAGGACTTCGAAACTATAAGGATCTTTTTACAGACAGCCGTGTTGGCGGTTCCTATCTGTTTACCTTTAAGCTGGCCATCGTGGCAACTATCGTAACGAATGTACTCAGCCTGATCCTGGCACTTGGACTGAACAGCAAGATCCGTTTCAAGAGTGCACTGCGTGGAGCTTATTTTATTCCTAATGTACTTGGCGCACTGGTCGTAGGATATATTTTCAATTATTTCTTTACATATATCCTGCCTGCATTCGGAAAGATGATCGGAAATAAAACATTGTCTTCCAGCATGCTTTCCAGTACGAGCCTGGCATGGGTTGCCATCGTGATCGTGTGTGCATGGCAGTCCATTGCAATGAATACGATCATCTACATTTCCGGTCTTCAGACAGTGCCGGAGGATGTATACGAAGCAGGCGCTATTGATGGTGCTACCGGATTCAGCAAGTTCCGTTACCTGACATTCCCGCTGATCGTTCCGTTTTTCAGCATCAACATGGTTCTCTGTGTGAAAAACTTCCTGATGGTATTTGATCAGATCATGGCTTTGACAAAGGGTGGTCCTGCACAGAGTACGGAATCCATTTCCTATCTGATCTATAACAATGGTATGAGTGGCGGTCAGTTTGGATTCCAGAGTGCCAATGCGGTTATATTCTTTATTGTGATCGTGATCATTTCTGCAATGCAGTTGACTATCACAGGGAAAAAGGAGGAGCAGCTGTAATGAAAACGAAAGTAAGAGAAAAAGCGAACTGGCCGATAACGATCCTTCTGATCCTTGGCCTTATCACAGTGGTATTTCCGCTTTATATGACAATTGTGATCGCATTCAAGCAGCCGACAGAGATGACCAACAGTGTAGCCGGGATCCTGTCTCTGCCAGAGAAATTCAGTCTTGCCAATTTCAGGGAAGCTATGGAGGTAACAGACTTCTGGCATTCTCTTGGAAACAGTGTATTGATCACTGTGATCACAGTGGTTCTTGCTATTGTAATTCATTCACTTTTAGGTTATGCTATAGCCAGAAACAAGAGAAGTAAATTTTATAAATTTATCTATCTCTATGTAGTGAGCGGTATGTTTGTTCCGTTTGCTATCCTGATGATGCCGCTTGTAAAGCAGACTGCTGAGATGGGCCTTGATAACAAAGTCGGTGTGATCATTCTTTATACGGTATTTTATATGCCTATGAACGTGCTTCTTTATTCCGGATATCTGACAAACATTCCAATGGCCCTTGAGGAGGCTGCCTGTGTGGATGGAGCCAGCACCTGGAAAACATATTGGAAGATCATCTTTCCGATCATGAAGCCGATGCATGCCACAGTGGCAGTTCTGACAGCACTTGGAACCTGGAATGATGTTATGACTCCACTGGTTATCATGTCCGGATCTACGGGTGGAACCACATTGCCCCTGGCACAGCTGAATTTCCAGACTCAGTTCGGAACAAACTATAACCTTGCGTTTGCCTCTTATCTGCTGGCACTGCTTCCGATCCTTCTGTTTTATCTGATCTGCCAGAAGCACATTTTAAATGGTGTTGTAAACGGTGCCGTAAAATAAAAACACAAGAAAAAGGAGGATTCACATATGGGAATCATCTACTGCGAGAAAGACAGAACGTTTACCCTGCAGACAAAAGAAACTACATATCAGATGCAGGTGGATCAGTACGGATTTCTTCTTCATCTCTATTATGGTAAAAAGGCAGAAGGCTGCATGGATTATCTTCTGACCTACTATGACAGAGGATTTTCCGGAAATCCCTATGATGCGGGAACAGACAGAACCTATTCCATGGACTCTCTTCCACAGGAGCTTTCCTGCTACGGAAACGGAGATTTCCGCAGTGCATCACTGATGCTGGAAAACGGTGACGGAAGCATGAGCTGTGATATGCGTTACAAGAACTATACTATCCGTGACGGCAAATACAGCCTTCCGGGGCTTCCGGCTGTTTATGCGGATAATGATGAGGCACAGACTCTGGAGATCGTACTGGAGGATCCGGCTACCGGCGTGGAGGCCATGCTTCTTTACGGTGTACTTCCGGAGCTGGATATCATTACAAGAAGCGTCTATATCCGCAATCAGAGCAGTGAGAAGATCTATGTGAACAAGGTGATGTCCGCAGAACTGGATTTTCTTTACGGAGATTATGACCTGCTTACTTTTTACGGAAGACATGCCATGGAGCGGAATCTGCAGAGAGTACCGGTGGCTCATGGAAGTCAGATGATCGGCAGTGTCCGTGGCACATCCAGCCATCAGTATAATCCGATGATGATCCTGGCAGAGAAGGACACAACAGAGGATCATGGAGGCTGCTATGCTATGTCCTTTGTATACAGTGGAAATTTTCAGGGTGAGGTTCTTAAAGATCAGTACAATCAGACAAGAATGCTCCTTGGTGTACAGGAGGAGTGCTTCCGGTATCCGCTGGAAGCCGGGGAGACCTTCTATGCACCTGAGGTGATCTTAAGCTATACAGATCAGGGAATGAACCGTCTTTCCCAGAATCTGCACAGCTGCATCCGTCATCATATCTGCCGTGGTAAATATAAGACAGAGGTCCGTCCGGTGCTGGTAAACAGCTGGGAGGCAGCATATTTTGATTTTACAGGGGAGACTTTATATAATCTGGCAAAAGAGGCAAGGAGCCTTGGTATCGATATGCTGGTTCTGGATGACGGCTGGTTTGGAAAACGTGACGATGACAACAGTGGTCTTGGGGACTGGTATGTCAATGAGAAGAAGCTTGGAGAGACTCTCGGCGGACTGGTAAAAAGAGTCAATGACCTCGGAGTGAAATTCGGTATCTGGATCGAGCCTGAGATGATCTCTGAGGACAGTGATCTTTACCGTGAGCATCCGGACTGGGCACTTACGATTCCGGGAAGAAAACCAGTGAGATCCAGAAATCAGCTGGTACTTGATTTTTCCAGAAAAGAAGTTGTAGACGGAATCTTCGGACAGATCAGTGCGGTATTGGATAATGCCAATATTGAGTACGTTAAATGGGACATGAATCGAAGCCTGATGGATGTATTTTCCGTAATGACAAAGGAACAGGGACGTGTAATGTATGATTATGTCCTGGGATTGTACGATTTTCTGGACCGTATGGTGAACCGTTATCCGGATCTTCTGATCGAGGGCTGCAGCGGCGGTGGTGGAAGATTTGACGCAGGCATGCTGTATTACACACCGCAGATCTGGTGCAGCGACAACTCTGATGCTATTGACAGGCTTCGGATCCAGTATGGCACTTCCTTCGGATATCCGGTATCGGCTATGGGAGCACATGTGTCTGCAGTGCCGAACCATCAGACAGGAAGGATCACCCCGTTACATACCAGAGGTGTGGTTGCAATGTCCGGAACCTTCGGCTACGAGCTGGATCTTCTGAAGTTGACTGAGGAAGAAAAAGACGAGGTCCGCAGCCAGATCGGGGAATTCCGTAAATATGCACCACTGATCCAGAACGGACGGTACTATCGCCTGACAGATCCGTTTAAGAGTGAGGTCTGTGCATGGGAGATCGTTGGAAATTCTCAGGAAGAAGTTCTGCTCAATGTTGTCATGGAGGAGATCCATGGAAATATGACTGTGAATTATGTGCAGCTTCGCGGCCTTGATGAGAGTGCACTTTATAAGGAACAGACTACCGGCAGGATCTATTCCGGAGCTGCTCTGATGCATGGTGGAATGCCGCTTCCTGCAGAGTTTGGGGAGTACAGAGCTTATCAGTATCATTTTGTGAGAGAATAAGAGCGTATTGAGACAGTAAGATAAATAAAAGGATCCGTCATACAGACAGCTGAAAAAGCCGATGTATGGCGGATCTTTTTTATCATAGCTCAGTGTACGGTGATCTGATAGCTCTTGATAAATTCCTCATCCGGTTTCAGCACATTGATATTTGCTTTTTCGGAAAGAGGCTTTTCAAAACCACAGTCATCACAGCGTCCCATCCACGGCTCCAGGCATACGAAGGGAGCACCGGGTACGGACCAGATACCGAAATTCGGGAAGCCCTCACTGGTAAGTGTCAGATATGGAGTTCCGTCCGGGAAGAGGATACCGGCCTTTTGGATCTGGCCGTTATCAAAAACAAGAGCGTCTTTATCAAACATATGAGGAGCAATGGAACAGGTTCCGTTTTCAAGGGAAAGTGTATGTGGTTCGTCAGCAAGGACTGTTCCTACAGACGTATCGATAAGGAGATAGGTAAGAGTGTCCAGGCCTTCAAAAGCAAGACGGTAATCACTCTGGGATTCGCCTTCACGTACCGGAACACGGAATGCCGGATGGCCGCCGATGGTAAAATACATAGTCTCAGAATCTTTATTTACAACTTCCCAGCAGACGTCCAGATCATGCTCTTTCAGAGTATAAGTGATCTTCAGGGCAAAAGCAAAGGGATAGACTTTTAAGGTTTCTTCCGAGGATTTCAGGACAAAAGTCAGGGAAGTATCTGTGATATCCGTGCAGATAAATTCGCTGTCTCTTGCAAAACCGTGCTGTTTGGAAGGATATTCCTTTCCGTTCAGACGCCAGATATCTTTGTAGTTACGTCCCACGTTGGGAAAAAGTACAGGCGCATGGCGTTTCCAGTAAGCCGGATCTGCCTGCCAGAGGATCTCCCTGTCATTAGTCTTGTCATAGATGCCGGTGAGTTCAGCACCGTGATCGGAAACGGAAATCTTAAGAAAGCTGTTTTCAATCGTTCGTGTCATGATAAACCTCCTGTATGACAGCATTCGGGTAATATTACCTTGGAATTGCTGCATGTTTTTTTCTATTTTAGCACATTTTTCAGATGATAACGAGAAAAATACAATCTGTGAAAAATATAACTGGAAAATCTGTCATATTTCACAAGAGAAATTGCTGTTTTTTGGAAGAATAACCTTGACTAATGAAGGATAAATCTATAAAATAATTATGTGCGTAGAAAACATACATTTTTTATGTTTTAAAGAACAATAATTAGGAGGAAAATGTAAAATGGCAAAATGGGTTTACATGTTTACAGAAGGTAATGCTACTATGAGAAATCTTCTGGGCGGCAAAGGTGCCAACCTTGCTGAGATGACAAACCTCGGTCTTCCTGTACCGCAGGGCTTCACAATCACAACAGAGGCCTGCACACAGTACTACGAGGATGGCAGATCCATCAACGATGAGATCATGGCTCAGATCATGGAAGCAATTACCAAGATGGAAGGAGTTACCGGTAAGAAATTCGGTGACAAAGAAAATCCTCTGCTTGTATCCGTTCGTTCTGGTGCGAGAGCATCTATGCCAGGTATGATGGACACAATCCTCAACCTTGGTTTAAATGAAGAAGTTGTTAACACTCTTGCTGAGAAATCCGGCAATGAGCGTTGGGCTTGGGACTGCTACAGAAGATTCATCCAGATGTACTCTGACGTAGTTATGGAAGTTGGTAAGAAATACTTCGAGGAGCTCATCGATGAGATGAAAGCTAAGAGAGGTGTTAAGCAGGACGTTGAGCTTACAGCTGCTGACCTGCATGAGCTTGCTGACCAGTTCAAAGCTGAGTATAAATCTAAAATCGGTTCTGATTTCCCAACTGATCCGAAGGAGCAGCTGGTAGGTGCGATCAAAGCCGTATTCCGTTCCTGGGACAACCCACGTGCGAACGTATATCGTCGTGACAACGATATCCCATATTCCTGGGGTACAGCTGTTAACGTACAGATGATGGCATTCGGTAACATGGGTGATGACTGTGGTACAGGTGTTGCCTTCACACGTGACCCTGCTACAGGTGCTAACGGTCTGTTCGGTGAGTTCCTTACCAATGCACAGGGCGAGGACGTAGTTGCTGGTGTTCGTACACCTATGCACATCTCCGAGATGGAGCAGAAGTTCCCGGAAGCATTCGTACAGTTCAAACAGGTTTGCGAGACTCTTGAGAAACATTACAGAGACATGCAGGATATGGAGTTTACTGTAGAGCATGGTAAACTGTATATGCTTCAGACACGTAATGGTAAGAGAACTGCACAGGCTGCTCTTAAGATCGCTTGTGACCTCGTTGATGAGGGAATGAGAACTGAGGAAGAGGCTGTTGCAATGATCGATCCTCGTAACCTTGATACACTTCTTCATCCGCAGTTCGATGC
Organism: Blautia sp. MSJ-36; assembly: GCF_018917985.1. NCBI lineage: Bacteria > Bacillati > Bacillota > Clostridia > Lachnospirales > Lachnospiraceae > Blautia > Blautia sp. MSJ-36. The sequence goes on along the minus strand of NZ_JAHLPQ010000009.1, from coordinate 22,908 downwards.
AGCTGCTCTTAAAGCTGCTACACCGATGGGTAAAGGTCTTGGTGCTTCTCCAGGAGCTGCTTGCGGTAAGATCGTATTCTCTGCAGAGGACGCTGTTGAGTGGGCTGCAAGAGGAGAGAAAGTTGTTCTTGTTCGTCTTGAGACATCCCCAGAGGATATCACAGGTATGAAAGCTGCTCAGGGTATCCTGACAGTTCGTGGTGGTATGACATCTCACGCAGCTGTAGTTGCTCGTGGTATGGGATCCTGCTGTGTATCCGGATGCGGCGATATCGCTATGGATGAGGAGAACAAGAAATTCACACTTGCTGGTAAAGAGTTCCATGAAGGAGATGCAATCTCCATTGATGGTACAACAGGTAACATCTATGACGGACTTATCCCGACTGTAGATGCTAAGATCGCTGGTGAGTTCGGACGTATCATGGGATGGGCTGACAAGTACAGAACAATGAAAGTTCGTACAAACGCTGATACTCCTGCTGATGCTAAGAAAGCTCGTGAGCTTGGTGCAGAGGGAATCGGTCTTTGCCGTACAGAGCATATGTTCTTCGAGGGCAACAGAATCGATGCATTCCGTGAGATGATCTGCTCTGAGACAGTAGAGGAGAGAGAAGCAGCACTTGCTAAGATCCTTCCGGAGCAGCAGGGAGACTTCGAGAAACTCTATGAGGCACTTGAAGGAAATCCTGTAACAATCCGTTTCCTTGATCCGCCACTTCATGAGTTCGTTCCTACAGAGGAAGAGGACATCAAGAAACTGGCTGATGCTCAGGGCAAGACTGTAGAGCAGATCAAGACAATCATCGCTTCCCTTCACGAGTTCAACCCGATGATGGGACATCGTGGATGCCGTCTTGCTGTTACTTATCCAGAGATTGCTAAGATGCAGACAAGCGCTGTTATCCGCGCAGCTATCAACGTTAAGAAGAATCATCCGGATTGGAACATCAAACCGGAGATCATGATTCCGCTTGTTGGTGACATCAAAGAGCTTAAATATGTTAAGAAATTCGTTGTAGAGACAGCAGACGCTGAGATCAAAGCAGCTGGTTCTGACCTTGAGTACGAGGTTGGTACTATGATCGAGATCCCGAGAGCAGCTCTTACAGCTGATGATATCGCTAAAGAGGCTGACTTCTTCTGCTTCGGTACAAACGACCTTACACAGATGACATACGGATTCTCCCGTGATGATGCTGGTAAGTTCCTTAACGCATACTATGATGCTAAGATCTTCGAGAACGATCCATTCGCTAAACTTGATCAGGTTGGCGTTGGTAAACTTATGAAGATGGCAATCCAGCTTGGAAAACCGGTTAACCCGAAACTTCACGTAGGTATCTGCGGTGAGCACGGCGGAGATCCGTCTTCCGTAGAGTTCTGCAACGAGATCGGACTTGACTATGTATCCTGCTCACCGTTCCGTGTACCGATCGCTCGTCTTGCAGCAGCACAGGCAGCAATCGCTAAGAAGAACGCCTAAGCAGAACTTCATATTGCTTCAAGGCTGAAACTTCAGCCTGATCAAGCATAGAAAGCTTCTGGCAGTCTGTAGAAATACAGATTGTCAGGAGCTTTTTTTATACAGGGGAAAGAACCATGAAAAAGAAAATTTTTATTATCACAGGAATGATTCTGTGTATCCTGGCAGGAATAGTTATCGTGCCTTCCGTGATCAGAACCAGACAGGCAGTAAAAGAATTTGAAAAAGATTTTCATGCATCCGCCAATTCCGGGGCAGATTCTGCGGGGATAGATTCTGAAGATGAGCCAGCTGCGGAGAACGAAGAAGTTTCAGAGGAAGAAGAGAAGAAAGCGTTTGAGCTGGATACGTATTTGGATCACAGAGATATGACTCACCGGTTGTATATTTACGACATGGATTATATTGAAAAGGCCATTTCCTTTGAGAAAAAAAGCCTTCAGGATTTTGAGGAGGTGATCAGGCAGAATCCGAAAATCCCGGATAAATTCAAACCACTTATGGAAGAATACTGCAAATGTGTGTTTGAAAAATATCCGGATGTGGAACTTCGTCCTTTTTATCAGAATCTTCAGAGCCTGGAAGTTGTGGAATGTACAGAGGATGAACTGTTAAAAGTCAGCTGGGATGTTTATTCCTGCGGATGTTACGTGAAATCAGAGAATAAGATTTATGTGCTGAAAGATAAAGAATACGAAGAAGGAACCTGGGATTATCAGGTGATCTTCCATGAACTGAGTCATTGTCTGCGGGACAGCCATTATACAGATGAAGACGGAAACAAAGTATACATTCAGTTTGCGGGACTGAATTATTATGATGTTCCCAATGCGGAGGCAATCAATTCCCTGTTTGCGGTCAGCCTTTTTGATTATGAGGAAAAGGATATTGCCTATCAGATGCAGAGCAATGCTCATAAAATAATGATCGAATGTATGGACAATTATTCTCTGGATGATTATGTGAATCACAGTCTGGGATATTACGCAAAACAGCTGGATGAATATAATCAGGATGACAACTATGCAACCACGATCCTGACGTTGATGGATGAGCAGTACCACGATTACTACGATGAAAAGACAGCGGAGAACCCGGAAAAATATTACCCGATCTATGATTATATTTCCAACATGTATCTGGGAAAACATCTGAACGCAGGGATGAGTCTGGAAGAAGCCAGAGGGATTATGGATGAGATGCTGGAAAAACTCCTCTTTGACGTCCCGGAGGAATATCATATAGACAGAGATCATTTTTATGAGTATCTGGAGAAGTATTATACAGAGAGATTTTCTGCCGCATAGCTGGAAGTTTTCCGTCTGCGGTGATTCCAGCAGTTTACGAAAAAAGGGATTCATGGTATCATGAAAGAAACAGGGCAGATCATGCCAGAGGATAAGGAGAATTTTATGAATCAGGAATCACAGACACCGCATAAGAGGCGGGTACGATATAAAGGAAAATATCCGAAGAAATTCGAGGAGAAATATAAAGAGCTTCAGCCTGAGAAGTATAAAGATACCATTGAACATGTGATCAGCAAGGGGAATACACCGGCGGGAATGCATATTTCCATTATGGTGAAAGAGATCATTGATTTTCTGGAGATCAAACCGGGGCAGGTTGGATTTGATGCCACACTTGGATATGGTGGACATACCAGAGCCATGCTGGAATGTCTGAAAGGCCAGGGTCATATGTATGCGACAGATGTGGACCCGGAAGAATCCGCCAAGACCAGAAAACGTCTGGCAGAGCAGGGTTTCGGGGAAGATATCCTGACAATTAAACTCCAGAATTTCTGTACCATTGATGAGATCGCGAAAGAAATCGGGGGATTTGATTTTATCCTGGCGGATCTCGGCGTATCTTCCATGCAGATTGACAATCCAAAGAGAGGTTTTTCCTTTAAAGTGGACGGACCTCTGGACTTAAGACTGAATCAGGAGGCAGGAATCAGTGCGGCGGAGCGTCTGGATACCATTTCCAGAGAAGAACTTGCCGGAATGCTGGATGAGAATTCCGATGAGCCGTACTGTGAGGAGATCGCCAAAGCCATCACCGATGAGATTCGTAAGGGCAACCGCATAGATACCACCACGAAACTTCGGGAAGTGATCGAAAAGACTCTGGATTTCCTTCCGGAAAAAGAGAAAAAAGACACGGTCAAAAAAACATGCCAGAGAGTCTTCCAGGCACTGCGTATTGATGTGAACCGGGAATTCGAAGTTCTTTATGATTTTATGGAAAAACTCCCCGGAGCCCTGAAACCAGGCGGACGTGTGGCAATCCTTACCTTCCATTCCGGAGAAGACAAGCTGGTAAAGAAAGCCTTAAAACAGGGTTACAAAGAAGGCATCTATTCCGATTATTCCAAAGATGTGATCCGGCCTTCCGCACAGGAATGTGCCCAGAACGGACGTGCCAGATCCACCAAGATGCGCTGGGCTGTGAAAGCTTAAGTAAAGAGCAAAAAAGCAGTTCTGATGCAGATACAAACACAGAAACAGAAATATCCTGGAATGCGTTGACATCCAGGATATTTTTTGCTATGGTATATAAGTTTGTACGGATGAGAAGAAAGGAATTGGAATATGGAGGAAAAGAAAGACATTTTTGACAGACTGATGCATCTTCCTGTATTGAACATATTTGAACCTTTTTATAAAAAACATAAGGAAGTTCTGATGTATCTGTTCTTTGGCGGGATCACATTTTTTCTGAACATAGCACTGTATGCATGGCTGGATGGCATGCTCGGAATAAATGCGCTGATCGCCAATGTGATCTGCTGGGTAGTCTGTGTATTGTTTCAGTATTTTACAAACAGAACCTGGGTATTCGACGGACAGGTAGATTCGGCAGCCGGATTTTTAAAGCAGATGGCTTCGTTTTTCGGAGGAAGACTCTTTACTCTGGTTGTGGAAGAAGCGATCCTTGCAGTATTCATTACCTGGCTTGGATTTAACAGCATGGCAGTGAAGCTGATCGCTCAGGTGGTTGTGATCGTATTGAATTATATAATCAGTAAATTAATTGTTTTTAAAAAATAAAAAATGTTTATATTTACGAGAAAGGAGTTGAGTTAAAAAATGGCAAAAGATAAGACCAATGATATGACTGTGGGAAATCCGGTGAGCCTGATCATCCGGTTTATGATCCCCATGTGCCTGGGAAATGTTTTCCAGCAGTTTTACAACATTGCGGATTCCATTGTTGCGGGACAGTTTCTGGGAGTGGATGCGCTGGCAGCCATCGGAAGTACCGGTTCGCTGATGTTTTTTGTTACCGGATGGCTTAACGGGCTGAGTAGTGGTTTTGCCATTCTGGTATCCCAGTGGTTTGGTGCAAAACAATATGATAAGATGCGCCATTATGTGGCCATGTCCATTTATCTGGCAGCAGCATTTGCCATTGTGATGACCATTGGGCTGGAGGCTCTGAATGAGCCGATCCTGCGGCTGATGAATTCGCCGGAAGATCTGATGGGATCTGTAAAAGGATATATGGGAATCATTTATGCAGGCCTTCTGGTAACTGCGGCGTATAATTCACTGGCGGCGTTTTTACGAGCACTGGGAGATTCAAGATCTCCGCTGTATTTTCTGATCATTTCAGCAGTGATCAATGTGTTCCTGGATATTCTGTTTATTGTAAAAATCGGGATGGGAGTGGAAGGCTGTGCCTATGCTACGGTTATCGCGCAGGCAATTTCCGCAGTCTGCTGCCTGATCTATATTATCAAAAAGTTCCCGATCCTGCATCTGAAGAAAGAAAACTTTGAAGTTTCTTTTACCAGCTTCCGTTATCTGCTGGCCCTTGGTATTCCCATGGGACTTCAGTTTTCCATCACAGCGATCGGAACCATTATTGTGCAGGGTGCGGTAAATATTTACGGTTCTGTATATATGGCAGGATTTTCCGCTGCGGGAAAAATACAGAATATCATTGTAACTGTATTTGTAGCTTTTGGTGCGACGATGGCAACCTATGTAGGACAGAACCGGGGCGCCGGAAAGATGGACCGTGTAAAAGCAGGAATGAAATATACCCAGATCATGATCCTGATCTGGAGTGTGATCACTATGATCATTATGTTCTTTTTCGGAAAGTACATGACCTGGTTATTTATTGACAAATCCCAGACGGATGTTATTAATGTTTCTGTTACTTATTTTCATACGGTATTCTGGGCATATCCGTTCCTTGGAAGTATCTTCCTCTACAGAAACGGACTTCAGGGACTGGGATATGGCTTGGTTCCCATGCTGGGCGGTGTGTTTGAACTGGCGGCAAGAAGTGCGATCGTTATGTTTGTTGCAGGAAAAACAAGTTTTGCAGGTGTATGTTTGGCGGATCCTGCCGCATGGATCGCAGCGCTGATCCCTCTGATCCCGTATTATATTTATGTGATGAAAAAGTGGAGCAGGGGAAAAAAGGAAACTGCTGCCTGAGTGGGTATAATACAGAAAATGAAAAGAATAAATTTGGGCTTGCAATTATGGAAGATACAGTTATAATGATATTATAACTGCGGAAAAAACCAGGAAACCGGGATTCCGGGTAAGATTACAGATCCAGAAGGGAGAATATAGATCATGGAAATCACAAAGGAAACAACAATGGGCGAAATGCTTGCATACGATGAGAAGATCGCATACATTCTTATGCAGGAAGGAATGCACTGCATCGGCTGCCCGTCTTCTATCGGCGAATCTCTTGAGGAGGCATGCATGGTACACGGACTTGATGTAAACGTAGTACTTGCAGACATCCATCACTATGAGGAAACCAAGAACCAGAAATAATCAGTATTATCACTGATCTTATAACGTTATAACGTACAGATTACGGACCGTAAGGGATAACGACTGTGCATGTCTTTTTGGCATGCCATCGTTATCCCTTTTTTTATATATGGAGGAAAAAACATGTATGTCATGATCGACAATTTTGATTCATTTGTATACAATCTGAAGGCATATTTTCAGGAACTGGGGAGAGATATCCTGGTTAAACGCTGCGATGAGATTACTCTGGACGAGCTGGAAGCGATGAATTCGGAAGGGATTATTCTTTCGCCGGGACCGAAACGTCCCTGGGATGCGAAGCTTTGTGTAGATACAGTAAAAAGATTTCAGGGAAGGATCCCCATTCTTGGTGTCTGTCTGGGCCATCAGGTTATCGGCCACTGTGCAGGCGCAGTAGTGGAAAAGGGAGTACGCCCCATGCATGGAAAAGTAACAGAGATCCATAATCACGGAACCGGCGTGTTTGCAGGCCTGCCGGAGAAATATAAGGTGACAAGATATCATTCCCTGATTGTCCGGGAAGACAGCATCCCGGAGGAATATCAGGTGGATGCAGTTTCGGATGACGGAGCTGTTATGGGAATTTCCCACAGGACACTGCCGTTATACGGCGTACAGTTCCATCCGGAAGCTGTTCTTACGGAATATGGCCATGAGCTTCTTGAGAATTTCTGTAAGATCGCAGAGGAATTTCATCAGGAGAGGGAAGAAGAACTGGCAGAAGAGAAAACTGCTTAGATCAAAAAATAACCCGGAGATGAATGCAGCTCGCCTGCACTCATAAGAATATTACAGGGTGCAGTGAGGATACCTGATCCGCTCACTGCACAGATAAAACCGGGAACACACAGGAGTAAAAACATGTACAAAAATCAGCGAATCATAAAAGAACTGACCCCATATATCCTGGCAGTGGAGATTTTCCGGATCTACGAGAGAGAGCCGGGAGCTGCATTTCTGGATTCCTCCCTTGTGAATGAACTGGGACATTATTCCGTGATCGGAAGGTGCCCCTATCTGAAACTGGTAAAAGACGGGAAGACCTTTACCATCAATGGAAAACCGGAAACAGAAACAACCTTTGAAGATTACATGCGGGAATATTTGGATACCCATGAGGATAAAAATGACAGCGGACTTCCTATTGTATCCGGAGCCGTAGGATATTTTTCCTATGATTACGGAAGGAAACAGATGGGAGTACCCTCCGGGGAAAAAGATCTCGTGACGATTCCGGAAGCAGTTCTGACGTTTTATGACTGTTTTGTTGTGGAAGACTGTCAGGAAAAAAGGACGTATCTTGTGTCAAATGGAATCAGCGGAAATGCCGCGGCGCAGATCGGCGCAATGGAAAAAGCAATCCTGGAATCTGCAGAGGCTGGCAAACCGGAAGAACCGGAAATCGGAGAAAAAAAGAAATTCGGAAATGGGATGATCACGGAAAATTCTCACCGTGAGAAATTTGAGATCCAGGTTCATCCAAATTTTGAGAAAGAGGAATACAAGCAGGCAGTGGACCGGATGATCCGGTATATTATAGAAGGTGATATCTACATTGCCAATATGACACAGCAGCTGACCATTGAAAGCGAAAAACAGCCGCTGGATGTTTTTTATGATCTTCGGAAAAACAATCCCTCTCCTTTTGGCGGATATCTGGATTTCGGAGATTATCAGATCGTCTGTGCCTCTCCGGAGCGCTTCCTGAAAATGAAAGACCGCCATGTAAACACCCGTCCTATAAAAGGGACACGAAAACGTGGCGCAACGCCTGAGGAAGATGAAATGCTCCGCCAGGAACTTGCAGATTCCGGCAAAGATAAAAGTGAGCTTCTGATGATCGTAGATCTGGAACGAAATGATCTGAACCGGGTATGTACACCGGGAAGCGTGAAAGTAACTGAACTTTTTACAGTGGAAGCATATGCCACAGTATTTCATCTGGTGTCGGATATTGAGGGAACACTGGAAGATGGAAAAAATGTGATGGACCTTCTGGAAGCTACGTTCCCCGGTGGTTCTATTACCGGTGCACCGAAATACCGCGCTATGGAGATCATTGATGAACTGGAGCATGGAAAAAGAAATCTCTATACCGGTTCCATCGGCTATCTGACACTGGATGGCAGCTGCGATTTTAACATCGTGATCCGTACAGCCCTTCATAAAAACGGGAAATATCATCTTGGTGTCGGTGGCGGGATCACGGCAGAGTCAGATCTGGAATTTGAGTATGAGGAAACACTGCAGAAAGCGAAAGCGATCCTGGATGCACTGCAGTAGGGGACATACGGAATAACGGAAGACTAAGAAAGATTCTGCAGACGGGCCGGGAGACCTGATGCAAAAGGGAGGATGGAGATGAACGTAACATTAGATGAATGTTTTCAGTTTGGCCTGGGAGCATTTGAAACCATAGGGATCGAACAGGGAATTCCCATACTGCTGGATAAACACCTGAAAAGACTGGAACGTGCCGCAGATTTCCTGAAACTGGGAAGCTTGTCAGAACGGGGGATCACTGCACGGAAGATTGAAAAATATCTGGAAGAACAGAAAATGCGCACAGAAGTACAAAATGAATTTGGAAACCTGGAGCACTGTGCATTAAAGATCATGCTTACCAAGGAAAACATGGTTTATTCTCTTCGTGCCAATCACTATACACCGGAAAAATATGAGAAATGTTTTTTCATAGATATCAGTGCGGTAAAACGAAATGAAACCTCACCGCTGGTATATCACAAAACCATGAATTACGGAGACTGTATCCTGGAAAAAAGAAATGCCACGGCAGCAGGAATGGATGAGCGGCTGTTTCTCAATACAAAAGAACAGGTTTCTGAAGGTACGGTAAGTAATGTATTTTTTGTGAGAAACGGCGTGATCTGTACGCCACAAGTCAGTTGCGGCCTTCTTCCGGGGATCCTTCGGGAGTATCTCTGTGAAACAGAAGATGTGGAAGAGACAGACATCTATGTTCAGGACCTGAAGCGGTATCAGGAATGTTTTGTTACCAATTCCCTGATGGGAATCATGCCAGTGCGTCAGATTGGGGGAATTCGGTTTGAGGAAGACCGAGTGACAAAGGAGCTGATGAGAAAATATCAGGACATGGTACAGGAGACGATAAATAAGAAGAAAGACAGATGAAACGATATGGAGTGCCAGATTCTGTGAATGACCATGACTGAAATGAATGAAAATGACTGAGATAATCAGGGATAAAAGTGTATCAACCTGGAAAAACTAGGATTGATGCACTTTTTTTGTGCAAACTCAACCAAAAACAGTCATGAATTTTGTGAAGTAGTTTGATTGACTTTGAATGAATTTGGAAGTATACTAAGTTAAACAAATGAGGAACAACAAAAAGCGGTCAGAAACCCGCAGAATAAAAGATATGGGGAGGAGAAAGAAATGATCTGCACAGTTACTTTTAATCCATCTCTGGACTATATCGTTTCCGTAGAGGACTTCAAGCTTGGACTTACCAACCGTACCAGTTCTGAGCTGATGCTTCCGGGTGGAAAAGGAATCAACGTTTCCACAGTGCTGATGAACCTTGGAATTGAGAATACAGCACTTGGTTTTATGGCAGGATTCGTAGGAGATGAGATTGTAAGAAAGCTTGAGGAGATGGGAGTGAAATCGGATTTTATTAAGATCCCGGAAGGCGTTTCCAGAATCAACCTGAAGCTGAAATCCATTGACGGAACCGAGATCAACGGAATGGGACCGAAGATCAGCGCAGAAAAAGTTCAGGAGCTGATGGAGAAACTTGACACACTGAAAGAAGGAGATGTGCTTTTCCTGGCAGGAAGCATTCCATCATCCATGCCGGATGACATGTACGAGAAGATCATGGCGAGACTGGACGGAAGAGGCGTGATGATCGTTGTGGATGCAACAAGAGATCTTCTTGTAAATGTTTTGAAATATCATCCGTTCCTTGTGAAACCCAACAACCATGAACTGGGAGAAATCTTCGGCGTCGAGCTTAAGACACGTCAGGATGTGATACCTTACGGAAAGAAACTCCAGGAAAAAGGAGCCAGAAACGTGCTGATTTCCATGGCAGGTGAAGGAGCTGTCCTGGTAGCAGAAGACGGACAGGTATTTGAGAAACCGGCACCGAAGGGAACACTGGTAAACGGTGTGGGAGCCGGAGATTCCATGGTGGCAGGTTTTATGGCAGGCTGGATGGAAAAACAGGATTACGAATACGCTTTCCATATGGGAATTTCCGCAGGAAGCGCAAGTGCATTTTCTGAAAATCTTGCCACAAAGGAAGAGATTCAGGCGGTATATAAACAGGTAACAGAGGGGTAAATAAGAAAGGAGAAGGGAAGATGAGAATCACAGATCTGCTTGACAAACGAAGCATATCGCTGGATGCAGCACCGAAGACCAAATCCGAAGCGCTGGATATGGCCGTAGATCTTATGGTAAAAAGTGAAAAGATCAGCGACCGGGAAGCTTATCGGAAACAGGTGTATTTAAGAGAGGAAGAAAGTACAACAGGAATCGGTGAGGGAATCGCCATTCCTCATGGAAAATGTGATGCGGTAAAGAAACCGGGACTTGCTGCCATGGTAGTAAAAAACGGCGTGGAATTTGAGGCACTGGACGATGAACCGGTCACCCTTCTTTTCCTGATCGCGGCACCGAATACAGAAGACAACATTCATCTGGATGTACTCAGCAAACTTTCCGTGATGCTGATGGATGATAATTTTACAGAGTCCTTACGTAACGCGAAATCTGTAGATGAATTTATGGAGATCATCGACAAGGCAGATGATGAGAAAAAAGATATCGACGAGAGACTGGCAGATACAGGAAGTTCCGAAGGAGCCAGAGCCAAACTGCTGGCAGTTACTTCATGCCCCACAGGTATTGCCCACACCTACATGGCAGCAGAAGGACTGGAAAAAGCAGCGAAGGCGAAAGACTGTTTCATTAAAATAGAGACAAGAGGCTCCGGCGGAGCAAAAAATGTACTTACGGATCAGGAGATCCAGGAAGCAGACTGCATTATCGTAGCAGCAGATGCCAAGGTCCCCATGGACCGTTTCGACGGAAAGAAAGTCATCGAATGTCAGGTTTCCGACGGAATCAGCAAGGCAGACCAACTGGTTGACCGTGCCATTTCCGGAGATGTTCCGATATATCATGCGGCAGCAGGCAGCCAGAGTTCTTCCTCAAATGCAAAAGCAGGCGGCGGAGCAGGCCACAAGATCTACATGCAGCTGATGAACGGTGTATCTCATATGCTTCCACTGGTTGTTGGCGGTGGTATCCTGATCGCCCTTGCATTTCTGATCGATGGTTTAAGCGTAGATTTAAGTTCCCTTCCGGCAGACCAGAGAGCAAACTTTGGTACCATCACACCGGTAGCGGCTGTTCTGAAAAATATTGGTGGAACCGCATTTGGGTTCATGCTTCCTGTACTGGCCGGCTTTATCGCAATGGCTATCGGTGACAGACCGGCACTTGCAGTTGGCCTTGTAGGCGGTATGATCGCAGCAAACGGAAAATCCGGTTTTCTTGGAGCTCTTCTTGCAGGTTTCCTTGCAGGATATCTGATCCTGGGACTTCGTAAAGTCTGTGATAAACTTCCGGAAGCTCTGGAAAAAATCGCACCGGTACTGATCTATCCGGTTGTTGGTGTCCTTCTTATGGGACTTTGTATGACATTTATTGTAGAGCCGATCATGGGCGGCATTAATACAGGATTAAATAATGCCTTGACAGGCATGGGAAATTCAAGTAAAGTAATTTTAGGACTGGTTCTCGGTGGCATGATGGCCATTGATATGGGAGGCCCGTTCAACAAAGCAGCATATGTATTTGGTACAGCGGCCATTGCGGCAGGTAACTATGACATTATGGCAGCAGTTATGGTAGGAGGCATGACTCCTCCATGTGCTATCGCACTTGCATCCCTGCTGTTTAAAGACAAATTTACAAAAGAAGAGCGTGAGGCAGGACCGACCAACTTTATCATGGGACTTGCATTTATCACAGAAGGAGCCATTCCTTTTGCGGCATCTGACCCGATCCATGTACTTCCGTCCTGTATCGTCGGTTCCGCAGTAGCCGGAGCGATCTCCATGTTCTTCAACTGTACACTGATGGCACCGCACGGCGGAATCTTCGTATTCCCGGTTGTAGGTAACGCACTGATGTATCTGGTTGCACTGGTTGTGGGAACTCTGATCTCAGCCGTACTTCTCGGTGTACTGAAGAAAAAAGTTGCTTAAATTTTTAAAATTAAAAATAAAAACCTGGAGGATAAAAAAATGAAAGAATTCAAGTATGTAGTAACAGATAACGAAGGAATCCATGCACGTCCGGCAGGAGAGCTTGTGAAACTTGTAAAAGGTTTCGAGTCCAAGATCACAATCGAGAAAGACGGTAAGACTGTAGAGTGCAGAAAACTTCTTGCACTTATGGGACTTGGCGTAAAGAAAGGCCATGAGGTTACTTTCACATTCGATGGTGCAGACGAGGATGCAGCATACGAGGCAGTAAGCAAATTCATGCAGGAGAACCTGTAATCTCAGAATGAGTAAACAGAAGACATCCCGGTCCGTCTGATCGGGGTGTCTTTTTTAAAGGAGGAAAAATATGCTGACGGAGCAGAGATATGAGATCATACTCGGCCTTCTCAGAGAAAAAAACAGTGTCACAGTAACAGAGCTGAAAGATATCCTGGATGCATCGGAATCTACAGTCCGCAGGGATATCACAGCGCTTTACAAGGCGGGAAAACTGACCAGAGTTTTTGGCGGCGCAGTGGCACTGGAGCATACAGTCAATGCCTATGAGCCTACCGTAGCCCAAAAATCCGAGCTTAATATCGAGGAAAAAAAGAAGATCGCAGCCTATGCGGCATCTCTGATCCAGCCGGAAGATTTCGTATATCTGGATGCGGGAACGACTACCGGATATATGCTGGAACATCTTAATGGCTCCAGGGCGACGTTTGTGACCAACGGTGTTTCCCATGCCAGGACTCTGGCTCAGATGGGAGTCCGTGTGCTGCTGATCGGCGGAGAACTAAAAGGTTCCACAGAAGCGGTGATTGGAAGCCAGGCTATGCAGATGCTGAAGAACTATCATTTTACAAAGGGTTTTTTTGGAACAAACGGAATGACGCTAAGAGAAGGTTTTACTACACCGGAGGCCAACGAGGCACTGGTAAAGCGAACAGCTATGGAGCAGTGCCTGGAAAGATACGTAGTATCCGACAGTTCCAAATTCGGACAGATCAGTGCGGTGACATTCTTTTCGTTTGATGGAGCGGTGATCCTGACGGAAAACTGTTCCAGAGAATATAAGGATTGCAGAAATATTCAGATCGTATCATAAAAAGATATAAAATAAAAAGATTATAAATAAAAAACCGGTTTGGAAGAAAAAATTCTTCGGAAACCGGTTTTTTGTAATCAGTCTTCTTTGGAAATCATGGATTCCAGATCTTCCACAGAAATGTCTTTCTTACGCATCAGTTTAAGAAGACGTTTCAACTCTGCGGCTTCTTCTGCTTTCTTGGCTGCTTTATGAATTTCTTCCAGCTGTGCTGCAAGAGCAGTTTTCTCATCTTCCAGAGCTGCGATCTTCTCTGTGTAGGCAGCAATCTTGGACTCTACTTTGGAAATTTTTTCGTTCAGTACTTCTACTTTGGTACGTCTCTGTCCCATATGAAACCTCCTGATAAAATATTATTACTTATACAATAGCATAAAAGGTCTGAAAATACAATTATCAATTATATTTCATATTGACTTAGTGGGGAAAGTATGATATTTTATCAAAATATAAATCGAAGTATTCGTCTTACAGAAATCGGAAATAAAAATGAAACAGAATTTTAAGAGGTGAAGAGAAGAATGGAAGATAAAAAATTACAGGAAGCATTAAAAAAAGAAGAAGATCTGAAAGATTATCTCCGTCAGTTAAAAAGTGTGGCCGTTGCCTTTTCCGGAGGTGTGGACTCCACCTACCTTCTTAAGGTAGCACATGATACCCTTGGAGATCAGGTGATCGCCGTGACCGCAAAGTCCTGCTCTTTTCCGGAGAGAGAACTTATGGAAGCGATCCGTTTCTGCGAAAAAGAGGGCATCCGTCATTTTGTATGTGAATCCGAGGAGCTGGATATCGAAGGATTTTCCCATAATCCGAAGAACCGCTGTTATATCTGTAAGCACGAGCTGTTTGAGAAGATCATCAACATCGCAAAGGAGCAGAAGATTGCCTATATTGCAGAGGGTTCCAATATGGATGATAACGGAGATTACAGACCAGGACTTCAGGCAGTGGCAGAACTTGGGGTAACAAGCCCTCTGCGCCATTCCAAACTTGCGAAAGAAGAAATTCGTATCCTGTCCAGAAATCTGGGACTTCCTACCTGGGATAAACAGTCCTTTGCATGTCTTTCTTCCAGATTTGTATATGGAGAAGAGATCACAAGGGATAAACTTTCCATGGTGGATAAAGCGGAGCAGCTTCTTCTGGATCTGGGATTTCATCAGGTTCGTGTTCGGATCCACGGAATGATGGCCCGCATTGAAGTGGAACCGGCAGAATTTTCCAAAGTTCTGGAAAACCGGGAAAAGATCACAAAAGAGTTTAAGACATATGGCTTTACCTATGTTACAATGGATCTGACAGGCTACCGGACAGGAAGCATGAACGAAACATTGGGAGAGTAATATGAAAATAATTGCAAGGATCAGAAGTGATTTTCCAACAAAATTTGGAATCCCGCGCCAGAGCGGCCGTGTGGAAGAACTGACAGCCCGTATTGTTTTTGAACCGGAATACCGGGTACGTGAAGCGGTGAAGGGGCTGGAAGATTTTTCACATATCTGGCTGCTCTGGGAATTTTCTAAGGCAATCCGTGAGAACTGGTCACCTACGGTACGTCCGCCACGTCTGGGCGGGAATGAAAGGATGGGTGTATTTGCCACCAGATCCCCATTCCGTCCCAATCCGGTAGGGCTGTCCTGCGTGAAACTGGAAAAGATCGATCTGGAGAGTAAAGAAGCTCCTGTACTGATCGTATCCGGTGCAGATCTGATGGATGGAACCCCCATCTATGATATCAAGCCATATCTGCCGGCTGCAGACTGCCATCCGGAAGCCCTGGGCGGTTTTGCAACAAAAGTGGAGCAGCACTTCCTGAAAGTGGAGATTCCCGAAGAATGGAAGGCAAAGATCCCGGAAGAGAAACTTTCTGCGCTGGAAGGGGTACTTAAGGAAGATCCAAGGCCTGCCTACCAGAAAGATCCGGAGCGGATATACGGAATGCCTTTTGCGGGAATGGATGTGCATTTCCAGGTAAAAGAGGGCATACTTACTGTATGTGGGATCACAGAATATAAAAAATCTGACAAAATTTAAAATTACCTTTGACAAACTTTTTAAGGCATGGTATTATAATAAACGAGTTAGCAAATGCTAACTCAATATTTTAAACCAAGAGTTAGTCAAAGATAACCAGTAACAGTTATATAAAAAAAGTTCAGAGATCAAAGGAGAGTGAATTATGAGCGTTGTAATCGTAGGCGGTAATGAAAGAATGATATGTCAGTATGAGGATATCTGTAAAGGGTTCGGATGTAAGGCGAAAGTTTTTGCCAAGGAAAAAGGAGCTATGAAGAAAAAGATCGGTGTGCCGGATCTGATGATCCTGTTCACAAGTACCGTTTCCCACAAAATGGTAAACTGCGCGGTAGAAGAAGCAAAGAAAAAATCCATCCCTGTATGCCGCTGTCACACAAGCAGCGCTGCAGCTCTTGAGAACATTCTGAAACAGTACTGTGCATAAGAAACAGGTCAGGAGATACTTTTCTCTTGTATAATTTGACTTTTTTGCGGAAATGTAACGGAAAGACTTGCAAAATTATAAATTATTCAATAAAATAGCCGTAGGTTTCTGTGGTAAAGTGTTGCAGTGAATCGTGAATATGCAGCGCTGGAAGTCGAAATTACAGGTGAGAGGTGTTATCATGAAAAAAGTTGTAAAATTCGGTGGAAGTTCCCTTGCAAATGCGGAGCAGTTCCAGAAAGTGGGCGATATCATCCGCAGCGATGAGAGCCGCCGTTATGTAGTTCCGTCAGCTCCGGGAAAGAGATTTGACGAAGATATCAAAGTAACCGATATGCTTTACGGATGCTATGACGCAGCATCCAAAGGTGAGGATATCACTGAGAAGCTTAATGCCATCAAAGAGAGATATTATGAGATTATCAAAGGTCTTGGACTGAGCCTTTCTCTTGAAGACGAGTTCAAGAAGATCGATGAGGATTTCCGTGCACAGGCAGGAATCCAGTATGCGGCATCCAGAGGTGAGTTCCTCAATGGTAAGATCATGGCTGCATATCTTGGATATGATTTTGTGGATGCGGCTACTGTAATCCGTTTTGACAAAGACGGTAATCTGGAAGCTGAGGAGACCAACAAACTCCTTTCCAAGAAACTCAGCAAATCCCAGCATGCGGTTATCCCGGGATTCTACGGAGCATGTGCAGATGGTACGGTAAAGACATTTTCCAGAGGTGGTTCTGATGTAACCGGATCCCTGGTTGCAAAAGCGATCCATGCAGATATCTATGAGAACTGGACTGATGTTTCCGGTTTCCTTGTAACCGATCCGCGTATCGTACACAATCCGGAACCCATCGAGGCAATTACATACAGAGAGCTTCGTGAGCTTTCTTACATGGGAGCAACCGTTCTTCATGAGGATGCGATCTTCCCGGTTCGTAAAGAGGGAATTCCGATCAACATCCGTAATACAAACAGCCCGGAAGACAAAGGTACACTGATCGTAGAGAGCACCTGCAAAAAACCGAAATTTACAATTACCGGTATTGCCGGAAAGAAAGGTTTCTGCTCCATTAATATCGAGAAATCCATGATGAACAGTGAGATCGGTTTTGGCCGTAAAGTTCTTCAGGTATTTGAGGATCAGGGAATCAGTTTTGAGCATGTACCGTCCGGAATCGATACTATGACCGTATATGTTCACCAGGATGAGTTTGAGGAGAAAGAGCAGCAGGTTATCGCAGGCATCCACCGTCTGGTACAGCCTGACTTCGTGGAGATGGAATCCGACCTTGCACTGATCGCAGTCGTAGGCCGTGGAATGAAATCCCAGAGAGGTACTGCAGGAAGAATCTTCTCTGCTCTTGCTCATGCAAATGTAAATGTAAAAATGATTGACCAGGGTTCCAGTGAGCTGAATATCATCATCGGCGTTGAGAACCGCGATTTCGAAAAAGCTGTCAGAGCGATCTATGATATTTTTGTTCTGACACGGATCTAAAAA
Source organism: Blautia sp. MSJ-36 (assembly GCF_018917985.1). NCBI lineage: Bacteria > Bacillati > Bacillota > Clostridia > Lachnospirales > Lachnospiraceae > Blautia > Blautia sp. MSJ-36. Next base: position 5,266 of record NZ_JAHLPQ010000009.1, on the reverse strand, counting down.
TATCCATTTTAATTAAATCAGGAAGTATTATATCCGCCGCAGGACATGTAACATACCGTCCTGTGGCGGATTTTTTGGCCAAAATCTATGGTTTACCTAAAAATAATCCAAATAAATTCGACAAAATTTCTAAAAGAAAAACAAAGATATTATACATTGTGTCGAAAAACGTCTGACAGGAAATAAACAGTATTGACAAAAACTTAACTTTTGTGTAAAACAGACATATACAAAAACTTCAGAAAGGCAGGCGGTCAGCAATGGAGAAACAGATCAAACTGGATGAAAAAAGCGCACAGGAGTTTGTCAGTGCAGCCAGCAGATGCAATTTTGATATTGATGTATTTTACAACCGCATTATCATCGACGCGAAGTCGATCCTTGGACTTCTTAGTCTGGATCTGACAAAGACTCTGACAGTAAAGTGTTACGGAGAGGATGAAAATTTTAACCAGGTTCTTTCCAAGTACGCGGTAGGCTGAGAAATATGAATAAAGAAAAAAAGTAATAAAAAGGCGCAGTTCATGAGAAGCAAAGCAGAACATGCGTCTTTTTTGATTGCAAAAAGATTTTTGTATGTAGTTTTTATGGTATAATCTGAAATACAGCATTGCAGAAAAGGGCAGCTTTTGGAGAAAGAGCTCTGAAAGCTGCAGGAGTGAAATTATGGAAAAACCAAAAGTACGGATTTCTGTCAGAAACCTGGTGGAATTTATATTACGTAGCGGAGACCTGGATAACAGCCGTGGATCATCCGGAGATAAAGAAGCCATGTTAAAAGGCGGAAGGCTTCACCGGAAGATCCAGAGAAGCATGAAAGGCAATTATCAGGCGGAAGTTTCCCTGAAAAGAGAAAGTGAATACGAGGATACGATCATCCAGGTGGAAGGTCGTGCAGATGGAATTTTTACAGAGGACGGGGAGGTCTGGATCGATGAGATCAAAGGAACCTATGGAAATCTCCAGGCAATGGAGATGCCGGTACCTGTCCACCGTGCACAGGCAATGTGTTACGGGTGGATTTACGGAGAAAAAGAAGGCCTTTCCCAAATCGGGATCCAGATGACCTATTCCCATCTGGATACAGAGGATACCAGAAGATTCCGGGAAATTTTTTCCATGGAGGAACTGAAAAAGTGGTACCAGGAACTTCTGGATGCTTACCATAAATGGATTGCTTATTCACTTTCCTGGAAAAAAGAACGGAATGCATCCATGACAGATCTGCAGTTTCCGTTTCCTTACAGAGAAGGGCAGAGAGAGATTGTCAGCGGTGTATATCATACAGTTTCCAGCAAAAAAACGTTGTTTGTCCAGGCACCTACCGGGGTGGGAAAAACCATGTCCGCAATTTTTCCTTCGGTACGTGCCATCGGGGAGGGGAAGGGCGAAACACTGTTTTACCTTACCGCAAAAACCATTACAGGAACGGTTGCCTGGGAAGCGTTCCATACTTTGCGTGAAAATGGACTGAAATTTAAGGTCACAGCCATCACCGCAAAAGAAAAACTCTGTTTTCTGGATTCACCGGAGTGTACGCCGGAAAAATGCCCCTATGCAAAAGGACATTTTGACCGGGTGAATGATGCAGTCTATGAACTTTGGACTACCGAAGAGGTATATTCCAGGGAAGTGATCCGTGCTCATGCAGAAAAATGGCAGGTATGTCCTTTTGAAATGTGCCTGGATCTTTCCGTCTGGGTAGACGGGGTGATCTGTGACTATAATTACGCCTTTGATCCCAATGTCCATCTGAAACGCTTTTTCGGGGAAAATATTTCCGGAGATTATATTTTTCTCATTGATGAAGCGCATAATCTGGTAGAACGCGGAAGAGAAATGTACAGTGCGGAGATATCCAGACAGACACTTTTTACATTGCGGAAAAAAATCCGGAAACATTTTCCAAAACTCGCCAGGGCATTGGATAAAGCCAGCAGGCAGATGCTGGAACTGGAAGAGGATCTTAAGGCATCCCAAAATCCGTATCAGGTGCTTTCCAACCCAGGTATACTGCCGGTTACGTTTCTTACCATTTCCGGTGAGCTGGAAGAAATTCTGGAAGAAAAAAATCTGGAAGAGGAGCTTCGAAAGGAGATCCTGGAATTTTATTTTGTTGTGCGTGATTTTCTGAATGTGTCAGAACTGGTGGATGAGAACTATGTGGTCTATACGGAATGCTTTGGGGAAAATGATTTCCGGCTGCGCCTGTTCTGCGTGAATCCAGCTGCAAACTTAAGTGAATACCTGAAAAAGGGAAGAAGTGCGGTATTTTTTTCCGCAACACTTTTTCCGATGTTGTATTACCGGGAACTTCTTACAACAGAAACAGATGCTTATGGAATTTATGTGCAGTCCCCGTTTTCGGCAAAAAACAGGAGAATTCTCATTGGAAGCGATGTAAGCAGCCGGTATACAAGAAGAAACCATACAGAGTACCGTAAGATTGCGGAATATATTTCCAGGTGTGTATGGCAGCGCCAGGGGAATTATATGGTGTTTTTTCCTTCCTATCGTCTGATGGAAGATGTATATCAGGTTTATGAGGAGGAATTTTCGGTAGACTGGGTGCGCTGTATCCGGCAGAATTCTGATATGACCGAACGGGAACGGGAGGAATTTCTGGAAGAATTTCAGAGCAGGGAAGGAACACTGGTAGGTTTCTGCGTACTTGGAGGAATTTTTTCCGAGGGGGTTGATCTTACAGGTGAAAGTCTGATCGGAGCGATCATAGTGGGAACCGGACTTCCGCAGATCGGCAGTGAGCGGGAGATCCTGAAAGAATATTATGACAGAAAGAAACAGAGCGGTTTTGATTATGCCTACCGTTATCCTGGCATGAATAAGGTTCTCCAGGCAGCCGGACGTGTGATCCGCACCAAAGAGGACAAAGGTGTGATATTGCTTCTGGATGACCGTTTTCTGGGCCGGGATTACGGAGAAATTTTTCCAAGGGAATGGAAAGACCGGAGCAGCTGCAGGCTGAATACCGTGGAAGAGGCAGTAAGCAGGTTCTGGAGATCGTTTACTTGACAGACGGAAGAAATCCGGTATACTGATAGAGACTTTATCCACACTGGGAAAAGGGGGAGAGTACTCCCGGAATAAAATCAGAAACTGTTAAATCCAAAGATAAGAAAAGTGAAAGAAGTATATGAGACAGAAAAAAATATTAAAAGTACTGGCCGTGTGTTTCAGTACAGTAATGCTTACTCAGCCGGTATCAGCGGCGGCTCTGCAGCAGAGTGCACAGGGCAGCCTTGGTTCTGTTACGGAGGAGTCCCAGATACTTCCGATTCCCGATGGAAGTGGGAAATATATTTTAAAAAGCAGCGGTTTTTACTGCCTGAATGAAGATGGAACTAGAGAAAATACACCGGCAGTTCATTATTTTGATCATTTTGTGATTGATGGTACGGTGTTTGACGGATATTATTATCATGATGAAAATGGTAAATTTGCGGCGGGGAATCCGCATATGGTTCAGATCAAAAACTTAAGTGCTCCTGCCGCGGATGGAAGTGGTGCGGAAGTTTCCTTTGACGGATGTTATATGGTAAATAACCTTGGAAAACTCAGTGCCTCGCCGCAGGTACGGTATATGGACAATCTGGTGGTGGATAAAACCACTTACAATGGTTTGTATTATTTTGACGGATATGGAAAGATGATTACAGATCCCGGCATTCATTATCTTAACATGAACGCGGCAGGACAGATGTTTGACGGTTATTATTATTTTGGCGGAGAAAACGGAGTTCTGGTACAGGAAGAGGGAACAACACCGGAGGGCTTTCCGGTTGATGAAACCGGAAAAGTGGAAACAAAGGATCTGGGCATGGAAGGTCTGGAAACCAGACTTACGGAACTTCTTGGTTCCTATGACGGTACATGGAGTGTATATGTAAAAGATCTTACCAATGATCAAGAATTTGATCTTGGCAGCCAGTCCTTATACTCTGCCAGCCTGATCAAGGCATTTGTCATGGCACAGACCTATGCCAGTATGGACACCGTTCTTCAGAGTGAGGCTGCAAAAATGAAAAAAGATGTTTCCGATCCGGCAGTTGCGACGAAAGTTAATGATCTTCTCTGGAATATGATCACAGTCAGTGACAATGAATCTTTTAATGAACTGGTACGTCTGCAGACAACATCCGGTGTTTTTAAAGACGGGGCGGAGGCAGTGAATGCTTTCCTTGCGGAAAATCAGTTCGCGGATACATCGGTACAGCATACCCTAAGTCCTTCCGCATCCAAAGATGCGGGGCTGGGAGGAAGGAATACCACTTCTGTAAAAGACTGCGGGGAGCTTCTTTCCCGGATCTATAAAGGGGAATGTGTATCAAAGGAAGCTTCAGATGCTATGCTGAACCTTCTTCTGAACCAGCAGGTGACAACCAAGATCCCAAGTGGGATTTCCGCTTCTGTGGAAATTGCCAACAAGACCGGGGAGACAGATACAGACCAGCATGATATTGCTATTGTATACGGGGAGAAGACAACCTACATTCTCTGTGTGATGTCTGAGAACTGTAAATCCGGGGATGCAGTTTCACACATTCGGGATATTTCCGGGATTGTTTATAATTATCTGAATATGCAGCTTGACCAGGACTGACTTGTGAGCTAAAATGAAAATCAGCCGAGCAGTATCTGAATGTTTGACCCGAAACAGGAAGATTTTATAAGCTCACGAAAGGAGATTTTTATTATGAAGACAGTACATACAGACAAGGCACCGGCAGCCATTGGACCATATTCTCAGGCGATCATCCATGGAGACACTCTTTACACATCCGGTCAGATCCCGGTTGATCCGGCAACAGGAGAAGTTGTGGGAACAACCATCGAGGAGCAGGCAGACCGCGTAATGAAGAATCTCGGTGCAGTTCTTGAGACAGCAGGTTCCAGCTATGAGAACGCAGTCAAGACCGTATGCTTCCTTGCAGATATGAACGATTTTGCAGCATTTAACGAAGTATATGCGAAATATTTCGTAAACAAACCGGCACGCTCCTGCGTCGCAGTTAAAACACTCCCGAAGAATGTTCTCTGTGAAGTAGAAGTGATCGCAGCAGTATAATAAAAAACAGGCAGTAAATCCCCTGTCAGGAAGAGGTGATCTTCCGGCAGGGGATTTTTTGTTGTGTGACAGTAAAAATAAACCCCCTGCTATGCAGGGGGAGGGAAGATCTTTAGATATAAGTAATCTCCTGTGTTAAAATAAATGTAGGTCTGCAAACCACAAATATTAAATCACAGG